>CAYMCA010000011.1:0-22680 GCA_964388875.1 Candidatus Woesearchaeota archaeon
TCAGATAATCCTATGGATTTTATGACCGATTTACTTTACAAAGGTAAGTAAATACGGCGTAAGGGAGTATTTAAAAGATTCCCAAATCGCATTATCTAAACAACTTTTTAACTGCGCGTCCATCTCGGTAACCGCATTAACTATACTTTGGCATGCTGCTCTATAATCAAATTTTATCTCCATATATCAAAGGAATAAAGTTATAATTAAAAACTTTTTGGTTAATAAAACTAAAGCCCTTTAAACCTCCTCATTCATTTAATATTCGCATTCCTAATCAATAACTTCAGGCTTATCTTGTTTTTTAACATTTTGATAGCTCTTTTTTCAATCTGCCTTGCCCTTTCCCGGGTGAAGCCAATAAACCTGCCTGTTTCGTCTAGTGTCCTGCAGCCATTTCCGTCAAGTCCAAAGCGCAGATAGAGCACCTGCTTTTCTGCGCCCTCAAGCTCTTTAAGCGACTCTGCCAGCTTTTCATGCAAAACAAGGCGGCTTGCTTTTTCATAGATATTCTCATGATTTTTTGCATGATTGCCGCTGATGGAATTAGCTAGCGTGATTTCTTTATCTCCGCTGTTATTTACAGGGGTATTAAGCGAAAGCGGCTGCCCGGACATTGGGGAATTCATAAAATCTTTTACTCTTTTAGCCACAGAAATTTTCAGTTTAGCCTTTCTGGCAATCTCTTTTATTGTCGGCTCTCTTTTAAGCCTGTAAAACAAGTCCTCTTCTGCTTTTTTTATCCTGTGCATCTTTTCCCTCATATGGACTGGTATGCATATCAGGCTTGATTCATTGTCATATGTTCTTTTTATATACCGCTTTATATGCTCTACTGCGTGCGTACAAAGCTTGAGCCCTCTTTTGTATTCATGCTTGTCTATAGAGTCTATCAAGCCGATAACCCCTGCGTCAACTAATTCACCCATCTCCAAATCACTGATATTGCACAGAACACTATAGTCATTGGCAATAGAAAGCACAAGGCGCAGATTATACCCTGCTATCTCTGTCCTGCATGACATCCTTTCTTTTTCAGTTTTGGCTTTCTCAAGTTTTTTAAACAAGATTATTTCCTCTTCTCTTGTCAGCACCCTTTTTTCAAGGCCATTCAAGCTAAACCTGCCGGATTGCAGGCTGTAGTATCTTGCATAATTTCCGCCAGCATAGCACCTATTGCTTTCGTCATGCCCGTTATTTCCATCTTTCTGCCTCTCGCATGGTTCTGCATCTGCATCATACTGCACTATTTTTTCCATATTATATAAAAGATAGGCGAGTATAAAAATATTACTGCTGAAATTTCTCCCCAACCAGATAATGCGGCTTTGCCTCATTTATTCTAACATCTATGAATTTGCCGAGCAGGCTTTTGCCTTTTATATTACTGCTTAAGTTATCAGAGATTATTGCAACAAGCTCATAGTTATCGCCCCGCGCAAGCCATGTCTGCCTGCCATGAATTTTAAATCCTTTATCGTTCACAAGGCACCTTATCTTTTTTCCAACAAGCATTTTTTTATTTTCAAGCGCAATTCTCAGATGCAGCTTCATCAGCCCTGAAGCCCTTTGCTTTGCTGTTTTTGCATCAATCTGCTCGGGCTTGGGCATTTCAGCAGCAGCTGTGCCTTTTCTCAGCCAAAACTTGCTTATGTTCAGGACATCTGGCTTGATAGCTTTTAGTGCATCCAGTGTTTCCTGAAAATCATCATTTGTTTCAGAGGGATAAGCAGCAATTATGTCTGTTGAGATGGTAATATCCGGAATTTCCTGCTTAAACCTGCTTATTATCCTCATAAAATCTGCTGTTGTGTAGCTCCTGTTCATAAGCTTTAAAATCCTGTTAGAGCCGGATTGCAGGGGAATATGCAGAAACTTGTACATCTTTTCATGCCTGTAAATCTTAACAAGCTCATTAAGAATTGGCAGGACATTATCAGGATTCATCATGCCGAGCCTGACTTTAAATGTCAGAATTCCACTCGTTTGTAACGAGTGGTTTGAATCGCTCGTGGAATTCTGAGCATGCTCAAGAACCACACGAAGTGGGGCATTATCATGCCACCTGTCTTTGACAGGTGGTTCTTGACAATTTCCTTTTAATTCCAAAATGCTTTTCAAAAGCTCTGGCAGTTTTCTCTTGCCTTCATCCATTCCATAGGCAGCATTGTCCTGGCTTGTGAGCCAGATTTCCCTGCAGCCAGCATTTAAGTCAGACTGCACAGACTGAAGGATTTTGCCTTCAGGATAGCTGAATAGCTTTCCTTTAACAAGCCTTGTTATGCAGAATGAGCAATTTCCGGCGCAGCCTTCTGAAATCTGGGTTATTCCAATATTCCTGTTAGTGCTTATCTTTGGCAGGCAGAGCTTTGTCTCATTTTGCCCTGAAACAATCGCCCAGGCAGAATTTTTTGTGCATATCTGCATTATAAACTTGGCTATGTCCTTAACATGATGTATTCCGAGAAGATAAACATTTTTTATCTTTTTTAATTCCTTCTGCCTTATTTCAGGCATGCAGCCAGCAACTATCACCTTTTTTGACTTTGCCAGCTCAACAATTCTCCTCCTGATTTTTTCCTCTGTCGGGCTTTTCACAACACAGGTGTTAATGACGCAGATATCTGCCATTTCTGGAGAAGAGACTATGCCCAGGCCTGCCTGCGTCATTATTCCTTTCATAATTTCGGCATTATTCTGGCTGGCAGAGCATCCGTAGGTTTCTATATAAATGAATTTTGGGGGCATTTGCGCTGAAATTATCATTGTTATATTTAATATATTTTGCAGTATAGGCTTATTTTTAAAGTTTTCATGATAATCAGCATAATGGCAACATTATATCTTCATAGGCTAAATCTAGTTGAGAGAGAAGGCGTTTTTAAGCTGGAAAAAGTTCCGGAAAATAAAGAACAATGCAACTGCGGTGTGCATTATAGATTATCAACAAGCCCGATTGATGAGAATCATGCTAGAGTGCATGGATGGGACACAGGTTATCCTAGTGGCTGTGATGGTGGCGCAAAAGGCACAATTTATGCTCCTAAAGGGTTCAAAAGAGGAGAGCGGGCTTTTGTTGATGTTGATGACTGGCTTTTATCTGTCAGCAAAAAGGATAATTCCTCTTTAGATAAATTTCTTGCCAATATAGAAAAGGCTGGCGTGTTGCTTGAAATAGACAGACTGCAGGGTTTTTCCCTTATTGGAGAAGTTATGACATAGAAAGATTTTAAAATGCAGGATGCATTATGCCAGCATGAAAGAATACTACATGCAGGCATTTCATAACAAATACATGCAGAATTATGATGAATTGATGAGAGACAGGAAATATGCCGCTAAAGTAGAATACAAAAAGAACCTGTATAAAGAGAGATTCACAATATAAGGCATGCCCTAATAAACTCTATAGCTACGCCTCAATCCTCAATTCGCGCATTCTTTCAAAATGCCGGGTATTTTTCGTCATTAAGGTTTCGTTATTCACAATAGCAATAGAGGCAATCATCAAATCCATCGCATCTATTGCTTCGCCTTTTATTCTTAACTCTTCAAAAATTTCCGCGGCTTTTTCTGATGCTTTAAAATTAAAGCTGAATATCTTCAAATTAGCTAGAAATTCACGCCCTTCATTGATTTTGTTAAATTTAGAAAGTCCTCTTAAAACTTCAAATGTGTTAATTGAAGTTGTAGAAAGCTCTTCAATATTTTGGATGGCAAGGATTTTTCTTGTAGTTTCATTATCTTTTCTTAAGAAATTTATTATAACATCGCTATCAAGAATCATTATAACATTCTCCTGGAGATTTTTTTCCTTTCTTTTCTGATTTCATCAAGAATAGCATTCCCCTCCTCTTTTGTTAAAACTCCTGCATATTTTATAATGCTTCCTTTTTTCTTTGTGTTTGTTAACTCTATTATTACCTTTGTGAAGCTTATTCCATTTTTCAATCTTTTTAATTCTTCATATGCTTCATCTGAAATAGAGATTACTTTGGTCATATATGCATGTATACATGTATGTATATAAATAATATTATACTCTAAAATATATTTTACAGTATATGTTAAGAACCATATTCTATCACATCTCTTCAATCGCGTCCATGCCGAGAAGCCAAAGGGCATTTTTCATGACAATCCTGAATGACTGGACAAGCGCAAGCCTTTGCTTCTGCGTCTCCTTGTCGCTGTGGATGACAGGGCATGAATGGTAGAACTCATTGAACAGCTTGGCAAGCTCAAAGGCATAGTTTGCTATTGACGAGGGATTCAGCTGCCTGCATGCGCCTTCTGCAACATCTGGAAACTGATAGAGCTTCTTGGCAAGCTCTATCTCATGAAATTCAAGCGAGCTTATCTTAATGCTTTTTATACTGCTCTCGCTGATTTTTGCCTTTTTCAGTATTGATGACGCGCGGGCATAGCTGTACTGGAGATAGGGGCCTGTGTCGCCTTCAAACCTTGTTATCTCCTCTTCATTGAAGACGATGGTTTTATTAGGGCTTTGCTTTAGCATGGAATATTTTATTGCGCCAAGCGAGATTTTCTTGGCTCTTTTTTCAAGCTCGGTGCTATTTATGCCCTTGTCCCTTCCTGTTATCTCTGCCTTAACCAGCCTTTTAATCTCTTCTAATGTGTCGTCATACAAAATAACATTACCCTCCCTTGAAGCCATCTTTCCTGTCGGGAGTATAACCAGCTCGTATGAAATATGCTCTTCTTTATCTGCTAATTTTTTATTATAACTCTGAACAGTCTTTATCAGCTGGCTGAAATAAAGGTTCTGCTCAGATGCCACAATATGAAGAATCCTGCCGGGCGCATATTCTTTATCCTGCAGCTCAGCTAATTCTAGGTCTTTTGTTGAGTACAGCGGAGTGCCGTCAGATTTAAGCAATATAAAAACTCCCAGCCCCTGCTTTTCAAAATCCATTATTATTGCGCCTTCACTTAATTTAGCAATCTTATCTTCAAGAAGCTTCTTTGCTATTTTAACGCCTTCTTGTTCAACCTCTGACTCAAAATAAAACCTGTCAAATTTGGCATAAAAATCAGGGTAAATGACTTTCTCAAAATAATCTATGCTCCACTTTCGCGTTTTCTTCCACAAGTCATTAAGTTTTTTGTCTCCAGAATAAAGCTGCTGGTTAATCTTGTTTATCTCTTCGGCTGTCTTTTCATCTTTTGCAGCCTGGCTGGCTTTTGCATAAACTATTCCAAGCCACCTGCCTTTTTCATTTTCCGGCTCTTGCAGCCCTAATTTTTTCAGGTTTAGCATGCCCCAGAGGGTTTTTGCAACATGCATGCCAATATCCCCCTGGTAGTTTGCCCTTATGACTTTAATTCCGCGGCTTTCAAGAATTCTTGATATTGATTCTCCCAATGAGATGTTTCTCGTGTGCCCTATGTGAAATGCCTTATGCGTGTTTGCGTGGCAGAACTCCACCATCACCTTTCCCTTTTTTGCTTCTTTTGCTTTTCCAAATTTCTCCTTTTCCTTCAAAATCCTGCTTACAGCGCTCTCAACCAGAATTTTCTTGTCAAGAAAAAAATTCAGGTAGGGGCCTGCTGCCCCAATCTTCTCAATGCCCACGGAAAGCTTTTTGCCTATTTTTGCTGCAAGCTCTGTTGCAATGCCCGCAGGGCTTTTTTTCATCTCCTTTGCAAGAATAAAGCATGGAAATGCATAGTCGCCAAGCTCAGGAGAAGGCGGGATTTCTATAACCTTTAGAATATCCTCTTTTTTCAATGCAGGATGCTTTAGCTGCTTTAGAACCAATTCTGCAATAACCTCTTTTTCATCTGCCATAAAAACAAGAGAAGAAAGGGATTAATAAATCTTGCCACTATCAATGCTCGCAAAATCCTTGGCTATTTCACCTTTAAAAAAAGAGGGTTTTTGTTGTAGTAAAACGATTCAAGCCCATGGTAGAACTCGTCTGCTACTTCCTTTGGCTTGCATAGGATTGTAACCTTCTGCCCTTTTTCAGCTGCAAGCCTCATCAATCCGAGTATTCCCCTTCCATCAACCTCTTTATTCGCTGTCCTGAACCATATGTCTATGGGCTTTTCCGGGTGGCTTTTTAGAAACACATTTACATACTCTTTTATAAATGCTGCTGAAGGCCTTGAGTGCAGCCCTAATTCGCTGTTGATAGTGTATGTAT
The DNA here is from genome assembly GCA_964388875.1 of Candidatus Woesearchaeota archaeon. GTDB lineage: Archaea > Nanobdellota > Nanobdellia > Pacearchaeales > GW2011-AR1 > JACOYM01. The sequence goes on from CAYMCA010000011.1 coordinate 6,171, forward strand.
GATGCGCATATTTTCCATATTTCCTGCCCTTTTCTGCAACAGCCCTGCCGAGATATTCTGAGATATCCCTGAATAATCCAAGCCCGTCCTGCCCTTTTTCTGCATAGACAACCATTCTTTCATCAAAAACAGGGGTGTGCTTTTCCCATGATGCTGAATGGCTTGCATCAAACAAATAATGCCTGTAGTTTACAATACAGCTTATGTCTCTTGCCTTGCATACCCTGCTTGCTTCCTCGGGCTCAACATCGTCTTTTGTAATCTCTATTGTCCTGTTGTCATATCCGGCAAAACCCATTGCCATGATATACCTGATAGATTTCGAGTTTACAATCTCTGGATGCTCATGAAGATGCTCCACAATAGGCTCAATTGCCTTGTTTGCATTAGGCAAGAGGTGCCTGTGCTCATAATTAAACCTGTTTGCATGCATTGCAAGGTTTAATGCATGCTCATCCTCCACGAAAATCTCAGGTGGTATTTTTTCTCCGCCAGAATAGCTGGATAAAATATTTTGCAAAGCCAGGTCTATCTGCTTTCCTTTGTAGTCCTCATGAACTAGCTGCCCCATGTACAATAATCTTTCAAAAAACTTGTCCATTTTACAAAAACAAAATTTATAGAGAATTTTGCAAGATAGTATGGCTTTTTAAAGCTATGGATTTTGAATTTTTAATTTATCCTCGAGAATTCAATACTCCCCGTCATTCATCTGGGGCATCCTGCCCTGCTTGCCTGACGAGCCTCCGCCAGAGGCAATGACATCATCTATCCTTAAAATCATCATTGCCACTTCTGATGCAGAGTTTATTGCCTGCGTTTTTATGCGCAGGGGCTCTATCACGCCTGCCTTGACGCAGTCCTCTATCTTTCCTGTGAAAAGGTTTATGCCGTCGTATCTCTTGCCTTTGTCATGCTCTGCCTTAAGCTGTGTCAGTATGTCTATAGGGTCAAGCCCTGCATTCTCTGCAAGTGTTGAAGGTATAAACTCAAGGGAAGAGGCAAACTCCTCTACAGCAAGCTGCTCCCTGCCGCTTAACCCCTGCGAGAATTCCCTCAGTCTTTTTGAAAGCTGTATTTCTACCGCCCCTCCGCCTGCAACAAACTTTCCGTCTTTGAGTGTGGCAGAAACATCGCCCAAGGCATCTTTTAACGCCCTTTCCATCTCATCTATGACATGCTCTGTCCCGCCATGAATAAGAATTGTCAGCGCCTTTGGGTTCTCGCATCCCCTTATGTATGTGAATGCATCATCTCCTCTCTTGATTTCCTCAATAATATCTGCCTTCCCAAGCTCTGGCGCGGAAAGCTCGCTTAAGTTGCTTACAATCCTTGCGCCTGTCGCCCTCGCAAGCTTTTCCATGTCTGATTTTGCAACGCGCCTGCATGCATATATGCCTTCCTTTGCAAGATAGTATTGCGCAATGTCATCTATTCCTTTCTGGCAGAATATGGCATTTGCCCCTGCATCCTTAATCTTCTTTGCCATGTCCCTGAGAATCCTGTCCTCCTCGTCTATAAAACTCTGCAGCTGGGATGGGCTTGTGATGCTTATCCTTGATTCTGTCTCAGGCTTTTTAATCTCAAGCGCAACATCAAGCAGGGCTATTTTTGCATTCTTTACAACAGGGGGCATATCAGCAGAAACCCTCTCCTTGTCAAGAACAATGCCGCTTATCAGCTCTGTATTTTCTATGCCATCACCTTTGAATTTTTCAATCTTTATATTGCTCATGTCAAATTTATTGCTGTCAGAAACCTGCTTTACAGCCTGGACAACAATGTCAGAAAACCTGTCCTTGACTGTTTCTGCGCCCTTGCCAGTCATTGCTGTTATTGCAATCTGCTTCAGGACTCTGTCATCCTTTGTAATATCAACAGCAATCTCCTTTAATATTCCCTGCGCCTTTTCTGCTGCCAGCCTGTAGCCTCTTGTTATGACAGTAGGATGCACCTTCTGGTCAAGCAGCCTTTCAGCATTTTCAAGCAGCCTGCCGGCGAGCATGACAGCAGTTGTTGTCCCGTCGCCAACCTCTGCCTCCTGCGTCTTGGCGATTTCAACCATCATCCTTGCTGCAGGATGCTCTATCTCCATCTCCTCAAGGATTGTCACGCCGTCGTTTGTAACTATAATGCCTCCTGTGCCTGAAACCAGCATCTTGTCCATTCCCTTTGGGCCAAGCGTAGTCTTGACAGCATCAGCCACAAGCCTTGCTGCCATGATGTTGTTTCTCTGCGCATCCTTGCCTATTGTCCTCTGCATGTTATCAGAGAGGATAAATATCGGCTGTTTGTCTGTCATTTTATGTTTTTAAGATTATAATGTCAAGAACACTTGACAAAACTCCATCCTTTAGGATGGAGTTGTGTTCTTGATGTGTGTAATTAGGATTAATATACTGGTTTTGGCAATTATAAAGTCATTTGATATAATTTGTTGTGACAGCTTCTGCATGCCTGGCCTCCGCCATCGCCTATATACCCGACTCTCACATCAACAGGCGTTTCTGTTTTGTACTCTGTCTTGCTTCTGCATATCACGCATAAGTCATAGCCGTCTTTTGAAACATAAGCCTTGCTGCCAGATTGAGCATTATCCTTTAAAGCTTTAACCCTTGCCATTTTGTTTGAAGTTATATTAAATTAAGCGCTAACTTTTTAAATCTTACGCTATTTTCCGGTTTTGGGCTGCCTCGCCAGCTCTCACATTAATGTATACCTCTGCCTGTGCCTGATTGCCCTGCTGTTCTGCTTCATCATGCAACTCCTTTTTTTCAGGGAAATATTTTTTTAAGTCATTGATTTTTGCAATATCGCTTTCAGCGAGGTTAAAGTCTGCCCGGCTGTTAACCCAGGAGTTTAAGATAAATGCTATATTTTTAATCTGCTCATCATAGCCCTTTTCACCCCTTTGGATGTATTTAGAGACTCTTCTAAGTGAGTGGTGGAGTATATTTGCGTACAATTCAAAGTGCGCATCCTTCTTGCTCTTTTCTTCAAGCTTGTAGGGCTCTGCCATGAGCAGCTTTGTAAGCTTTATCCCCTCCTCCTTCATTGCCAGCCCTGTTTTAATCAGCTTGAATTTCTCAGCCAGTTTTTTCCATAAGCCCTCATAGTTGCCTAGATAGGCTATGAAACACCCCAAATCAGCAAATGGATTTCTCTCTTTAAGCTCATGGTCTATAAAATAGAAAGCCTTTTTTTCCTCGTCATATATTATGTTGTCTGGGCTTAAATCGCCATGGCAGACACTGACACCCCTCAGCGCCTCGCCTAGCAGGGGTATGTATGAACTGGATGCCACGCCTGCTGCCTCTTCCTTGTTTCCAATATATACTGCCAGGTAATCTCTGGCTTGCTCCTCTACGCTCCTTGACCAGAGAAGCTTTGCTCTTTCCTCAACAGGCAGGCTCTGCGCTGCATAGGTTGCCTTATTTTGATAGTCTGCTATGGAGGCAACAACAGGCATAATAAACTCATCAAGTGTTTTCATTCTTGCCTTGTCATCCTTGTCTTTATCAAGAATTTCCCTTAAAGCCTTTCCGACAATAAACTCTTTAAACAGCCACTCAGGCGCCTCTTCCAGAAAAACAGCCCTTGGAGCATGCTCTATTCCAGCCCGCTCTTTCAGGAATAAGTATGATTTGTAGTCCTTTTGTGCCTGTGAAATATCCCCTTTGTAGGTTTTTGGAGTAGCCCTGTACATCCTGGCGCTGAAGGTATAGTTTCTGCCACCGACAATATCTGTTACAACATAGTGTATGCGGGAAGGATTTCCAAGGCTTCTCTCTATGGAAAAAGTCCCCTCTTTTATGCTATTTCCATTTGTTTCCGGGAACAGCTTTCTTATAACCTTCTCCTCATAGTTATGAATAAGCTCCCTCGCATTCTCCAGCCGCTTATCTTCTTTGCCCGTCATCTTTGCATGTTCATATGGGACATCATTTTTAATATCTGGTATGAAGCATTGCTCATTTCCTTGAGCCTTGCTCCTGTGAATATAAGCAGGGCGCTCTTGCTTTTCATAAGGTTTTCAGCTACATTGCACATTTTCTTCCCGCTTTCCATGAGCTCATAGGCTTTTTTAGTGTCCTGATTGTAAAATATCCTTAGAGACTCGCCGTGCCTTTCTTTCATCTCCCTGAATGCAGATGCCATTATCTCCCTGTTTTCAGCAGTTAATTTCTCAGATTTTATCTTATTAGCCATCATCTTCAGGTCATCCCCGATATGCTCAAGGTGGAAAGCAAGCCACCAGTTGTTAAAGAGCTCTGTAGGCTTAATTTTTAATGTGTGCACAAGGCTCGGATCGTTCAGCCCCAGCGTCAGAATTCTTGATGTCAGGAAATAAAACTTGTTTACATCCAGGTCTATTTTGTTCATTTCTTCCATGTCTTCCTTTGAAATCTTCTTTCCAGATATCCCCTGTATGATTATGTCAAACATCTCCTCTATGTTATTGTCGATTCTGCGCATGAAGTTGTTCAGGTTTAGCTCTTCAAGGTTAAAAAAGTCCTTAACCACAACTTTAGTGCTGCTTTCCTCGCTGACTTCGCAGCTTATGTAATGGTTTATTATATTCTTGATTATTTTGCCTTTTTCCCTGTCAATATTTCCGGTAAACTCAAAAATAGAGCACCCGTTGATGTAATCGCTTGTAAACTCGCGCCTTATATTCTTGTCGTCTTTTCCGTCAATATTTATAATTGTTTTTTTATCCGAGAGGTTCTTTTTTTGCTGGTGTGAAACTATAATCTCCCCGTTTGAATTAGGCGTAATGAAAACTTCATCTCCTTTTTTCAGCCCTGACCTGTTTATCCATTCCTTCGGCAGTGCGACTGCAAAGCTTGAATTCCCGAGCCTGATTAACTTTCTTTGCTCCATTTTAAACAATAGCCGTGAAAATACTAGAATGTCTGCTGGCTTTCCTTCTACGGTTTCCTTAGTATGGAAAGTATAAGCCAGTATATATTTAAAGCTTTATTCTTCTATGATATATATTTTATAATATATACTTGTATATACTGTTTACAGGCGCAGTTGGAGATTTTATGCTCGGGAAACAGCAGAAGCCTGAAAAGCATTAAATAATGGATTTTTCTGCGGGCAGTTTTTTGTGGCGGAATTCTGGAAATTTTGCAGGTATATACTTTATATACTACACCAGCATTAATGATAAATAATAAATTTCTCTCTTAATGTTACAGCGAGGTCCGGGGCAGGATTTCCTCGCTGATCCTTTTCTTTATGCGCCAAGAACCCTGCGCTAATGCCAGAAATGCATTGCAAAATTATGAAAAGGTTTATAAGCATTCGTGATTTTAATATTCTGAGTTAAGATGAAAACAGGAATAAAAGTGGGCGATATAATGACGAGGAATTTTGTTTATGCAAAGCCAGAGACAAATCTCATTGACTGCGCCAGGGAGATGGTTAAGAAGAGAATTGGGGGGCTGATAATCAAGGATGGCAAGAAACTTGCGGGAATACTGACAGAGAGAGATATATTGTGGGCAATGGTTAAAAAGTCAAGAAAAGAGCTGAAAAACATAAAGGCGAGCGATGTTGCAACAAAGAAGGTGATAACAACAAAGCCGTCAATTGATGTTTACGAGGCAGTAAGCATCATGAAAAGGCAGAATTACAGGAGGCTTCCTGTCGTCGTTAACGGCAGCATTGTCGGGCTTCTGACATTGAGCGATATTCTAAGGGTGCAGCCCGCCTTGTTTGACATAGCTGGAGAGTTGATGCAGGTAAGGGAGGAGTCAGACAAGATGAAAAGAATGAGGACGCCAAAAACTGGCGGAAGGCGGGAAACAGAAGACCTGTGCGAGGAGTGCGGAAACTATGACTTGCTTTACAAAACAGACAACAGGCTTTTGTGCGAATCGTGCAGGGAAGAGATGTGAAAAAGAAAGAATAGCATTTTAAATAGATGACAGATTTAATATTTTTGTTGATAATTTTAATGTTTTTATTAATGATTTTCTTTAGACTTTATAGTATCAAAAAGCCAGTATACCTATTTGGTGTTCTTCAAAAAGGCAAAAATGCTGCAACAATAAGGATAGTCTCGGTGATTATAATGGCATTAATAATTTATGGCTTGTCTTTTCATTTGCTGTGGGGCTTTATTCTTTATGCAATTGATTATTTAGTTGGTGTTTCCCATGCAGTTATCGTAATAACCAAAAAGCATAAGGTTTCATATAACTTTTATCTTGAAGGCATTCTAAAATCACATGAAAAAATGGTATTCTGCTTTAGCATAATTCAAATTGTTTTCTGGACATTTGCAACAGCTTATCTTTACAAGATATTTATTTTAGCCTGATTGCCAAGTTCTTCAAAAAGAAAATATTTAAATAGACAAAATAGGTTTAAATATCAGGTTTTTTATAATAAAAGAGGGCAAACAGAAAGATGTCGGAGAAAGATAGGGTTTTTGACAGCAAAATAAAGCAGGCAAGCGTCTTTGAGTTCAAGGAGTTTTACAGGTTTCTTTACAGCTGGCTCTCTGACAATGAATATGATGTTACAGAGAAGGTGTATTCTGAGAAGATAACTCCCTCAGGGAAGGAGATTGAAATAGAGTGGGAGGCAGATAGGAAGATATCTGACTATTTCAAGTTTGTCATCAAGGTAACATGGCGCATTCTCGGAATGGTTGATGTAGAGGTTCAGAAAGACGGCAAGAAGGCAAAGATGAACAAGGGGGTTGTTGAGGTTAAGGCAAGCGCATGGATAACAAAAGATTATGAAAGCAGGTGGGAGGCAAATGCATTCCTTAAATTCATGAGGGGGATTTATGACAGGTATGTAATAAGGGAAAGAATACAAACATATGAAAGCAAGCTTTTTGGCGAGGCTGACGAGCTTATTGCGCAGGCAAAGGCATTTCTTGAGCTTGAAGGCGAGCATTAACAAAAATTAGGCTGAAAAAATCAGCGAAACCTTTAAATATATCCCTTACGAGGTTTTTTAATGATAAAGAAAAGAGACTGCTGGAAAAGCCTGATGTTTTTGATGATTCTATTGGTTTTTGTCCAGGGCATTTCATTTGCTTCTGCAATAAACATACAGGTTGAAAAAGCTACGATAAGCGATGTCGTTATTGCAGAGGTTAACAAGCCGGCAATTTTTGACTTCAAAATAAAAAATCTTGGGCCGACTGACAATTTTGAGATTTACAGCCTTGTAGGAATTTACTTTTCTCCACGAGGCACATTTGAGGTTCTGGGCGCTGAAACAAAGAATGTAAGGGTTGAGGTTTATCCTGATGAAAGGGCAAGGAGCAAGGAGGGAATTTTTAATTTTATATACAATATAAAAGGCAGCACAGGCATATTTGAGGACAGGATTTCAATAAGCATTGTAAAAATCAAAAATCTTCTCGGCCTGTCAGCAGATAATATTATTATTGATTCAGACTCGGCAACAATCTATATTGAAAACAAGGAGAATGTAAGCATAAGCGATGCTGGCATCTCATTATCGTCAGTTTTCTTCAGCTATAATACAAACCTTTCATTTTCTCCTTTTGAAAAAAAGAGCTTTTCAATAAAGATTGACAGGGAAAAGACAAAGGGCATAACTGCGGGCACATACAAGCTGCTGGCGGATATCAGCATCGGCGGGGTGACTGAAAAAGCAGAATCCTCAATAAAATATGTTGAGAAGACAGAGTTCACAACAAAAACAGAAAAATCCGGCTGGATAATCACAACAGAGAGGATAACAAAAACAAATGAGGGGAATGTCCCGGCAATGGCAGACATAAAAATACAAAGGGACGCCTTTTCAAGCATATTCACAACATTTAATGTGGCTCCAGAAAGGGTTGAGAGGCAGGGGCTGATAGCAACATATTCCTGGGCTGCAGAAGTGCTTCCTGCAGGGAAACTGGAAGTAACAGCAAAGACAAACTATCTTTACCCCATAGTGCTGATTATTCTTATTGCAGCTATTATCTTCATAATAAAATCATACCTGACGGGCGATGTTATTGTAAGAAAGGATTCTTCATTCGTCAAGACAAAAAGCGGAGAGTTTGCGCTGAAGGTAAGGCTGAATGTCAGGGCAAGAAGGGCTGTTGAAAGGCTGACTGTAATTGACAGGCTGCCTCCTGTAGTAAAGCTGTATGACAAATACGGCGTAGCTCCAGAGAAGGTTGACGAGAAAAACAGGAAAATACTCTGGAATGTCAACTCAATGTCAGCAGGAGAGCAGAAGATGTTCTCATATATCATATACTCAAAGATTGGAATGGTCGGGATGTTTGCCCTTCCGCTTGCTTCTGTTGTCTATGACAGAAACGGAAAGGTCAAGGAGGCAAATTCCAACAGCGCATACATTTCTGTTTCAGAGAGAAAGGAGTAAGATTTATAAATTCTCTTTTGTGCTATGCTATCAAGGGGTGAAATAAAATTCACCTCAGATTTCTGAGGATTGCAAAATAAAATGGAAAAGAAGATATTATTAGGGTTGCATACAAAAGATAAGGATAAGGTTGATAGTTTAATTGAGCTGTCCCAAAGGGAAGGATATTCAGTTGATTTAGCAAAGACTCGTGAAGAGATGTTAGATAAGGTTAGAGCAGCAGAGTACGACCGATATTTTATGGATGCAAATTTGGGCAAGCCAGCAAGCAGTGATGTAAGCTCTTCTGTTGTAATTTATGGATTAGTAAAGGAAAGAGCAGAGAAGGGATTAGCAAAATTTCTGGCTGTTTCTGGCAATCAGCTTGCTATTGATAATGCCAAGGAAAAAGGAATACCAGCAGAGCTTAAGGGTACAATAAGCTTTTCTAAATTTTTAAAATAGAAAAAATGTTAGACACACGCAAAAGAATAGTAGATTCAGAAGGAATGTATAAAAAGAATGTAATAGCAGCGCCAAAACCCATGATTATCCTGCCAGGAGACTATCTTGTCAAGGTGTATGATATGTTTTATGAGGGTGAAAGCAGGGACACATCATTTTGGATAACACCTTTAGCAAGGGCAGCTGAAAACCCAGATGTTGGAAACACAGGACTGGCATTTCTGATAAACTCTGATGGCATGATGAACCTAAGCGGGTGGGAGCAGTATACAAGCCCTGCAGACGGGCATTCAAACATGATTCTTAAAAACAGGATTTTTACATTTGATGAAAAAGATATTGAAGGCAGCTTTAAAGAGGGGGACACCAAAAAGCTTGGAAACTACTGCCAGCACGAGCTTGCCATAGTCAATCATGAAAGAAAAGCAATGATTAATTATGCGAAAAGCATAATTTTGAATAGACATTTTTTGACAAACTGGCTTAATGATGTTTATACCGGAGAGATTCCATATTAGCAATCCTTCATCAAACAGTGCTTATACTATTATACATTAAAGGCAGGCAATATCTTTAAAAATATCCTTTATTTCTATAATCATCCCTCGGTAGCTCAATGGTAGAGCGCCTGGCTGTAGAAAATTATCTAGGGCGGATTAGAAGCATAAAAAGCTTGAGATGAAGCCTGAAAAGCCAAGTGCTGTAACCGGGAGGTTGGGAGTCCGATTCTCCCCCGGGGGACTTTTTTTTCTTTTATTGCAGGTTTTAGCCAGGCAGCACCGCAATTCTTATAAACTTGATGTATTATGGATTTTCATGAAAAAAAAGAGTTTCTGCAGTATTTTATCAGCGCAGTGGGCAGTTATTGCCATGCTTGTTCTTTTAAGTGCCATTTCAATTGCCCTGGCAGCCGCTTCTGCCTTAGCAGCTCCAATTCAGTGCAAGCTGACAGCTGATGATTATGCTGTTGAGGTTTTGCTGAACAAAGACTATGTTGAATATAATCTGGGCTCAATGAACAGCTCGGGCAGTGTTCTCAAGCTTGACAGCTCATACATATTCAAGTCATTCTACGGAAATAATCTTTACACAATCCTGTCTGAACAGGCAGCTCCCGGAGGAAATGATGCTGAAAGATTTCTTTCTGTAAAGCTGCAGCTGCCTGTCAAAAAAGAGGAAAGGAATGTTTCATACCTCAGAATAACATCATTCAGGAAATTTGAGAATGCTGACTTAAGCGCAGAGCTTAAGGGGTGGGCAAAGGTGTGCAGTAAAGAGCTTGATTCCTGCACCTTTGAAAAAGGCAGGATAAGCATAACAATTGAGCATGCAGAAGATGGATTTTCGGGCTATATTGATTTCTTAGATTCTGATTTTTATGAATGCTCCGGCAGCAAAGACTGTTCTGGAGAGTGCATGTATTTTATGTCACAAAGGGCTTGCGTGCCCCAGTTTGTTATAGATGAGATAAGCTCACTAGTGCAGGGCATTGGCATCTCAAATAATTTTAAGGATTTTACCATCTCAAGAAAAACAACTACTGGAAGTTATACTGTTTATGGGCTTGTTCCAGAGGCAAATGGGAGCATAAAGTGGCAGGATGCCATGAAGGACGAGCTCTCGTGGCTTAAGTCGCAGGACATAATACACATAACAGAAAGGGATATTGCAGAGATAGCAATTCTGTCAGAGGCAGGCAGGGTTGGGGCGGGCAGGGTATATTACGGAACAAATGAGGCAAATATGCTTGCATGGACATATTCTAATGAAGATAAAAGCAGAATAGCAGATGAAAGCGACTGCGATGAGTTTTATCCTGCAGGCAGCAGCAAGCTGACAGGGCTGTCTATATTCAGCATAAAAACATCGGGCAGGCTTTATATGCTCATTCCAATAATTTTCATTGCGCTTATTGGCGCTGCAATAGCAGTATTATTTGCCATTGCAAAAATCATGGGCAAGATAAGCGAATGGAGGGAAAAGCCGAGGATTAGGATGTGCGAGGCTTAAAACAAAAAGATTTAAAAAGCTTGTATTTTTGTGTTCAAGAAGATCACAAAACCCTGATTGGTTTTTATCCCATACTAAAGTGTGGGGTTTGTTCGTTGGGTTTTGAGATTCCCAAAAAATCTACAAGCAACAAACTACAACATAAATGTTGTAGATTTTTTAAGGATTAAAAAAGGAGTTAAAATGCCAAAGAAGCTTAATAAAAAAGAGGAAGAAGTTAGTAGATTAGACAATGACAAGCCCTCAGTTATAGCAGGCGCAGATGAGAGCAGTGACTTTGACAGCGACCTTGATGAAGAGCTAGAAGATAGCGAAGACGCAGACTGGGAATAAGGGCTCTAAACTTTTTGTTTGTTTTCTTTTTTCTTTTTCAAGCTAGAAAGATTTATGAACATAATTGAGATTAATTCATTAGAATGAAATCCCCATCTTGCAATGAAGTGCGAAAGCCGACAAAAACAATTTCAGGAGTTGCTCCTGTGGCAGCCATGCTGCCCCCGAGAAAGTGCAGGCACGGAACATGCCTCTACTGCCCAAGCCTTAATATGCCGCAAAGCTATACTCCAAAGTCTCCTGCTGTAATGAGAGCCCTTTCTTTAGGTTATGATGCTTGCAAGCAGGTAAGGGCTAGGCTTCAGGCTTTTAAGCTAATGCATCATCCTACAGACAAGATTGAGCTTATTATAATGGGTGGGACATTCCTGTCTTATCCTGCAAAATTTCAGCACAGCTTTATCAAAGGATGCTATGATGCGCTCAATGACAAGAAATCAAAGACACTTAAAGAGGCAAAGAAGCTGAATGAAAGGGCAAGTCACAGGTGCGTGGCACTATGCATAGAGACAAGGCCTGATGTTTGCTCAAAGCAAGATATTAAGAGAATGCTGGAATTTGGCTGCACAAGGGTTGAGCTTGGAGTGCAGGCAATTGATGATGGGATTTACAAGATTGTCCAGAGGGGGCATAAGGTTGAGGATGTTGCAGAAGCAACACAAAGGCTGAAGGATTCTGGCTTTAAGGTTGGCTACCATGTAATGCCTGGATTGCCCGGCTCAAATATAAAAAAGGATTTAAGGATGTTTAAGCAGATTTTTTCAGATGAGAGGTTTAAGCCAGACCAGCTGAAGATATACCCGTGCCAGGTTATTAAGGGAAGCGGGCTTGAAAAACTCTACTGGAGAAAGAGATACAAGCCATATGCTGAAAAAGAGATAAAAAAGATTATTATAAGAATGCTTGCAGCTGTTCCAGAATACTGCAGGGTGATGAGGATAATGAGGGAGATACATCCAGACTATCTTGTTGCAGGAACAACAAGAATAGACTTAAGAAAGGATATCGAGAATGAAATCAGGAAAAAAGGCATAAAACTGAATGAGATAAGGTTCAGGGAGATTGGGTTTGCAAAGACAGATGATTATAATATATGCATTCAAAAAACAGAGTATAATGCCAGCAATGGGAAAGAGATATTTCTGCAGGCAGCAAACAGCGAAAACATTCTGTTTGGCTTGCTGAGATTAAGATTTCCATGCAAGCCATTCATTAAAGAGCTTGGAGATTGTGCAATAGTCAGGGAGCTGCATGTTTATGGAAAAGCAGAGAAGCTTGGCGAAAGAGGGCAGATTCAGCATACAGGAATTGGCAGGGGTTTAATGCAAGAGGCTGAAAGAATTGCTGTCAAAAATGGATTTAAGAAAATTGCCGTCATATCAGGAGTTGGAGTCCGGGGCTATTACAGAAAGCTCGGCTATAAATTAAAAGGCGAGTATATGGCGAAGAGTTTATTATAAACATTCTAAGAATTCTGATGTTTCTTTCAATGGCTTGCGCCTAAACAATGTCATTTCCCTGCACAGATGCTGCGTTTTCGCAGACAATTTGCTTTTCAGATTCTGCTATGAAGATTACAGGAGCAGCCTCAATCTTCAGTGGCTTTGCTGAAATGCCGGAGAAGGCATAAGTGCCCTCGGCCAAGGTGCTCAGGTTTGTGTTTCCGCTGCCTGCAGCAGGCGCTTTTTCCTTTCCATCAATAAAGAACCTTATGTCATACAAGTCTGCCTCGCCTTTGTCCTTCTTTATTGTTATTGAAAGATTAGCTGCAGCAGGCTCGTATTTTGCCCTTATTATGCTCAGTATTATAGAGCCGCACTGCGTCTTTGTGTCTATCTCCCCGCTTTTTCCGCGTATAAACTGGAATAAAACAACAGATACAATGACAAGCGCTGCAATTACAAATAAAACGATAAGTATTGTTGCAATAATCTCAGAAACCCCTTTCCTGCTCATTCTGCTTATCTCTCTTTTTTGCATTTTAAACTCTTTTGCCCCTTTTTCTTAATCAATTATTATGCTTGATGGTTTATAAATGTTTTTATGGATATTGCATACCTTAGAAGTATATGCCCATAGGAAACGCAAAAATGTCCTAAAAAGTTACTTTAAAAACCTTGCTAAACATTTAAATATATGCTTGTGCTAGATAAATTAGGTAAAGAACTCATGATGCGGATTTAATAGCTTCGGGCGAGAAATCCTTAACTGAGCATGGGGTCTTTACGACCCATCTTTACCTCTTATTTTCTTGATTATTAAGTCTAATTCTAATATATCCTACTTTTTTATAAGATAATCTTCTTTTCTTCTTCCCTTACAAGTCTTGTTTGCTATATTATGAGCTTTTGATTTACCATCAGAACTTTCTTTAAATCTTATCTTTATATCTTCGCTCAGGCTCTTTACATTAAAATGCTTTGAGATTATACTAATGAAGCGATAAATGTCTTCGTGAGGACATATATCATTGCATAATTTAGCTTTTTTTACAATAGCCCTTATATCATCAAGCAGTTTAAATAACATAAAGGAATAGATAATTACAGTAATCTTACGATTTGCTCTCTCATCTTTTCTTGATTTTATTTCTCTAATATACTTATCTTTTATATCTTTTTTATCCTCTGCTCTAATTTTTATGGTCTTGACAAACCCTCCAAATTTTAAAGCAAGGGCAGTGTCTTTATTCCAAGAGTTGTCTATTTGGTTACCTAAGTCTATATGCGCATATTCATCTTTCATTATATCTTTTAGGATGTTCTTGGCATTATAAATATTATTATGTCCGAAATTAAAACCACATTCTTTAGAACTGGGTCGTAGCTTACTGCTTTTAATTTCGGAGCATCCTAAAAACAAGTGCCCTTTCAAACCACACCTTTTAAGGCTTCAAAGTTCAAGGAACTTTGATAGTCATCAAAAATCTATGATTTTTGAGATGTGGTGGCACATTGTTTTTTTGATTTTGAAAAATGAAAATCGTGATGATTACCAACCTTTAATGCACCAGAGAATTATGGGTGCGCAAAATAAAAGGTTTTTTCCCTGCTCTCATACCTGCAATACCCAAACCCGACGAAATGGTATATTGAATCCTTTTTTGGCTTAACATCAGAAAGCCCGAAGACAACAGATGCGTCAGGCATAACAACCTTTATGTTTTTCACGCTTTCCCCTGCCTTTCTTTCTTTCTTTTCGTTCATTTCCTGCTTGCTGGTTTCAGCTTCGCCTTCTGCTTTCATTCCCGTTTTTTCTATTTTTTTAAAATGCACCTGAATTGCCTTCTCATGCACTATCTTCCTGTTTAAAGCATAAAGGATATCTACAGGAATGGCAATATCGCTCTGGTTTAAGCCAATGCTTTCAACAAACTGCCTTATTGCCTCTGGCTGCATCCCCCTTTTTCTCAGGCTTTGCACGCTCCATGTCCTTGGGTCATCCCAGCCTGAAAACTGCCCTGATTTTACCTCATGCTGAGCCTTGCTCTTGCTTATCTTCGCGCCTATTCCCTCAATCCTGACAAGCCCTGCGTGCAGCAGCTCGGGGTGCTTCCACCCAAAGATGTCCCAGATATATTTTTCCATCTCGCTTTCCATCATTAAGTCCTTTCCCCTTATGATATGCGTAATGCCGAGCAGGCGGTCATCTATCGCCCAGGAGAAATCAAGCAAAGGCCAGACCCTGTATTTGTTTCCAACTCTTGGATGCTCTCTTTCAGATATTCTGAAGAGAACGCGGTCGCGGAAAGCAGGGTTTGGGTGCTTCATGTCTGTTTTTATTCTTAAGGTGCATTCACCCTCCCTTGCGCTGAACATTGTCTTCCACCTGTCAAGCTGCTTGGCAACAGAGTAACTCCTGCATTCGCATTCTATTCCTCTTGCACGGTTGTACCTTAAGGTTTCCTGATTGCATGAGCAGACATATGCCCTACCCATCTTTATCAGCTTCTCAGCATATTCATAATAAATCTTCAGCCTGTCTGACTTGTAGATTATCGGCTTTTCATATTTTATGCCAAGCCAGTCAAATGCCTCCGGAATCATCTTGTATGCCTCTTTTACAAGCTGTTTCTGCTCACTTCCTATTGTGTCATCCATCACAAGAATCAGCCTTCCGTTGTATTTTTCTGCATATAGCGCATTAAGAACATAGGTTTTTGCATTCCCAAGGTGCAGCGCGCCTGATGGGTATGGCGCAAGCCTCATCACAGGCCTGCCTTTTACATTAGGCAGCTCCTGCAAGCCCTCTCTTTCCTTCCGGTGGCTTATCAAGCCCTCAATCTGCTCATGCTCATTTTTCTGCTCATCCACAGAAAGCGAATTGACATTCCTGACTATTTTTTTAATCTCTCCAACTGCCTGCCCTGCATCCTCCTTCTTCATGCCCTCGTGAAACAAGGCGCTTATCACTGCCCCCTCTACTGCCTTTCCGCCATGCTCAATTGCATTCTTCAGGGCATAAGCCCTCGCCTTTTTTGTAAGTTTCTCTTCCATCTCTTTTTTTAACTGATTATATAAATTATCAAATGCTGATTAATAAAACTTTACCTTCCAAACCTTCTGTCCCTTTCTGCGTAATCATTGATTGCATTAACCAAATCTGCCTTTTCAAACTCAGGCCACATCTTGTCCACAAAACAGAGTTCTGCATAATCTCCTTGGTAAAGCAGAAACCCTGAAATCCTTTTTTCCCCGCCTGTCCTGATAATCAAGTCAGGCTTGCTGTTGAGGTAAAGATGCTGGGAAAAAACATCTTCATTAATGCTGTTGATGTCAATCTCTCCCCTGCTTGCCTTGTCTGCAATCTTCCTGGCAGCATCTATTATCTCTGCCCTTCCGCCATACGCCATGGCAAAATTAATAATATGCCTGCTGTATCTCTCTGTTTTTTTCATGACTTTCTGCATGATGTCCTGCAAATCCTGAGGCAAGAGCCCTAATCTTCCAATAAAGTTTATTCTTATTTCATCTTTGTCAATTCTTTCGTCAAAAAGAAGCTTGTTAAACTCGCTCCTGAATATCTGCATGAGGCAATCAAATTCCTCTTTTGGGCGGCTGAGGTTTTCAAGCGAGAAGGCGTAAAGCGTAAGCTCTTTTATATCAAGCTCGCGGCACCACTCAAAAAGCTTTTCAACCTTTTTTGCACCCCATTCATGCCCTTTCCACGGCTTCAGCATCAGGCGTTTTGCAAACCTGCGGTTGCCGTCAAGGATAATCCCGATATGCTTAGGAACCATGCATAGCCAAGAAAAAATATATTAATAAACCTTATGAATTTGGAAATTTATGTAGTATCCCGTTAATATTTCCTAACGATATATTAACTTGATTCTTCATTTTCT
>CAYMCA010000012.1:0-22030 GCA_964388875.1 Candidatus Woesearchaeota archaeon
GAATTTGATAAGATATTTAGCAAAATCGAGGGGATGACGATAATATTACAATATCCGCAAAACAAAAGGCTTATAAACGCATAAATGAGATGTTAAATATTAAATTTGTCAGAGAAAAAGCTAAAATTAGTCTTTTTCTTATATTGAAAAACTTTTGTTTTCAAGGCATTTTATAAAAATTATAAGCAGAATATTTGCAATTACAAATGGAAAACTTTAGAAAACTTGGCTTAAGCGAGCCGTTATTGAAATCAATCAAGGAGCAGGGCTTTGAAAAGCCTTCAGAGATACAGGAAAAATCAATCCCTTTGATTGTTGAGGGAAAGGATGTTATAGCCGAGGCTGCGACTGGCTCCGGCAAGACGCTGGCATTTGCTTCTGTAATAATAAAGAATCTAGAGAGGGGAAAGGGAATTCAGGCTTTGGTATTAACTCCGACAAGGGAGCTGGCAGAGCAGGTTTCTGAGGCGCTCCAAAAATTCTCAAAACACAAGCATCTGGAGATAACTGCTGTTTATGGGGGGGTTGCAATAAGCCCGCAGATAAGGGATTTAAGGACAGCAGATGTTGTTGTCGGCACGCCTGGAAGGATTCTGGACCATATCAACAGAAGGACAATAGGCTTCCGGGATGTTAAGATTCTTGTGCTGGATGAGGCAGACAGGATGCTTGACATGGGATTTAAGGATGATGTTGAGGATATTATAAAAGAATGCCCTAAAAAAAGGCAGACAATGCTGTTTTCAGCAACTATCTCAGATGACATAGCAAGGCTTGCATCCAAGCATATGCACAACCCAATAGAGGTTTCTGCAGAGGCTTATGTTGATGCTTCAAAATTAGCCCAGACATACTATGATGTTGAAGACAACCAGAAATTCTCTTTGCTTGTTCATTTTTTAAAGAATGAGAAATCAGAGCTGGCAATGGTTTTCTGCAACACTCAGAGGAACACAGATATGGTTGCTGATAACCTGAATAAGCTGGGAATAAATGCGCTGGCAATCCATGGCGGGCATGCGCAGCCGAAAAGGACAAGAACACTGGAAAAGTTTCATGCAAAACAGGCAAATATTTTAGTATGCACAGATGTTGCTGCCAGGGGATTGGATATTAAGGGAGTTTCGCACATCTATAATTATGACATTCCAAGGGAGAGCAAGGAGTATGTGCATAGGATTGGAAGAACTGCCAGGGCAGGAAAAGAGGGCAAGGTAATTAATATTCTTGCAAGCAGGGACTATGAAAACTTCCAGAGAATACTGCATAATGATGAACTAAAGATTGAAAGAGGAAAAACACCGGAGGTTGAGAGAATAATGGTTAGGTTTAATGAGGGCGGCGCTGGTTTCAGCAGGGGATTCAGCAGAGGCTCTGGGGGATACAGCCGAGGATATTCAAGAGGCGGAGGGCAATATCGAAGGGAAGGCGGATACAGAAGGCAGGAGTCCTATTCAGGCTCAGGCAGGGGCGGGTATAAAAGAGATTTTCACAGCAGAAGAGAGTATGGCAGCGAGCCTCGCAGGGAAGAGCATGGAAGGCGTGAATATTCATCTGGCGGAAGAGACAGGGCATCAGGATATTCTCATGGCAGAAGCGAGCATCGCAGCGAACGCAGGGAAGATGATTATAGCTATCGCGAAAGGGGCGGCAGAAGATTCAGAAGAAGCAGGAATTTTGGGGATAGGAGATAAGCGCTCTAAGCGCACTTTGACTTTTTTTTGCAACCTCGTTTATTGATATTATTCTTACACTAGTTTTACAAGGTTGCTCGACGCCCTGCGCGCGTTTTCATTTTCTTTAATAACATTAAAGACTTCAAAAATGCTCTTTGAGTACCCTGCCCGTTTTAATTCACAGAAAGCAAAGGCATTTTTGATAGTGCTCAAGATTTTGCAATCTTGACATACTAAAATGAAAACGCCCGCGCCAGGAATCGAACCTGGAAGCCCTTGCGGGCCAAGCTCTGTGGTATTTTGAGGAAGGTTGAGTGTTAAGGAAACGTAGTTTCCTTACATTTCCAAGCTTGTGGATTACCATTGTCCCACGCGGGCACAGTGCCAAAAAGAAATAGCTGTTTAAAAATCTTGTTTAAGACAAAAATTTTTTAGCATCAAGCAAATTCCTGACTTTTGTGTAAACCTCTTCAGAGATATTTTCAGGCGTTCTTAATGTTGCAATTGTGCTGTCAGTGCAGCAAGAAATCTTTGTCCAGCTGTATAAATCTGCTAGCTGGAGGTAAGCTTGCTCTGCATTCTTTAGATGTTCTGGATTAGATTCGTGCCCGTCTTCTTTTCCAGGATGGAAAGATGATTTTCTTATCTTATCTTTTCTCAGCTCTACGCTAGCAAGATAAGGCATGTGCAGGAAGAGAATAAAGTCTGGTTTAGGCAATTGAAAATTTCCATATTCTAACTCTTCAAGCCATTTATAAAATTCTTTTCTTTTTTCAGTCTCTTTTATCTTTCCTCCCTGGTGCCCCATATTTGATTCTACATACCTGTCAAGAATCACAGCATCATTTTCTTTTAGCGCCTTTTCTATTATATGCTTTGAGGCATGCCTGTCCTGTGCAAAAAAGATTGACGCAATCCTGGCATCAACTTCATTAGCAGGGCCGAATTCATTGTCTAGGTATCTTCTTACTATCTTGCCTGTTGGTGTTGAATAATTCGGAAAATCCAAAACTGCAATCTCCAAGCCATCTTTCTGCAATTTCTCTACAAGAAGTTTTATTTGAGTTGATTTTCCTGAACAGTCTGCCCCTTCTATAACTATAAGCTGCCCTCTTTTTTCTGCCATGAAAAATTCTAAACAAGCCAGTATTTAAACAAATCGGCATTAAGAAATATATTTTGGGAGTATTCTATTTTCAGGCGCGCTTATCCTTTCATCTCTATCTTGATATTCACGCTTCTTGGGATGGACAATTTCATGATTGAATGGAGAATTTTGTCATTAGGCGGCAGGTCAATAACCCTTTTATGAATGCGCATTTCAAACCTGTCATATGTCTCTGTTCCTGCCCCGCAAGGGCTTTTTCTTGTCGTTATTTTCAGCACCTTTGTCGGCAGGGGAATAGGCCCCCTTGCAGCCATTCCTGCATTTTTTACAATGCTGATTATTATATTGCATATTTCATTCAATGTCTTTATGTCCATGCTTTTCAGCTTTATTCTTACAACTTGCATGAAAGATGATAGATAAAAGTGGTTTAAAAAACTTTGGATAACTAAAAATATTTTGATTTTAACCTGCTTTTTTAGCTATGCCCCAAAGAATATTAAAGTAAGCCCTCATGCTGTTTGCTACATCTTGGCTTCTAATCATGAATCCTACAGGCTCGTCACTCCATGTGATAATGAGCGAGTAATTTTTGCTGAAAACCGCGCTCATTGGAAAGGCAAATTCCTTAGGAATAAACTTAACCTCCGCTAATCTAGCAGTACTTTTGACTTCTTTTCCCCTTTCTCTGTTATCTTCTGAAAATAGAATTTTAAGAGGTATTTTATTTTCTGTTCTTATTTTATGCCATCTTGGAAAGTAATACTTATAGAAATATTTAACTCTCTCTACGAGCTGGGCAGATGCACCTAAAACATAAATTTCCTGTTTTATCTTTAAAAATTCTTCTAAAGCAGACATTACACCTTTGATTCCTTTGTAAATAACAGCTTCCTGTTTTTCCTGCCCTATCTTCCTAAGCTTCTCAATATCCGGCAGAACCTTCTTAGAGAGCTCTATTCTATCTTTCAGCTCTTTTTCCTGCTTTTCAAGCATTGTCTTTATAAAATCAGGCGAGGCTGCCTCAAAGTACTTTCTGTTAGCTTTAATCACGAAAGCAGCAAGCCCTTTTTCAATCAATCTTGCCAAGTTGTCATAAACTATGTTTCTGTGGAGCTTTGTTTTCTCAATAATCGGGCTTACAGAAACAGAGCCGAGTGTCAGCAATGCAAGATAAACTGTTGACTCATTCTTCGTAAAGCCAAGCTTTTCAAGATCAGCTATGTCCATGAGAGGATCAAACAACTGCTCTTTTTAATCTTTTCTATATTGCTACCATATGTATGGTGACTAAAACTTAAATACTTGCATTATAGTACTATTACTATCAAGTGATGAACAATCACTTAAGATAAGATAAAATAAATAAAACAAAAACACAAGAAGGAAAATGAAAATGAGCGTTACAAATTTATCTGAAAAAATACTCTTAACAATATCTGCAGCAGTACTAATTGGATTAGGATTGAGAGCGGACTATATATCTCAAGAAAACAAAAAGGAAAAGGAACTCATAGCTTATCAAAGAAAAGTAGATAGAGATGAATTAACAGATTTGGTAATCTTAGACCAAAAAGGTAATAGAACGATTTTATTCGGACAAACTGATGGGACATATAAAAATTTGCAAGAAATATTGCGCAATAAAAAAGAAGAAAATGAAAAGGAATATGAAATATTATCAAAATCATATAAAGGAAACAAATGAAAATGGAAAATCCAGAATACAAAAAGTTTGAAAGATATAATGCTCAGCTAGACAATATACTCGGAAAGATGCATGAGCATTATTGGGTTAATCAGCAGAGTGCTAAAAGAGGGGACACTAGAGCACCTTATCTTGGGACGAATATTCTGGAAAAACAAATTAATTTATTGTTAGAGATAGCACAGAATGTTAACGAATCAAATATACATGACCCCTTAGTCCAAAGCTCCATATCAAAATCAGATTTTGTCTATAAATTATATGATCTACTTGAGCAATATTCATCAATACTCCACTTAACGGAGAAGGGAAAGAATGATAGTATGGAACACCAAGAGGAATACAAGCTAACATTTTCAGGGATATTTTATGATTGGTGGCTGCCAAAATTACGAGAGAAAAGAAAGAACAAAACTAATTAAAAATTATTTCAATTTAAACTCAAAAACCCATAAAATCCCTCTTTGAATAACTATCACTTTTTCTGCTCAGAATCAGCTCTTAGAGCTTTGATGTAACTACGCAGAAAAATTAAATAACTTAAATAGTATGTATTCAATACATACTGCATGGCAAACATAAAGTTTATTGAAAGAGAAAAAGAATCGAATAAAATTAAAAGAGATTTTTGCTGTGTTTGCAAAATCATTCAGCAAGAAGATTTCAGAATTCAATGGAAGAAAGGTTTATTGCTTTGACCTCAAAAATCTTTCTAATATACTGAGCTTCTGAAAAAGAAGTAAAATAGTTTTATGGTTCAGTTTTATTTATCCTGCCTTAAGAAAACTGCGCCTTAACAGTCCTGTCAGAACTTAAGATTAAATAGCACATTCCGCTCAGGATATAATCGCACCCGCTTGTCCAGCCGGCAAAGGTTGATTTGTATCCGGGCGTTGCAGTCAAGACTATTGAGGCTCCAGAGGAGAATGTATTATTGCAGGTGCTGCCGCAATTTATTCCTAGTGGGTCTGATGTTATTGTCCCTGTTCCAGCCCCTGACTTTTGTATTGTTAGTCTCCTGTAAACATCAAATGTAACAATCACCTCCCTGTCAGAATCAAGTGTTATTGTGCACTCTCCTGTTCCGGCACAGGCACTCCAGCCCTTGAAGATAGAGCCCTCGTCAGGCGTTGCTGTTAAAGTGACAGGTGAGCCAGCAGCAAATGCACCATCGCACATTGTTCCGCAGTTTATTGGGCGGGGGTCTCCGCTGGAAAGCACTGTTCCTGTTCCAGAGCCTGTTTTTGAGATTGATACATTAAAGGTTGGCACAATGATGGCATCAAAAATGCGGTCAACATTTTTGTTTGAGTTTAAGATTAATGTGCATGAAGCAGAAGCGCCTGCAGAAGCGCAGTCGCCTGCCCAGCCTGTGAAGTTTGAGCCTTCATTTGGAGTGGCTGTTAAAGTTACAGATGAGCCAGCGGCAAATGATGACTTGCATATAGCCCCGCAGCTTATTCCTGCCGGATTGGAGCTTATTATTCCGCTTCCTGTTCCAAAATTAGCTTTTGCAATTGAAATATTATAGCTTGATGCCCCCGCGCCGCTTGCATTTCCATTCATATTGTCATTTGCACTGCCTCCCTCGCTGCTGCTGGACGAACTTCCCCCGCCGCCAGAGCTTCCCGAGCCAACGCCACTGCCCCCAGAGCTTGCAGAAGAGCCTCCTGACGCAGAGGATTGCGCTGTTGTATTGGCTTGCTGAGAGCCTGCGCCGGCAGCACCTTCATCTTTTGTTGATGCATTATTGCCTGCTCCTTGTTTTTCATATGGATTTTTAATGTAGAAAAAAAGAATGATTAAAACTGCCAGTGCAATAATAACAGCCAAACTAATTTTTACAATTCTTAAATTCACCTTCTTTTTTTTAGCCATGTGTATTTAATGAAATCCTTGTTTATAAATTTTATCAGAGCCAGCGCGCCGCGAGCGCTGGCTCCCTCATCTCAGCCAAATTGTGAAATGAGCATGATGTATGCTTGACAAAAGTAGGATTTAAAAAGCTTTTTTTTATGTCAAGAACACTTGACAAAACTCCATCCTTTAGGATGGAGTTGTGTTCTTGAGCATCCTAAAAACAAGTGCCCTTGCAAACCACACACTTTAGTGTGTGGTGGCACATTGTTTTTTTTATACTCAATGACATTAATATTTCCTCGTTTTGTCTTTGAGTAGATAGGGAAAGACTTATGTCTTTCACTATAGCTTAAAAATCCCTCTCAACGACTATGCTGGTTTTTTTAACCCCAAGCTGCTTTAAAAATCTGATAACATCTATCATAAACAGCCCTGGGCCGCAGATGTAAAATTTCTGCCTGAAATTTGATATATTTTCTTTAAAAAATTCTTGGCTTGCCCTTTTGCAAAAATATCCTTTTTTCTTTTCCTCTGTCAGGGAGAGGATTAGATTTTTTCTTTTGTTTTTGAATATATCCTTAAGCTCTTTTTTAAGGATAATATCTGCCTCGGTTTTGTTAAAAAAAATCAGCTTGTTAGCGCTTAAATTCCTGTCTTTTGCCAGCTGCCTTAAGATTGCTATGAAAGGCGTTATGCCTGCGCCGCCTGCAATAAAAATCCCCTTTCCTTGGTAATTAATGCTCCCAAATGGCTCCCTTATTAAAAGGAAATCGCCTGCCTTTGCCCTGTCAAGCTCATTTGTAACTCCTTTTCTGTCCTTGTAAGCCTTGATTGTAAACTCAAGATAAGGGCTTGAGTTCAGGGATGTTAATGTAAAAGGCCTTTGCTTATGCCTCCAGCCTTTTTTGTCTATTGAAACTAATGTTGCCTGCCCTGGGATAAACATGTAATCTGATGGCTTTTCAAATGCAAATCTCTTTACATTTTTAGCAATACTGCTTACACTTAATATTTTCACTCTGTACGGCATTTTAGAAAGGATTTCCGAAGAATATAAAGGCAAGCGTGCTGTGCAGGAATACTGATGCAAAAAATATCCACCAGTAGATGTTGTGCATCCTGTAAAATCTTCTGTACCAGCTGTATTTCTGCATTTTTCCTACAAGTGTGTAAAGCATGCACCTGCACGAAAACAGGATAAACAGCCCTGAAACTATATTGATTACTCCAAGGACATAAATGACTTGCGCCAGATTAACCATGCAATCAGATGATCTTTGATGTTTTTATTTTTAACTGTTTCTGCCTTGCGGCAGAAAATAAGATTAAACTCCTAAATCTATTTTGAAGAACATAAATATTTATAAGTTTGGCTATTTTGAAAATAAAATGAGCGCAGGAATAATAAAAAAATTCATAAGAGAAAAAGCTGGAGGGGAGAACAGCAATGTTTTTACAGAGTCAAAAACAGACATTCTTCTGGAAAAAGACAGGGTAGCAAGCATATATCTTGGCCCTCTTATAAGGAATCATCCCGACAGGTATGCAAGAGAAGACCAAAAGGAAAATCTTTCAGATGGCAAAAGAGAGATAAGGATTGAAGCTGCCTCTTATTACTCTCCGATTACTGGCTCCTGGCTCAGAAGGGGATTTGAACTTTTTGATAAATTAAAAGAAGAAAGTGTTGAGGTGGAGTGGGAGCGTGATTTAAAAAGGATAAAACGCTCTCCAAAAAACAAGAGCATAGTCAGTTTAATTGACGATTTTAAAAAGGCAGAGGGCAAACAGCTGTATTATTACTATTCAGGCTTGACTCCTACTTTTTGGATTCGGGGTGATATAAAGCCGGTTGAAAGGTTTATAGATGCTTACAAAGAAGCAATAAACCTTGATGAAGCAATATTAAAAGACCATAACCCCAGAAAAGATTTTTGCCTTAGCATAGGCAAAAACCTACTTAATTTTGGCATGACTTGCACAAATAAAGACTCAATAAAATATGCAGGGCTTGTCGATGAGTTTTTAAAGTGAGGCAAAAAACAAGAAAAAAATAAAAGTTTACAACAAGAAATTTAATGTGTAAACATCAAATTTATGATACTTCTTTTGCATTACATAAATCTTTATAAGTTTAAAGCTATAAACATAATCATGGAAAAAAATAAGGGGCTTATTGATGTATATGGTGTAATATTAGAAGGCCTTATTTCTGGAAGGCTAAAGTCTGAAGATGCAGTCAATGGTTTATGCTGGCTTACAGACCAATCAAGAATTGAAATGGGTATTTTTGAAGAAGATATAAGCCCTTTTGTTAAATCTATTGATAAAGTAAAATCATTTCTTTCAGTTAATAATCCCAATAATCTAGAAAAGACTGAGATTACCGAAGGAGAATATGACCGCCGCTTAATTGAATCTGTTGCATTTAAGAAGAATGGCGATTTAGCAAATTTAATCAATAAAAACCCTAGAAAAGTGCATGTAGAAGCTACTTCTTACAAATCTCAACGTTCTTACCCAATGATTGTTCTTCAGATGTTTATGACTATAAGGGAATATATACATAAGAATTACCCCCAATTTCTAACCACTAAAGGAGACAGATGGGTTCAATTTGCCCCATAGACAAAAATAATTAGTTTTATAAATCGTTCTGCGCTCTAATCTTCATGAAGATATTAAGCCTGCACTGCGACTATATCCGGTTCAAGCCAATGCAAAAGGCGCTGAAACAGCCGGAAGAGCTCGGAGAAGAAGGAAAAAAAGAGAAAGAGGTAAAAGAGGCGCTTGTCATCTTTACTGCTGTTGAGCAGGGCGATAATCTTGAGATTGTAAAGCCCTTGATTGAAAACATCAGGGATATTGCAAGGCAGGTTAAGGCAAAAAATATTGTTCTCTATCCTTATGCTCATTTATCCTCGCAATTATCATTGCCTGCTGTTGCTGAAGCTGTTTTAAAAGAGGCTGAAACTGAGTTGAGGAAACAGCCTGAAAAATTCTCTGTCACAAGGGCACCCTTTGGCTATTACAAAGAATTTGAATTAAAATGCAAGGGGCATCCTCTTGCAGAGTTGAGCAGGAGCATATCCCTAGGAGCAGGGGCAGGAGTGTTGGGAAAAAAGGGAGAGGCAAAGGTTGTTGAAAGGGAATTAAGCGAGAATGAAAGAAAGGTTTTGCTGAGAGAGATATCAAGGACAAAGCTTGACAGGGAAAAGCTGAAGGAGAATGACCACAGGATTTTGGGGCAGCAGATGGATTTGTTTTCTTTTAATGAAACAGCTCCGGGCATGGTTTTCTGGCATAATAATGGGCTGATTATTTATAATGAATTAATCAGATTCTGGAGGGATGAGCACAGGAAAGCTGGCTATAAGGAAATCTCAACCCCGCAGATTTTAGACAAAAAGCTATGGCTTATTTCAGGGCACTGGGAAAAATACAAGGATAATATTTTTTTGACAGAGTATGAAAAAAGGGCTTTTGCAGTAAAGCCAATGAACTGCCCTGGCGGGATACTTGTTTACAAATCAAAACCCCGAAGTTATAAAGAGCTACCCATGAGAGTCGGCGAGCTTGGAATTGTGCACAGGCAGGAGCTGTCAGGAGTATTGGCAGGATTGTTCAGGGTTATAAAATTCACGCAGGATGATGCGCATATCTACTGCCAGGAAAGCCAGTTAGAGCAGGAGATAACAGGCATTATGGATTTGATAAGCAAATTCTACAAGAAATTTGGCTTTGCATATAGGGTTGAGCTGTCAACACGCCCTGAAAAAAGAATTGGCTCTGATTTATTGTGGGAGAGGGCTGAAAAAATACTGGAAAATGTTCTAAAGAAAAAGAAAATCAGCTATAAGATAAGCAAGGGTTGCGGGGCTTTCTACGGCCCAAAGATAGATTTTCATATCAAAGACTCATTGGAAAGAGAGTGGCAGTGTGCGACAATACAACTGGATTTTGCAATGCCTGAAAGGTTTGATTTAACATACATGGATGAAACTAACAAGGAAAAAATGCCGGTTATGATTCACAGGACTATTTATGGTGCTTTAGAAAGGTTTATTGGCATTCTTCTTGAGCATACAGATGGAAAACTGCCGGTATGGCTGTGCCCTGTGCAAGCCCGTGTTTTGAGCTTCACAGACAGGAACATAAAGGCAGCTGAAAAAACTGCAAGGCAGCTTGAGGAAGCAGGCATAAGGACAGACAGCGATTTAACCAACAGGACAATTGATTATAAAGTGAGGGAAGCAGATTTAGTTCAGAAGATTCCTTACATCATTGTTATAGGCGACAAGGAAGAGAAAGCCAAAACCCTTGCTGTAAGGGCAAGAGGCAGGAAGCCGGAGTTTGGCGTCAAGCAGGATAAGTTTATTGAAAAGCTGAAGAAGGAAATTGAAGATAGAGAGTGATAAAAAGATTAAGGAAAGAGGGGAGGAGATAAAAATGGGCAAACATGGGATAAATCATGTTGCAGAAATGATGGAGCTTGCAGATGGGCTGGACTACTGCAACAGGCAAATAGAAAAAGCATATAAAAATTCGAGAAATCCTGATTTAAGCGATGAGGAAAGAGAAACCTTTCGCGATCGCATGTGGGAGCATCTTGATGAGTCCTTGGATGCGTTTTCATACATTAGAGAGATGCCTGCAATAGCGCTTTTAACCTGCATAAATATACTTGAGCATGATATGGATGGAATTGAGTTTCCAAAGAATGACGAGGAACGCAGGATGTATGAAGCAAACGACACAATGAAATCATGCCTGCGCAGGATAAT
The DNA here is from genome assembly GCA_964388875.1 of Candidatus Woesearchaeota archaeon. Lineage (GTDB taxonomy): Archaea > Nanobdellota > Nanobdellia > Pacearchaeales > GW2011-AR1 > JACOYM01. The sequence continues at coordinate 11,134 of CAYMCA010000012.1, forward strand.
AGAAGAGAGAGGATGAAATGAAACTTGAAACCAAAAGGCTTATTTTAAGAGACTTGACAATAAAGGATGTCGCGAGCATAGTTGAGAATGCAAATAACTTGTCTGTTTCAAAATGGCTTTTGGTTGTGCCTTATCCTTACACAATCAAAGATGCAAGGTGGTGGGTTAATAACTGCAAGGAAAAAATAAAAGAAAACCCAAGAAATGATTATACTTTTGGGATAGAGTTGAAATCAGAAAAAAGGATAATAGGCGGCATAGGATTGCACAAGATTGACAGGTTTCAAGGCAAGGCAGATGCAGGATATTGGCTAGGCATAAAATACTGGAAGAAGGGTTATGGTTCAGAGGCTCTGAAGGCTTTGCTGGATTTTGCATTTAAGAGATTAAAATTAAGAAGGATAGAGATGGGAATATTTGAGGGGAATAAAGCTTCCTTAGCTCTGGCAAAAAAATTTGGCTTTAAAAAAGAAGGAATGAAGAGAGAGGCATGCAGGGCGAAGTCAGATAAGAAAATCAAGGATGATTATGTTATGGGCTTGCTGAAAAGAGATTACAAGTCAAGATAAAATCTTAATTCCTCTCTTTGTTCAAAACCCCTGCCAGGTCACTTATCGGCCTTTTAAAATAGACATATCTTTTGTTGCCCCTGTATTTCAGGTTGTGGCTGCGGGCAACAATCATCTGCGGGCAGATGTTGAAATTTTTCCTGAAAAAGCGGTACATATTCATCATGTCGGCGTATTCAACATTTAATTTTCCTGTTTTTGCTTTTACAATGTAATAATCCTCAGATGTCTTGATGAATATGTCGCAATGCGTGTCAAGATAGCTGTCTTTAACCATGACATTCTTGAAGCAGTTCTCAATTCTGCCCCTCATGCCGTAATCCCCAGGATTTTTCACTATCTCGCCTATAAGCTTTCCATGATTTCCAGACTCATGCCCCCCGAATTTCATCATGCTATTCCTCAAAAAGTAAAATAAATCATTTCTCATTGGCATTTTATATTTTTTCCAAGAATATCTTTTTATCTTCTTTTGTCTCGCAAGCTTATTCTACTCCTAAACTCACTTATTATTCAGTATTTAATTTTTGTTTCGCAAACTTACTCCCCCTCAAACTCAACAATCTTAAAGACAGGGTATCTTGCAAGCTTTTCCCTGCCTTTCAGCTCAGGCAGCTCTACAATAAAGGCGCATTCAACAATTCTGCCGCCGAGCTTTTCTATAAGGGTGCAGGCAGCAGAAGCTGTGCCGCCTGTGGCTAACAAATCGTCTATAAGCAGGACTTTTTGCCCAGGCTGGATTGCATCCTTGTGTATCTCAATAGCATCCTTGCCATATTCTAATTCATACTCATGCCTTTCTGTTGCAGCAGGAAGCTTGCCCGGCTTTCTTAAGGGAACAAATCCAACACCCAGCTTGTTTGCAAGAGCGCCTGCAATAATAAATCCCCTTGACTCTATGCCTGTAATAATCTCTATGCCCTTGCCCTTATATCTCTCTTCGAGAATATTCAAAACCCTCTGAAAACCTTCTGCATCTTTCAGCAATGTGGTTATATCGCGGAACATAATGCCCTGCTTTGGAAAATGAGGAATTGTGCGTATTTTGCCTTTTATGAACTCCTCATCATTTCTTGCAAGCTTTTCTATTGTTTTTATTAAAAGTTTCTTTACGTTTTCTGCATTTTTGTTGAATATCTCAAGTATGCCTTCCCATGTGACAGCTTTCTCTCCTGGTTTCCAGCAGTCATAATCTGTTGACATGGCAATTGATGCATATTCAATTTCTGCCTCTCTTGCAAGTATTGCCTCTGGGGCAATGGACATGTTGATGACATCAGCGCCCCATTGCCTGAACATATGGCTTTCTGCCTTTGTTGAGAACCTAGGCCCTTCAATTGTTATTACAGTTCCTTTAGTATGATGCTTTAAGCCAAGCTCCTCGCATGCAGAGATTAATTTCTTTCGCAAAAATTCAGAAAATGGCTCTGCAAGGCTTGTGTGCTGCGGGCCTTTGTCAAAGCTATCATGAAAAGTTATCTGCCTGTGCCTTGTGAAATCAATAAACTGGTCAAGAATTACAAAATCCCCCCTGCCAATCTCCTCGCGAAGAGAGCCGCAGGCTGTTGTTGCAAGTATGTGCGTGCAGCCCTGCTTTGCCAGCGCATAGATATTTGCCCTGTTGTTCACCTGCGTTGGAGGAATCTGGTGCTTTCTGCCATGACGCGCAAGAATGCATACATCAATGCCGGAGATTTTGCCGATTGTTAAAGGCGAGCTTGGCTTGCCGTAAGGGGTTTCAACCTCTGTCTCCCTTGCATCTTTGAGAATTTTAGGGTCATCCAGCCCGCTCCCGCCAATAATGCCGATTTTCATCTTTAATGCCTGCTGTTTTCTAAGTATAACTCTAATTCTTTTAACTCGCTTAACCTTTTATCAAAATCATCCGGCTCATTTTTGTCTGATTTCAAGAATTTTGCATCATTATTGTGCCTTGCTGCTGCATAAAGAAATACTCCTCCAATGCTGTATATGATGCATTGGGCAGGATCTTCAGCGCCTTTAAGCAGTTCTGCTAAATTAACTCCTGTCATAGTAGCAGCAGCAAATTGCGCGCCAGTTGAACCAATAACACCCCAGTCTACCCTGCTCGCCAAGCCTTTAAAATTCTTCGCGACATGTTTGCAGCTATTGCTTGTTTTTCTGTAAAGCATACAGGCAGCATCTTTGATATGTGTTTTGTACATTTTCCTCAATTTTAAAAACAAAACCTATTTAAATAGATTATTTCATTTAAGAATATATATTATAAATGATAAAAGGGGCTATAACAGAAAATGAAATTTTCACACTATCTTAAGAGGCTGGAGGAAAGCAGCGAATTCAGGGATTTTAAGGAGAAGCACAAGAATTCTTATTTATGCGCGGGCTTCTTTGTCCTGGACTTTGAAACGCACAAGAACATGCACCAGATTGATTTTGCCCTTCCAAACGGCAAGATTGCAACATGCATACTGGAGGAAGGCGTTAAAATCAACATATCAAAGCAGGCATTGAAGAAAAAACTGCCTGAGATAAAAGATGAGGTGAAGACAGATATTGACGCGCTAAAAGGCATTGTTGATGACGAGATGAAAAACCATACTGTCACTCAGAACATAAAAAAAATAATCGCGGTAGTGCAGAATCTTGACGGAAAGAATATCTGGAGCCTGAGCTGCATAACAGACGGGCTTGGGCTGATACAGGTGCATCTTGACGATGCCACAGAAAATATTCTTAAATTTGAGAAGCGCTCCCTGTTTGATTTTGTGAAAAAGGCGTAGCTTAAGCATAAAGCATTAAATTTTCTTCGCATAAGTCATTGCCATGAAAGCAATAAACAAAAGCCTTTGTCCCGTCTTCTAGCCCTTTTAAATAATCATCGCTAAATCCCTCTGGCTTTTCTGAAACTGCAAGAACCCTTCCAACCCCAATAGCAACTGCCCTTATATCCGGGTATTTTGAGAAGATGTCAATTATTTTTTCCCCATTATTATTTGTTTTTTCAAATTCAAGGTATAGTTCCTCAATTTTTTCAAACTTCAGAATTCCACAAGTCTTTGACTTGTGGTTTGAATTGCTCGTGGAATTCTGATAGTGCTCAAGAACCACACGAAGCTTCAGAAACTCTATGTTTCTGATAGCTTCAAAGTTCAAAGAACTTTGATAGTCCTCAAGAACAGAAGTTCTTGAGATCATCGAAAATCAGAAGATTTTCGAGATGTGGCATTACCATGCCACCTGTCTTTGACAGGTGGTTCTTGACATGCCCCCGTGTTCAGTTCAGAAGGTTTTATTCCATTTTTAACAGCAGGATCCTCAAATACCATCTCTTCCAGTTCTTTCGGCAGTTCCATGCAGGAATAATGCCTTTCCGGTATATAAACATTTGCACTATCCCCATATTTTTACCACTGGTTAAAGGTTACATAACCCAAAGGTTTAAATACTTGTTTTGGCTCTATATGGCATGGAAAAATACAGCCCTATAGAGGACATTGACTTAAGAATAGCGCAGCTTAAAGCCATACAGCCGCATGATACAAAAGAGGCTTTTATGCTGGAGGATATAGTCAGCACGCTTGAAAAAAACAAAAAACTCCTGTCAGAAAATCCTGTTACAGAATACTCTGGCAAGATAAAAAGAGATCATGATGTCAGCCAGATAGAAGGGGCATGGCAAAGAAGGCCTGCAGGCTCAAATGACATTATATACATTATAAAGCTGGACATAGATAACTTTGGCGGTGTAAACAAAAAATATGGGGAGAAGAAAGGGGATGATGTTTTGAAGGGATCAACAGAATTTTTGGATGAAGCCCTGACAGGCATTCTGAAAGACACAGTAAGGGCAACAGACTATGTTACTGGAAGGGGCTATCATCTTCATGGAGAGGAGAAAGAGGTCATTTTATTTGCCCCAGATGGCGAGTCAGCCAGAAAGGCTGCTGAAAGATACAAAACAAAAATAGAGACAGAGAGCGAGAAAAGATTTGGGTTTAAGGTAACAGAATCAATAGGCATATCTCAATGGAAAATAGGGGAAGAGCCATACGAGGCTGCTGCAAAAAGGGCTGACAGGAGCATGCAGATAGCAAAAGCAGTCTATGGAAGAAACTCTATTGTCGGCCCGGATAATGTGCCAGATGTCAGCCAGGCAGAGCTTGAAAAAAGGATTGCACAGGACAACATAAGAAAAAATGCCGGCTTTTTAGGAATGGAAATGATAGAAGATGGAAATGGCTACAGGCTGGTTCCGAAGCAATAATAATTCATTCTTTTTTAACAATAACAACAATTGTATAAAAACATATTTGTTGAAACTATAGAATAATAACAACAAAAAGATTTATAAATAGATAAATATCTATTTAAACATGGATAAACAATCTAGAAAGGAAATCTTTGAGAAACTTAAAAGAATAACCCAATTTAGAGGATCAGTTACTGATTATGAACGCTGGAGAGGTTATGGGTGTGAGATATTAGGACCTTCATATGAAATTCCTTACTCTGATAGTTTAAATGATGAAGATCAGTTTATGTATGAAAATGGTATAGAAGCAATAGTCAATATTCAAGACTATCAGGGTGGACCAGGTGTCTATAACCGGCAAACAGCAGGATTACCGGTAAGGAAAAAATAAGATAACATTACCAATTCTAAATACTAAGAATTTACATAACTAATCTGGAAAAGTTTGCTTGGAAATTGTTTGTTTTGCAATTGTACATTCCTTCTTATTTTCTCACCATAACAACAATATTCCTTGAGCTGTAAAGCCCTTTTGCTGCTGATTTCTTAAGCACCTTTGAAATCTTAAAGCCAGTGTCTTTTAACAGGCTTAAAAGCTCACCTTTGTCATACAGGTAGCAATATCTCATGTAATCTTTTCTGCCATATTTCCATGGCACAACTATCTCTTTTTCAGAGTTTTTGAAGCGCGGCTGGTTCTTGTCCCAGGCAGTTATCATTGCGCTTGCGCCTTTTTTCATAACTCTCTTTAGCTCCTGCAGCGCCTCTTTCCTCTTTTCAGCAGAAGGAATGCAATGCAATGTTGCAATGAAAAGCGCAGCGTCAAAGAAATTATCCTTGAAAGGCAGATTATATGCATATGCCTTTACTGCCTTAATGCTGGCACCCAGAATTTTTGCATGCTCTTTTGCATGCTTCAGCATCCTGCCGGAGAAGTCAACAGCATAAATCTTGCTTTTCTTTCCTTCTTTATCATTCAATTTTGTAAAATTCCTGCCGCTTCCGCAGCCCAAGTCAAGAATGTTGCCCTGCCTGTTTTTTAAAAAATCAACTGCCTCTTTTAATGGCTTTGCCCTGAATGTCTTCCAGGGCAGCGCGATTTTGTCCCACACATCCCTCTGCCTTTGCATCTCCTGCCTTTTTTGTGCTGCCATATGATATATTCTACTGGCTGTATCCTGCCTTTCTCTCTTCCAGCTGCTTTATTCTTTTTTCCAGGGCATCTACGCTCTTCTGGTATTCTGCCTTTGTCTCGCCTATGCTGCCCTTTGATGCGCTTAAATTACCTGCTAATTCCCTGCCTGCTGCCAGCTCCTTGCCTGTCTTTTCCTTGTAATCCTCAAGATTTCCTTCCAATTCAGAGACCTTCACATTCAGCGCATTGTTCAATGCGTCAAGCTTGCTGCATATCTCACTGTACTGGCTGTCTTTGTCAGATGACATGGCATCTGCCTGCGCTTTTAATTGCATTGACAATGCACTAACCTCTTCAATGCCTTTTTCAAGAATTGCAATTTCCTCCCTGAATTCAGCTGACATGGTATCATACAGCTCATACTGCTCCAGCGAGCTCTTTGCTATCTTTGTTTCTAAACCATTAATTTTTTCATTTAAAGGCGTTATAATGCTGTACACCTCAGAAATGAACAGGTCATGTGTTGCATCCAGCCTTGCTGTTGCTTCCCTAAATTTTTTCTCATATTTGCCTGCCTTTTTGTCTGTGCTGTCAAGCCTTTTGTCAAACAGGCTGATGTTCTGGCTGAATGCTGCCTGTTCTGCTTTGTACTCGTTTATCTTTCTGCCCATGTAGTTTGCAACAACAGCCAAGCCGCCGGCAGAAATGACTACTGCTAACAGGAGATAAGCGCCTGCATTTTTTGCCATATGGCTTTTCAGCTTTCTGCCTTTGTCAAATATTGTTGATGCCCAGTCTATTGTCGGCTCTTCAAGCTCAAAGCCAGGGTCAATCTTGTGGATTTTATCGTCTATGGTGCCAATCTGGCTTTTAAGCCAGATATTGGAAGGGTCAGTGGAATACTGCTTTCTAAGCAGTGTTCTTCTTCTTACAAGCTCAAAAAGCTCTTTTGTCTCGGTGAGTTTTTCCCCGCTTGGCTCGCCAGAACTGCCTTCATAAACATCTGGCTTTCCAGTTTTTTCTTTATTATAATTCTCAGAATCATTTGTTTTGCTTCTGCTTTCATGGCTCATAGTACCGCAAAAGGCGCGCTGATTATTAAACCTTTCTTCTTCGCTTTTCCTGGAATTAAGTATTTTCTCCATGATATACACTACAAAATATATATTGCAATAAAAAAAAGGAAGCAAAAAAAAAAAAAAAAAAAAATTTTGCAAAAAATAATAAAGCAAAAAAGAAGAGGCTCTGTTTCTCTGGATAAACTTATTAATTAACCACAGAGCCTCTTGTCTAAAACCCACCTGTCAACTATTCACTATTGCTTCCCCTATCCATTCCAGGCCAGCTTATGCCTCCTGCAAACTCAGCTGAGCCGCCCTTTCCGCCAATGCCACTGCAACCTCCCCCCGCCATCCTAGACGAACTGCTGCCTCCCGCGAACCTTCCCATGCCGCCCTTTCCGCCAAGCATATTTACCGTCACCTCCTTTTCATTTATCCTTCGGCGCGCACACCCCGCCTGCACTGCTTTTGCACTCCTTGCGCTCTTTCACTTCGGCAAGCGCCAATGTCACGCAATCATTTATTGTTGAATCAAGCCTCAATGCCTCTTTTGCCAAATTCTGCGCATCTTTGAATGAACAATTTCCATAAGCTATATTGTTGCCATAGGCAGCATGGCAGAGCCTCTTGAAAGTTTTTGCTGTCTCTGCATCAGAATAATTCAGCCTCTGCTGCATTTTTACGAGCATTGTAAGCTCTTGCACAGCCTCTTTTGTGCATCGCTGCATATGAAATTTATGCCCCTCTTCTGTGAAGAAATCTTCCTTGTATTTCTCCTCAAGCAGGATTATCTTTGGGCATAAATCTGCTTTCTCCTCTACTGTAGCATGATTGTCTGCGCCTGCGACAAGCAATGGCGCTGATATTATTCCTATAACCGCCGCCAATACCACTAACATTGCTACAAAAACCCCCTTGATTTTTTTCATGTTTCACCCCCTTTATTCTTGCATCCCATTCTTTTCTGTATCCTCTAAAGTATTCTGCCCGTGAAATTCATCAAGAATTGCAGCAAGCGCCAGTGCCATGATGATTATAAAAAAGTCGCCTGAGATTGTATCATAATGCGAAATCTTGAACGCCATGAGTATAGTAACTGCCAGCATAACCAGCTCTGCCGTGCATGCAGCATTGTACATCCATCTCGGGACAAGATAGTGGATACATTTACAACTGTCAAGGCTTATGTATTCTCCATACTTCGTTCTTTTTTCCAGCACAATTGAAAACACAGAAAATAGCATTGTTAGCACAGCCAGAAAGCAGAATAAGCATAAAGCAAAAAAGAAAGGCATATTCATCACCCCCTTAATTACTCCCTTTTTGATTACCTTTGTTGGTTACAATAACTTCTGCCACTCCACAAATAATGATAAACAAGCCGCATAAGCCCAAGATGTATGAGCATGCCCTGTCAAAAGGTGTATTAAAACCTAAATCATTGAGATAACTTATTTCTGATATTGCATAGAAAATGGAAATTATGCCGATTAAAACCTTTTTACTGTTGAGACATCTTCTCATTCTTCACTCCTTTCAAAATGAAAAATTAAAAAAGAAAGGCTCCAAGGTTTAGCGCAAGCCACGCACTTGCACTGATGAAAGGGCTGTCAACAATTAGCTTTCAACCATTTTTGATTTTCCTTGGAGCCTTCTGTCTTCTGGCATATTTGTCTTGTGTTAATCGTCTCTTCCGCCGCCACCAGCGCCATCAAAATCCCCACCACCCCCGTCGCTATCAGAATCACCACTTCCGGTATAAAGCCTGTTGTCAATAGCGCCCAAAATGCATATTAAAACAACTACTCCTAAGATAATCCATATCATTTTTAATTCCTCCTTTCAAAATCTCTTACAAGCTTTTTACCAATGCAGAATTGAGGCATCCCAGGAATTCCCCATCAGTGTCGCGGACAGGCTGTTTCCACCACGAGCCAGTATAGGTGCCATTGGTAATAACCTCAAAATTCTTTATGTTGCTCACAGCATAATTCTTGCGCTGCTTTCTGCCGAACCTTTTATTTGCTCTCATGCCTCTCTCCTTATTTTCTGTATGCCTTGCCAATATGCTGGCATTTGGCATCGTCATCTCTCACAAGAAATTTGCTAAGAATAACTATCATCACTGCATCAATGAAGCATGTTCTGTTTAAGGCAAGTGTGGCAATTAAATCAAATCCATTGTTGTAAAACTTGGCTGCATTGTATAATGCCAATCCTCCAAGAGAAAAAATGACAAAGGCAAAATCTTTAGGCACTTTTGCAAAACCTGAGAAATCTTTCATGTCAAAAACTCTGGTCTAATGTTAGAAATGCTTTTCTATTTTGCATTTCCGGCATGAAACAGGCAGCTTGAACAAAAGAGCATTTTTGATGTGTCAAAAATCTCCTTTTTTCCTTTCTTGGAAATTAAAAATAAAGGCAGGAAGGTAAATAGAAGGGGTGTATTCCTTTGTTTTGTAAAGTTATCCAATTGCAAGTGAGATAGTTATGCCTGGTATTGGCATTTTGTTAAACCTTCCTGCCTTTAATGATGCATCCTGTGAAATCTCTGATAAATCGAGCTGTTTAGCCTGTCAGCTCCAGCTAAAAACTGCCCATTTCAGAATCCTTTGCTCTTACCACCTGCTTCTAACCTCTGCATGTTAGTCTTTTGTGCTGTGTGCCTTATGCAATCGTTTATTTTTGTTCTGCATGTCGGGCACCTGTTCAATCTTCTTTTTGCGTTATTAACAGCAGATGTGCAGCATCCCGAAATTATAACTATGGTGCCAAGCCCTTCAATCATGTTTTGTCCCCTTCTACTGATTTTTCAGCCTCTGTAAAAAACAGGGAAGAGAATGCTGATAGTAAGGTAAAAGCCCTGCAAAGGGGGCTCTGCAAGATAACAGCATTCTCTTCCTTAAAAAACTTGGAGTTTATTGCAGGATATCCTTATTTTAGATAAATCCAACAGGGAATAATGAGCGCATTAACCCACCTCCTCTAAAAGGAAAATCAGTTTGTTTAACTTGAACCAGCGCCAGCTCCAACAAGCTCTTTTTTCTCCTCTCTTTTGCCAGCTGACTCTGCAACCACTTTTGTTTCTTCAGCATTGCCATTAAGCAGGCTTAAAAAATTCAATTCCTCTCTCTTACTTCTGCTTACCTTTAACCCACATACACTGCAATGAAGGCTCCTTCCGCTCCTTAATTTTGGAGTTACGCAACTGCACCTTCCTGTTTTGTTTTCCATAAACCTCCCTTTGTCATTTTCTTCTGAAAGCTGTAAGCACTTATTTGTTAGCACACACCGGAAACATGGAATAACAAGCATCAAGCTGCCCTACAAGAATCCTGTGGGATATTCTTTTTTCATGGAATACTTCTCCTTTTGCGCATCTCCATAAGCACATCAAAGATAAAAAAGAAAGAGCTGATTGCGCCGGTTATCAAGCCAAATAGTAAATACAGCGCACCAAGCCTTGCAAGGCTGTCATCGCGATTGTGAGACAGGCAAACACCCAAAGCCATCATCACTATGAATATAAAAAGCATGATGTTGTAGAATATAAGCAGGTTTGTGAAATTTTTATTGCCCGAAACCAGCTTGTCTGCTGTCATTTTGCACCTCCTCTTAGCATTTGTGTCTATATGCTGATTTGTCAAAAAGAAGCATATTAATCACCATTGCTATTGAAATTAAAGTTATTATTGCTCTTGCTATTGAAGCAATATTTATCTTGTCCATGCTAAAAGCCAAAAAGCCCAAAGCGCCAGATGTAATTGCAAGCGCTGCAACTGCCCTAATTATTACTGATGATGCATAAAGCATTTTGATTAAGCTATTTTTTGCTATGTTGTTCATTACATCTAAGGCAAGGATACCTGTGCTTTTAAGCACAGCGAGGAATTGC
>CAYMCA010000013.1:0-14742 GCA_964388875.1 Candidatus Woesearchaeota archaeon
CATCGCTATTGTGACAGGCACGCTGTAGCTGTATATCTTGTCAAATTTTCCGTTTTTCTTCCTGCTTTTAAGAACCTTGCTGATAGGCAAAAATGCGAGCAGGAATGTAAAAACACCGCCAACAACAAGCCCGCCTATTGCGCCATAAACCCCCCAGCCAAGCATCACAAAAGCGACAGCAAGCGCAATCTTTAATGCTGATTCAGCTATCATGTTCATTCCAAGAGAAGAGAATTTTTTCTGCCCCTGCATAATTCCCCTTGTTATTGGAATCATAAAAACATAGAATATGAACACATCTGTAAGAAAAAGAAGCGAGAAGCTTATTTTAAGGAAAGGAGATAAAAGCCATGCCACAGGAAGAAATGCAGCGAAAATAACAAGGGCAAACAACAGCCCTTTCTTTGAGCTTCTGTAAAACAAGTCCTTTATCTTTCCATATTGCTTTTTTGCATTAAACTTGCTTGCATACCTTGTGACTACTGTCTGTATTGCCTCTGTTGGTATGCCAAAGATATAAAGTATTGACATCAAAACAGCCAGTGTTCCATAGTCTGCCGTGCTGAGAAGATGAGCCATGGAGAAATGAAAGGCATAGTTCAGCACATTGAATATGCTTATCATTACAAAAAGTATAATGCTGCCCCTTACAAGCTCGTCCTTTCCAAGGTTGATTTTTAGCATCTTTCCTATTTTAATCGCAAAACTAATTTTCTTATATGAATATGCTTCTTCTGAAGATTATAATTGCCAGAATGATGATTATTATCTGAACAGCATGCACAAAATACCCAACATCCCTTTCATAAACCTTATGGCTTGACTTTATTCTTTTTAGCATTGCAATAGCAATATGGTTCAGGCTGTAAAATCTGTTGTAAGGCAATTCCAGGCTGTTGTCTTTATTCGGCTTGGCGAAAGAATGCTTCTTAAGCCCCCCTCTAAGCTTTAATACAACCTCAATTATATACGGAATGAAAACAAATAGGGCAATCTTCTCAAAGTTTCCAAGTATTGCCATAGAGGCAATCAAAGCGCCAACAGAAAATGTGAGTATATCCCCTGGAAAAACCTTTGCCGGGACTTTATTATAAAAATAAAACACAATCAGCGAGGCAACCATGCACAACCCCACTAATACAAGCCAAAGGGAGCCGGTGGAATATGCAACAAAAGAAAGGAATGACAGGATTATTATGCCCTGCCCAGCTTCTAATCCATTAAAGCCTGCAAGAAAATTATAAGCTGTTGTTGCCCCTGCAACACCAAGAGGTATTATAATTAAAGGATACAATATGCCGAGGTCAATCTGCCCTGCAAAAGGCAGGCTTACAACATGCTCGCCGGCATTAATAACAATAAGCGGGACAGAGGCAACAAGCGCCAGGAAAATCCTGAACCTTTTTGACAAACCCCCATTTTTCCACCCAAGCAAGTCATCAACCAAGCCAACTATTGCAAGAATCAGGATTACTGCCATCAGCGCAAACAGCTTTAGGAAAATTCCCGCAATAGCGTCATTTGTTATATTCAGAATAACTGTCTTTATTGCAACATAAGAGAGAATTCCCAGCACAAAGGCAATAACAACAATTATGCCGCCAGAAGAGGCAACATTTTTTGGGTGCCCATGCCTGTTCATGTTTTCCCATAAAAGCCCTATCATCCTGCACTTTTTAATCCAGTAAGGCAGGATAAGCGCTGTCAAAAACGCGCTTATCAATATAGGCAAAATCAAGATAATATCCATAGACAAAATAGAGATTTGGCGTTTTTAAATCTTATAGATTTGTATGGCGCGCCCGCATATAGGCAATGTGGCAAGCGATGTCCACAATTCAAGCACTGCAAATCTATTTAATGCAAATATTTATAAACTATGTAGTAACAACAATAATCATGGATAAATGTGTGTATGCTGGGAGTTTTGACCCAATAACAAACGGGCACCTTTGGATGATAGAAAAAGGAACAGAATTATTTGATGAGCTTGTTATAGCTATTGGCATAAATCCTGAAAAGAAATACGCCTTTTCCCTTGATGACAGGCTGGATATGCTGAAGAAATCTGCCAGAGACTTTTCAAATGTGCAGATAACATCTTTTGAAAATAAATTTCTTGTTAATTATGCAAAATCAATCGGCGCAAAATTTATCCTTAGAGGAATCAGAAATGAAGGCGATTATGAATATGAGAGGGGCATGAGGCATGTTAACAGCGATTTAAATCCAAAGGTAACAACAACATTCTTAATGCCTCCAAGAGAGATTGCAGAGGTAAGCTCAAGCTTGGTTAAGGGGCTTGTTGGCCCTGAAGGATGGGAGGATATAGTTGAAAGCTATCTGCCAAAGAATGTTTATAATAAATTTTTGGTTAAGTTTAATGGCTTGCAGGCAAGATGGAATGATTTATACAAAAGAATAAATGCAAAAGGAAATCCTGAAACAGCATATGCTGAACTTTTAAGCCTATATGGCGAAAGCCCTAGGGCGTACCATAACCTTGTGCATGTTGCCCACGCCCTCGGGGAATTTAATGATGCTAAGCATTTAATGGATAACCCGGAGGCAGTAGAAACTGCCCTATAGTATCATGATGCAATTTATGACACTCATGCAAAAGATAACGAAGAAAAAAGCGCGCAACTTGCAGCAAAAAGATTAAGCGAAGCCGGCTTAACTGATTCTTTTGCAAGGGGTGTAAGCAAATTAATACTGGCGACAAAGCATGAGGAAATACCAGAAGAAAAAGATGCTATGTATGCAGTTGATATAGACCTGGCTGCGCTTGGAAAGCCTGAAAAAGAGTTTGATGAATATGGAAAGGATATAAGGGAAGAATACGGCTGGGTTAGTGAAGAGCAGTTCGGGCATGGAAGGAGTGCAATGCTAAAAAGTTTTCTTAAGAGGCAGTCTGTTTACCTGACAGATTTTTTTAAGGAAAGATATGAATCAAATGCAATAAAGAACCTGGAAAGGGCGCTGGAAAAATATGCCTGATAAAAAACTCAATTTTGCTTTCACAGCTGCCAGCTTATATACTTAGAATAATCTGTGTCAAGATAGGCGGGGTTTACTTTCTCATCGCCATTATACTTAATCTCCCAGATTTTTATAGGCCCCATGAAGCCGCCGCCGGCATCAAAGTAGGCAAATTCATTAAGCACATTTCCGCCGCCCTGGCTGTTTATGCTTTCTATTATCCTGTTCGGCTCGCTGTGGGCAAGCCTGAAATTCCGGAAATTCCCGAATGGGTCATTAAGTATGTACAGCTGCCCAAGCATTCCCCTTAATATCCTCGGAGAAACATACATTGCTGCGCCAAAATTGTCTATGTTGACTCCCTGCCCTGTCTGCTGAATTCTTTGCATCACATAGAATGCTGCCTCTAATCCATTCTTAAAATCAAACAGCTGGTTGTTGTAGTAAAGGTACCTTAATGGAATGCTATACTGCCTTCCTTCATAGACAAAAGCTCCAATCGGCTGCTTTAATTCTGTTGAGCCGTTTCTGTCCAGTGTTTCAAGTATAACTCCGCCAATCCCGCTCCTGCCTGCCGGCAGGAATATCTCAGAGGCATTTTCATTCTCTTTAAAGCTTATGTCCTCTTCTACATAGCCCCCGCCCTGGAAGAGCAGCATTGTCCCGTTTCTCGTTTTCTGGCTCTGCCTCGGGTCAGACAGCATTGTCACAGGCCCTGAAGAATACCTGTCAAGATTCTCGTCGCTTCCTATGATTGCAAATGCACCATACTTGCCCAAATCGCTGGAATCAATCAGCAGGTGTGTTGCATTGTGAGTGTACAAAAATTCCAGGGCGTCCTTCTCTTTGCCAGTTGTCAAAACATGCCTTCCTGTAAGATAGTTCCAGTAAACAATGAAATTTCCGCCGTCTGTTACTGTCGCCCTCTCTCCGATTGTCTGCACCCAGTAGCCATAATCCCACCAGTGCGCAAAGACAGCATTTTTAGGCGTGCTCTCTCTTGTCCATTCCATTGCCTTCTGCCATTGTTGTGTGTAGGAGCTTGGAACAAAGCCATACGCCTGTGCCTTGATGTTGCCGTAGTATGCCCAGAAGCTGTATATGCTGAGGACAAGGATTACAGCCACAGCCACAACAAGCAGCACTTTTATTGTTTCATCCTTTGCATTCTTTGCCCTCTCAGCAGAATCAACAATCAGGAAGCTGGTGAATATAGGCGCAATAGGCGCTAAAATCATTATAAGCCTTACAGCACTTCTTGCTGTAAACAGGCACAGGATAAAAAGCGCAAACAAAAACAGGTAGTTATAGTCAATCTTTTCCAGCCCTTTATTCTCCTCTTTCTGCTCCTTGATATAATAATAGAAAAATGACCCAATCAGCAGCAGCGCAGAGATATAATAGAACGCCCTGCTTTCAATCCCCTCGCCGTCCATTATTGCAGGATGCGGCGCATATCTTGAAAAAACCAGCCCAAAGAAAAACAGGATGTAAAGGGCAGTCAGAATCCAAGCCCTCTTTTTTTCTGCTTTTTTAAGCATCTTTTTAAATAAGACAACAGAGCCGACAAAGAAAAGCCAGAACATTACAGGAATGTTTTTTATTACAGGGCCAAAGCTGTTAGCCCATTCTGTAAAATATGGCTGCCTGTTTTCAGCAACAGTCTGGCTCCACCTGCCAGTAATCGGCTTGAACATCATCTGGTTGACTGCCTTTAATTTGTCAAAAATAAATGAAGGCCCGAACAGAATAGATGCTATAACTGCCAAAAGAATAATGGATACTATGAGGGAGGTGATATTTTTAGGAAGCTTTACATCTTCCAGGTATTTTATTTTTAGCTTTGTGCTCCACAAGGCTGAATGAACTGCCAAAACAACAAGAACAAGCAGGGACAGCCCGGTGTCAATTGATTGCACAAGTTCGTATATGTTAAACCTTGCTGAAGCAAGCGTCATTATAGCAAAGGAAAAGACAACCCATGCTGCATATACTGCAGTTTCTCTCTTATGCACCTTGTTGAGGATAAATGCCATAAGTGTTGCTACGGCTATTGTGACAAAAACATAAGAAACACCGCCCCATATAAGCCCCATCAGCGCTGTTGAGATGCCTGACAAAATCCCCAGTGCAATTGCTGATTTTTTGTTTTCAGATTTCCATGCCTTCAGGAACAGAAAGAAGGACAGAAACATAAAAAAGAATGCAGCAGACTCCTTTTCAGGAATGCCTGCAACCGTCCTCGGCAGGAGCTCTGGAATAACAACCATAAAAAATGTTGCTATCAGCGCTATGATGCTTGCCTTTATGCCTGGCTTTTTGTCCTCTTCATCGCTTTCACCATCTTTTTTTCTCCTTATGAAAATCTCCCGGACAAAGAAAAAGAATGCTATTATTGTAAGCGCAAACATGATAACCGGAAAAATGACAGCCGCATACTCAACAATTGTGTTCTGGTTGAAAATCTTCAGGATATAGTAAGTCCATGCAATCATGTACGGCAGCAGCCTTGTTTCATGCGAGGGCTCAAATCCCAGAGGAACATTCCTCATCATGTCAACTGCAGGCAGGGAGCCGCTCTCAACAATTGTTTTTGCATACCTAAGGAAAAAGAAAGGGTCCAGGTCAGGGCCCAGCGTCCAGGTGTTTGTTGTTATGTCCCACAAGCCAGGCCTGCCGCCATGGTCTTTCATGGGCTGCGTTCTTATATCAACCGCTACTATCACAGCAATAATCAGTGCAATTGCAACCAGCACAAATATCCATTTGTTGCCTTTTTTCAAGAATTCGGCAATCTTTTCTCCCCCAAGGTTCAGCGCTTCATTCTCTTTTTCTTCTTTTTGCCCTTCATCCATTTTTATAAGAATTGTTCTTATTCCCTTATGCTGCCCACTTCGCTAAGAATCTGTTCAGCACTCTGCTCTTTTCTGACTCCACCTTCCTTGCCGCAGTAAGGGCACACCTTTGGAGGCAGCTCTTTGCTGAGCTCAAATCTATAGCCGCATTTCATACAATTGAATTTTGTCATCTTATTCCTTTCAAACTATCAGAGGTTTTTAAACTTATCCTCGCACGCCGCATACATAATAAGTATATTTTGTGCAATATAAACATTTATAAAACACAGAAATTTAGTTAAATTATGAATACAAAAGAGTATAAAAAGCAACCAAGAAGAAGTGAAGAAATAAAAAAAGAAGAATTAAGTGATTCTGAAAAAAAAGAAATAAAAACTCTTAAAGAAAAGATAAAAATTGATGACCGCGGATTTATTTGGCTTTAATCTTCAATCAGACTAAATTTTGACATAAGTCTGGATTTTTCAATTTTTAATTGCTTGATAATATCAAAACTTTTCCAAATTGCCCAAATTAATTCCCATTCTCTTTCAGAAATCTTTTCTACTTTGAGTTCTAACTTAACTATGTCGTCTTTGAGTATGCAGTACCCATGATGAGGATAGCCTTCACTTAAAATCCTAGTTATTTCCTTTATCTTATCGTCCTTAACACCCTTTAACATTCTTGTTTTCAAGATATTTTCCAAGTAGGTTGGAGCAATTATAAGGCTTCTTACATGTTCACCTAACGAAAGAGGATGAATTTTATCAAGTAGTTGTTTGACAATCTCTTTATTTTCTTCTCCTTCATTTAAAAGGTCAGCTAAGAATTTTAGTGTAATCTTTATAGAAAGTGGGGAAAATTCGTATTCTTCTATGCCTCCCTTGACTATTGAAATCTGTGGATCTATAGGCCCAAGTTCAGAAGATTCTCCTAGAATAAGATAATCTCCTCCACAAACTAAACAGGTTGCAGCACTTTTTGCCCAACGGGGGACAATATAAGTTAATTTTTGATAAGCCATTTTTCTAAATAAATTCACAAGGTGAAATGTTGCATCTATATCTCCCCCGCCAGAATGAACTATTACATCCAAATTTTCAACGGGCTTTTTAATCAAATTGCGATAAGATTCATAGACATCTGTAACTATTTCTCTATCTATACTGCGATTACCAAGAAAAAACAAAATAATTTTAGAGTGCCTGAGTTTTTCAAGTAAAATAGAGTTGGATTTCATCTTTTTTTCTTGATTATCAATCTCTAAATCTATTCTTTTAAGTTTTTCAATTGCTTTATCAATATCTTTTGTCATCTTTATGTCACACAGAATGATATGATTTATAAGAATTCTTGTTCTAAGAAATATGTATTAAAAGATAATGCTAATCCTCACCTTCAGAACAAATTCGGCGTAATGTAAACCTCTATCAGCCCTGCTATTACAAGGATTATAATGGCAATTATTATCAGGCTTACTGAGTCCTGCAGGACTTTCCAGAATTTCTCACTCCTGAATTTATGCCTTATTGCGGCAATTCCAATCATGCCGCCGGCAATTGCAACAACAAAATATGCAGCTATCTCAGGAATGCCATGTATCATAAACCTTGCAACCCCGACAGGCAGCATCTTTAAGTCATATTTTGTGAATATTCCAACAGCCGCCGCAATGACGCTGGCATTCCATGCGAGTATGAAAATAGCGCCGGCACCGAAAACCAGCGAGAATATAAGCGTGAATATCATAACATAAACATTATTTGAAAATATCTCCAGAAATCTCTCGCCGCCGGTTATCCTGCCGGTTTCCCTTATAGCCTGCCCCTGCTGGGGCAGGTATTCATTGACGCAGCCCTCAAAATTTGAAGGGCGGTTGATAACGCAGTATGTCTTAATCTGCGCCTCAAAAGGCGACTGAAGAACAATGCTCCAGAAAGAAAATGCGACAACAAAGCCGAGGAACAGCCACATGAATGCGCTCAGCATCTTTGCATGCCCTTTCATCACATTAAAAAAACCGCTCATTCTTGCGTCTTCCTCCTCTTCAAGCCTTATTGCAAAGTACATAAAAGGCATGGTAAACATAACAGCAAACAGGACAACCATCAAGCCCGAATATTTGGAGAGCACAGGGTCCTGCGAGAAAACCCACTTGACAATCAGAAGCGAAAGCGAGCCATAAAGCAAGCCAACAAAAAACATCTCCCACGGCCTCCTTTCCGCCTTTCTCGGGTTCCAGAACATCTCTAGCATGGTTATAACAGAGGAAGTTTGTTTAAAAACATTTTTATCTGTGGCATTGCCATATTGTCAGGGCTTTTGCGCAATAGGCAGCATAAATTTGGCAAAAGCCCTGCAAGATTTTTTTAAAAACATTTTTATATGCCTAAGTTCTCTGTATTTTATGGATAAAGAAAAGAGGTTTGCCAAAATTCTAAGGCATATAAAAGAGGTTAAGATTCAGGGTGCAAGGAACATTGCAAAGGCAGCCTTGTACGCATACTCTCTTTTAAAAACAAGAGAGGCAAAACATAAGCTTATAAAAGCAAGGCCGACAGAGCCCATGCTTTCCAATGTCCTGCGCAGGACAGAAAAACAGCCTTATAAAAAAATTCTGCAGCACTTTGATGAGGCTCAGGAAAAGATAAACAAGCATGCCTTCAAGATTATAAAAAACAATTCAATAATCTTCACGCACTGCCATTCAACAAATGTTGCAAATGCATTGATTTATGCCAAAAAGCATGGAAAAAAATTTCAGGTTTATAATACCGAGACAAGGCCGTTATTTCAGGGCAGAAAAACATCAAGGCAGCTTTCAAAGGCAGGGATAAGGACAATAACATTTGTTGATTCTGCAGCAGGAATTGCAATAAAGAAATCAGGTGCAGTTTTCTTCGGCGCAGATGCCCTGCTTAAAGATGGGGTGATAAACAAGGTAGGAAGCGGAATGTTTGCAGAAATCGCCCGCGACCTGAAAAAGCCGGTTTATATTATTGCGGATTCATGGAAATATTCCCCTAAAAATCTGAAAATAGAAGAGAGGGATTTTCGCGAGGTTTGGAAAAATGCGCCGAGGCGCATAAAGATAAAAAATCCTGCCTTTGAAAAAATAGAAAAGAAATACATAAAGGCAGTCGTGAGCGAGCTCGGAGTTTTGAAATTTGGGGAGTTTGTCAAGAGGGCGGGGAAGAATTTGTAAGATGGACAAGAAATACCTGCTTTTTAACTTGAATATTATTGTTGCCGGATTAATTGCATTGTTTGTTTCTGCAAAAGCAGGAATATTTTTTGATTCACTTTTCAAGCAACATGAATTAACAAGCTTAGCTTCAACAATAACCCACTTTGCAGTATATCTCACATTAAACTCTGTTTTTCATTATTTTGCTAATAAAAAGAAGTATAAAAATATTAACAAGAAATTATTTGTTGATTTGGCAAAGATATATGGAACACAAATTCCAACCTTTGCAATCTATTATGGGCTATTCTTTTTTATAATAGACTTGCTTCTTCACAATTCTTTCAATCCTGTTTTTTCAAATATAACTGCATGGTTTATAGGAACTCTCATTTCAAGAATTGTTCATACATACCTTGCTCATAAAGCAGGTGTTTTCAGAGAGTAAGCAAACTCACGCCTTTCTCTCCCTGCTTTCTTCCCCGGATTTCTTGGCAGATTCCTTTCTTCTTTTGTCTATCTCGGATATTATGCCCTCGGCTTCTGACTTTTCTTTCAGCAGCTCTGCAAGAAGCGAGCTCTTTGCATTTTCCAGCTCACCTATCTGCCCTTCTATAATCTTTCCTGTCCCTTCAATATCTTTCTTAATGAACACCCTTGAGCCTACATCAACCACAAGCTCGTCATTGCATGCTGCCTCTGCCCTCAGGAATATGCCCTTGCCTATGTGCGCAAGAATCTCCCTGCCTTTCGCGCCTTTTATCCTTTTAATGCTCTCGCCAAGCGCAATCATCTCTGCCCTCTGTTGCTCCAAAGCTGCAAACTGCTCCTGAAGCCTCTGCATGTTCTGCTCCAGCAGGCTTAGCCTCAACAAATAATTTTCATCTTGCATTTTATTCTATTTTGAGTGTTTTCTTGAATGTCATGCTGAAAATTATAGATGCCAGCAAATAGAACCAGAACCAGTTCATGCCAAAAACCTTTGCATTTTCTATTGCTGTAAAATAATCATTAAACCACCTGAAAAATAATATGATTGGTATGCTTGTGTAAACAAGCGGCTTCATTGTCAGGCTCATTGTCTTTGGTATGAATTCCATATGCTTTTTCTGCAGCTCCATTAGCTTCTGGGGATTGTCTTTATGATTCTTCATTTCATCCTGGCATGCCTTCTGCTCCTTTTTTATCTCTTTCAGGCTTGCCTGGTCTGTCCCGTATTTTTGCGACAGGCTTGTTATCAGCGTGATTATGAAAACTATAATAATCATTCCAACATTTAAATTCCAGTTTAGCAGCCAGCCTGCAGACGGGTCAAGAATAAAATGCGCGCTGTTTTTTATTGCAGGAACCTTGTCCCAGGCGAACGCTATAATAAAGCTCGCGAGCATTACAATCAATAAAATCTTCATTCCTTTCATTTTAATTTTTATTTGATTTTTTATTTATCTTCTGATTTTTGATTTGATTATTTATGCCCCTATTATCCCCCTAAGGGCAGGGTGCATGTCCATTGCATGCTGCTGCGCTATGTTCTGGTAGAACTGGTACATAATCATCACTGCAAGCAGTATGGAAGTGCCTCCAGCCAGCGCGCCTGTCAAGTCAGCAATTGAAGCAAGAAATCCAACAGCCATACCGCCCATGACAGTGAGGGGCATTACATATCTTTCAAGTATGGACTCAAGTATTCTTTCATCCTTTCTGAACCCTGGAATTTGCAGCCCCGAAGCCAGTATGTTCCTCGCCTGGCTTCTTGCATCCATTCCGCTTGTTTTTACCCAGAATATGGCAAATATGGTTGAGAACGCCATGTAGATAATCATGTGGCTTAATCCCTGGAATGCCATGATTACCCTGAAGCTTCCAGTAACAACTGCCCCGAGGATGTTTGATGAAGACACCCAAAATACCAGCCCGCTTACCGGCTGCCCCTGGGAGAAGCCGCCAAGAAGGGTTGCATGCCCTGCCCAGTTTTCCACCAGCCCTGCAAAAAGCTGCAGGTTT
Source organism: Candidatus Woesearchaeota archaeon (assembly GCA_964388875.1). Taxonomy (GTDB): domain Archaea; phylum Nanobdellota; class Nanobdellia; order Pacearchaeales; family GW2011-AR1; genus JACOYM01. The sequence goes on from CAYMCA010000013.1 coordinate 11,014, forward strand.
GCGACAAGCGCTGCTGTAAGTATTACTGGAATGTTTGATGTGTAAAAAAATGAAAGAGGCCACCTTATTGCATATCCCCTTAATCTGTCAAACGAAAGGGGAATCTCCACCTTTAAGGACTGCGCCCACACAACAATAAGAAACACAACTATTGTTGCAAGCAGGACAGTCAGCACCTTTAAAACACCGCTCGTGTCGCCGTTAATCAAAGATGACACCAGTGCAGGAATGTTTCCAACAGCCCCCAACTGCTTTGTTGCAGGGTCAATAAACTGAAACAGCTCTGCAAACAATCTCCAGCTTACCCCGGCAACTATAAACAGGCTGACACCAGAGCCAAAGCCCCAGTTGCTCACAAGCTCGTCCATAAAAACTATCAGCAGCCCTCCAACCATAAGCTGTACTATCACTATGCCTGCATAGCCGGGCACTGCCTGCAGCCCCTGCATTGCGACATAAACAACTGCCTCAAAAACAACAAAGAACAAAACAACAAGCTTTTGCAGCCCCTGAAAATGTTTTTTCCCCTCCTGCGTTGTCACATCAATGTTTATAATTTTTGCGCCTACAAGCAGCTGAAGGATAATAGAAGCCATGACAATAGGCCCTATTCCAAGCGAGATGATAGAGCCAAAATCTGTTCCGAGTATAATTGCAAGATATTCAAACCTGTCCAGGCTGTTCTTTGCAAGCGCATAAAGCGGGATATTTGCCAGGACAAAGAAGCCGACAAGGACAATAAGCGTCCATTTAAGCTTGACATTAAAGCTCAGCTTCTTTTCAGTAGGCTTTGCAACCTCGGGCAGGTTTCTAAGAATATTTGTAAGGTTCATTTCTCTCTTTTATTTATTTTTAATATCTTTCTTTAAGACTACTTTCCCGCCAGCCTTTTCAATTTTTTTAATGGCAGAGCTCGATGCTGCCTTTGCATTTATTATGAACTTGCTGTTTATTTCACCACTGCCTAAAATCTTCATATCTTTTAAATCTAACTCAATTCCTTCAGCTGTTTTCTTTAATCTTCCCTGCTTGGTGTATTTTCCGGTGTTTTCTTCAATCATGCCGACATTCATAACATCCATAGCCTTGCTTTTTTTAAGCAGCTTTCTCTTGCTCCCAAAATATTCCACGCCTTTTCTCAGTATGAGCGTTTTCTTCTGGTCTGCCCTTTTTCCCGTGCCAGCCATCCCCTTTCCTCCCTGGCTTCCCTTTCCCCTGTGCTTCTTGCGTGAGCCGTATCCGCATGTCTTTCTTCCGCGTATTCTGCTCTTCTTGTTTCTTTTCTTGGTTTTCATTTTAATATAAACCCCCTCTCTTCAAAAGCCTGCTTTAATTTTTTCATGTGCGGGTTATCAAGGCACAGGGGTGATTCGCTTAAAAATCCTGCAAAGCGCACTCTCCCTGTTTTTGAGCTGAAATCTATGTCAAGAAGGTGATATCTTCCGTCAGCTTTATACTTTTCAACATATCCTTTTTCCAGCTTTTCTGCCAGCAGCGGCATAATGCTGTGCTCAAGCTCGAGCCTCGGAAACCCAAACCTCTCAATAGCACTCTCTACAATCTCGCTTTCTGTTTTGTTTCCATACTCCAACAGCAAGTCTATCATGTTTGAGTATACCATCCCGTCTTTGCCTGTTGTCTCTTCCATTTTAAACTAAAGCATCCTTTCAATCAATTTATTTATATTTTCTTTGTGGTTTCCCAAAGCGCCTTTTGGAAAATGCACCTTTGATTTTATGCCGCCTCTTGGCGGATGCAGCCTGAAAACAGGCTTAATTCCGAGCTCCTGCAGTTTTTTGCCTTTAATAATGCTGTCTGCTGCCTTCTCCCCGTCAATACTATCCTCTTTTTTCTCTTTGCCTGATTTGCCGCCTGCATTCTTTATAGTCTCCCCTCTTTTTTCTATCAGCTTTGCTAGCATGCCCTTGTCTATGCTGCCGTATGCCACAAAGTTCTCAGTCTTCTTTAACATCCCAAGCAGCTCTGGCTTTTCCTGCATGACAATGCAATTGTACTTTTTTTTGAGCAAAAGCCTGTCGAGTGTTTCTGCAAAATCCTTCCTTATCTCAACAAGCCCGCTTATCCTGATTACAGCTATCATTTTGTTATTTTGATTGTTTTATTTGTTTTTTTAAGCGCCTCAATGCATGCCCCCGCAAAGTTTATTGTTGTCCTAACCTGCCCGAATGTCTTGCTGTAGGCATCCATTATCCCTGCCAGCCTCAAAATCTTCTTGCACTCATCCCCTATCACAAGCCCTGTTCCCTGGGGGGCGGGCATAAGCATTACTCTTGTGCTGCCCATCTTTCCCTCAACCCTGAATGGTATGCTGTGCTCGCCCCTGCAAGAGCAGTCAAAGCTTCCGCATCCCCTTTTGATTTTTGTAATATTCAGCTTTGCGCTTCTTATTGCCTTGTTTCTTGCAGGCAGTGTCTCGTTTGACTTGCCATGCCCGATTCCAATATGCCCTTTCCCGTCGCCAATGGCAATCAGGCATGAGAATGTCGGCCTGTTCCCTTCTTTGGTTTTTCTTTGCGTCTGCCTCCATGCCCTTCTCTTTCCGCCGCCGAATTTTCCTTTTGACTGCCCTATGTTCAGCAGCTCTGTTTTGGTGTTGATTAACAAGTCAACTATTTCCGGCTCTGCTATCTTAATGTTATTGTCAAGCATGTAGTCAATATCCTTTACCTTGCCTTCTTTCACAAGCTTTCCTATCTTTGTTTTTGGCACCCATGACGCAAGATGCTCTCTTTTCTCCTCTGCATCCCTTTCCTCTGCCCTGCTCTTCCACCTTTCTGCCCTTGATTCTCTCACTTCAGCTTTTTTTTCTTCGCCTCCCTCGCTGATATCTGTTTTTATCTCATTCTCAATCTCTTTCGCAATAGCCTCTCCGTTTTTTCCAACAGGCTCGGCTATAATTTCCGGCTTCTCTCCCTTCTCCTTCTCTGCCTTGTCTATGTTTTTCTTCTTCTCTCTCATTTTTTCTTTTCAGTGTTTTTTTCTTTATCTGCGCTTTTTTCTATCTTTTCCCTCGCGCTTTTGAATATTTCCTGGATGTTGCCCTTTGAATGCGCCACCCTAACCCTGTTATCGTCAGGAAGCGATTCTTTTTTATGAGGAACAATTATTTTTTCACCGCCTCCCTCAACAATTCCCTTAAGCACAGCATATATTCTTGATTTTGCCGCATTCCTTGCTAATCCTATGTCAAGCACTGCAACTGCGTTATTTTTGCCCTCCTTCCTGATAATTCTCTTGGCAATAAGCATTCCTGTCAGATAGCATGCAGGCAGGGATTTCAGGCTTCCTTTCATGCTTTCAGGCCAGCCGTAATCAAGCAGCTCTTTGGAATGCGCAGAGCACACAACATAATCCTGCGCATTATTGCTTTTTATATACTGGGCTGAAACATACCTTCCAGTCTTTCTGACCGCGATTCTTGGCTTTGCGCCCTTGAGCAGGCTCATTCTTGCCTTATAGTCTGTTTTTCCCTGCCTTCTTCTTTTCTTTTGTATTTTCATTTTTTGTATTATTGTGCCTGTTTAATATACTCCTGAAGATGCCTCATGTCCCTGAACATCTTTGCCTTTATCCTTCTCCTTATGCTGCCGTAGGTTTTAAGGCCCACTCTGCCCTGCTTTTTCTGTTCCTTCAGGTACTTGCGCAGTTTTCTTGTCAGCTTTACATAATTCTTCTTTCTTTTGTTCACCTTCTTTCTTATCTTGCCTG
>CAYMCA010000013.1:14752-20868 GCA_964388875.1 Candidatus Woesearchaeota archaeon
GCCCCTCTTTCTTCCTTTTCCTGCCTTTCTGCCCAGGCTTGCCTTTCCCTTCGCCTGCTTGATTGTTATTGCTCCGGCTGCTAACAAATCCCTTATGTCCTGCCTTGTTATCGCTTCTTTTATCTCCCCGAGGCTCGCATTGCTGAACAAAATCCTTTTTTTCCCTACTCCGAGCGCATTTACAGCCAGCAATTTCTTCCTGTCAAGCTTCATCTTTTTCCCTCCCCGCCAGCTTCTGCTTTTGCTGTTTTATTTTCACTGGCTTTTACCCCGCTTTTCTGTTTTTCAGCTTCATCCAGGAACTTTCTTGCATTAAGATTGCATATCTTGATTCCAAGCTCTTCTGCTTTTCTTGCAATCTCAATCCTGTTCTTTCTTCCGACCTTGGATATAATTGCTGTCTCGCCTTTTTTCATTTTAGTGATATCCTTAACATTTCTGGCTGTTTTAGGCATCTTTGCCCTTTCTTTCTCTGGTTTTCCATACCCTATGCTTACTGTTTTCGCATATCCTTTTCTCTTTTCCCTCATCTTATTATGCCTTCCCTTTGGCTTTCTCCATTTCTGCTTGTTCTTCCTTCTGCGCCCAAGCTGCGACTTCTTATTCCACCCGCGCCTTAAAAATTTCTTAGCCATTTTTAATTTGTTTTTTGCGGCTTATATCTCCTTTCCGCATTTTTCTGTCATGAATATTCCGTCCTGAAAAACTCTCCTGTCTTTTGCCCTTACCCTTGTTGCATTCTCTATATTTGCTGCAGTCTGCCCGGCAGCTTCCTTGTCAGGCGACTCAATTGTTATTATGTCCTTTTCAATCCTTACCTCTGCATTTTTCAGTATTTCTGCCCTCCTCGGCTTTTCCTCGCCAAGGAAATTCTTAACAACTATAAAATTCGCCTCCTTTGAAACGCCAATGGGAAAATGCACGCTGCAAACCTTGAGCTTGTAAACATATTTTTTGTCCATGCCAAGAATCATGTTATTTATATGCGCCCTAATTGTATTGATAATCTTGCTCTCGTTTCTCGTTGCCTTTTTCGCCTCAAGGATAATTTTGCCGCCTTCTTTCCTTATGTTCACCTCTACGTTTGATATCTTAAATTTTTTTTTGGCTTCAGAGCTTCCTTTTTTCAATGTCAGGCTGCCGCCTTCAAGAATAGCATCTGTTCCCTGCGGAATTTCTATTGTTTCAATAATGTCGTTTTTCATTTTTTAGTAAGCATAAGCAATTAAGCTCCCCCCGATATTTTTTTCTGCAGCTTCTGCGTGCGTCATCAGCCCCTTGCTTGTGGAGACAATCACAATGCCAAAATCCTTTGCAGGAAGATACCTTCTTATATACTTGTTCATTCTGCCAACATTCGCGTAAAATCTCGGCTTTATTGAGCAGCACTCATTAAGGCTGCCTATTTTTATCTCCAGCTTTTTTTCCTTCTCATTTAAGGCATAGCTCTCAATATGCCCGTGGCTCTTCATTATGTCCAGCACATTCAGCAGCAGCTTTGAGAACCTTGTTAAAACTACAATGTTCTTTCTTGCCCTCTTGGCATTCATTATGTTGTTTAATGCGTCAGCAACAATGTCTTGGCTCATTTTTCAGTTTAGTTAATTATTTTATGAATATTTTTGAAATCCTATCTCTGTCGCAATCTCCCTGAAGCACTGCCTGCACAGGTTCAAGTTGTACTTTTTTATATGCGCCCCGAATCTCCCGCATCTCTCGCATTTTCTCGCGGCAATGCCGAACTTTCTTTCCTTGGGCTTGTTAAATTTCACAAACTTGCTCATAACTGCAGGCTTGCCCTTCAGCTGCTTTAGTGTTTTTTTCCAGTCGCTCGCTGCCATTCTGCTTTTTATTTGTAAGTCTTGATTTAATTTATTTTATGTTTATATTGAAGTTTTTCTGCATGAATTCAGCTATCTCCTCGCTGCTTACATGCTGCTTTTTAGGGAGCTTTCCAGGCTTTGCCTTTTTGCGCGTTATTCTTTTTCCCGGCCTGCAGAATACAACTGTCGCTTCCAGCCCCATAATTCCGATATCCCTCTGGTATTCCATGCCCGGTATTTCTATGTATTCAGGTATGCCGAATGAAAAATGATTCTCAGCAATTTGCTTTCTCTTAAGCTGGTTCTCCACTGCCTTAAAAAGCCTTTTCAGCAGCTCATTTGCCTTCTCGCCCCTTATTGTAACCATGCACCCAACTTTCAGCCCAGGCCTTACGCCGAATGCAGGAATTCTCCTGTCTGACTTTATCTGCACTATCTTTCTGCCCGATATTACCCCAATCAGCCTCGCCTCTTTCTCAAGCTTGTCATCAACCCCGCCGCAATTCAGTATGATTTTCTCTATCCTTATCTCTCTCATCTTGTTTTCTCCCTTATCCTTTGCAATGTTTTGCGTATTTTTTTCAGCCATTTTGTAATTTGATTTTCAGTTTATTCCACGGCCATGAGGTTCTTTTTCTGAATCTCAACATTTTTATTCTCAATCTCAATGATTGCTGTTTTCTCCTTAATCTCCTTTGCAGCTCCCCTTTCCCCGACATGCTTCCCGCCTGTTACAAGCACCTTTGCATTTTTCTGCATAGGCACTATCCTGATTATTTTTCCGTCATGCAAGCCAATAACAACGCTGTCGCCTGTTCTTATGCTGTCTTTGAACTTCAGAATTCCGCTCGTGGAATTCTGATAGTGCTCAAGAACCACACGACGTGTGGCATTATCATGCCGCCCATCTGTGGTGGGTGGTTCTTGACATAACATGTTGTTTCCATTATCCAGGTTTATCTGGATTTTGTTTTTTCCAAGGACTTTCTTTCCGATAACCTTGCACACCCTTTTAACAGCGTCCTTCTCAGCTATCTCTTCCAGCCTGAACTTTCCTTTCTTTATAACAACGCCATAATTCTTGTTTAGCTTTTTTATTGCCAGTATGTCCAATGCAATAAGTGAGAATCTTCTGTCTTTCCTCACCTTCCCATTAACACTTACATTCCCGCCGTTAAGTATCCTTTCTGCCTCTTTTCCAGTCCTTGCAATCTTCAGCACATCGCGCAGGACTATAATCAAGGGGATGCCATTTCTCTGCCTTGGCACAACTGAATATTTGGTGCCTTTTCTTGGTACAGGCCATTCTCTCGGCATTTTTGACTTATTTAGGTGCATTTTTCTCCTTGTCTTTTGTTTTTTCTTTTGTTTTGACTGGTGATTTACTTTCAGTATTCTGCGGCAGTGCTGCTGCCTTTGCCTGCTTTCCTCTGCCCATCCTTTCCTTGTCGTCGAGATTTAGCTCAGTTATCTGCAGGTTGCTTGGCATAAACCATATGCTTACCTTTGTCCCGTCCCTTTTTGCCCTTTGGATTCTCTGTATGCTTACCTTTCCCCTCTTTAAGCTGGCCCTGTCACTCTTTCCTTTCTTTCCCTTAAACTCACCCCTCATTATCCTCACAGAATCGTTCTTCCTTATCTCTATGTTTCTTTTTCCATGCGCCTTCCTTAGCTCTTTTGCCAGGTTTGCAGACATGAATTTATGCTTTATATGCAGGGGGGCATTAGCTGCATATTTCCTCTGCTTTCTCGGCTGCCTGCTGCCCTTCCATGATGTTGAAAATGCTTTTTTCATTTTTTGATATTTTTATTGAGTATTAGTTTTTAGTAAACTCCCTGCGCAATCTTTGCAACCTGCGACCATCTCTCCATGACTTCTCTTGCCACAAAGCCCTTTATCTGCGTGCCTTTGGGGTTTCCTTTTTCGTCTTTAAGCAGCGCAACAGCGTTGTCTGCAAAGCATATTCTTTCTCCTGTTAATCTCCTGTAAGGCCTTCTCTGCCTTATGACAATAGCATCAAACACCTTTCCTTTCATGTCAGGCAGCCCTATTCTTACGCTTACCTTCACCCAGTCTGCTACCCCTGCTGCTATCTGCCTTCCTTTTCTTGATTTGCCCCTCTTTACAGAGACTATTTTCACAATCCTCGCCCCGCTGTTGTCGCTTGACAAAACATAAGCCCCCAGGTTCAGGCCCTTTGATATCCTCGCGCCAATAGCTTTCATTTTTCCGCTCCTGCGGGCTTTTCATCTTTTCCGCTTTCTGTTTTTTTCAAAACAACAAACCTGACTATCTTGCTTAAAGGCCTGCATTCCCTTACCTGGATGTAATCTCCAACTTTCACGTTGCTGCTCAGGCAGTCAGGAAGCCTTGCATGTATCCTTGTCCTCGCCCTTGAGTATCTTTCATATTTTTTTGAATATACAACCCTTTCAAATTCTATGACTGCCCTTTTAGGAAATTTTTTTATAACCTTTCCTTCAAATGCCCTGCCCCTCACGCTTAATGTCCCGTGAAAAGGGCATTTTGCATCATTGCAGCTCGCGCTCTCTGTTTCTTTAGCTTCCTTTTTCCCTGCTTCTTCTTTCTTTCTTGCTTTTGTTGCCATTTTGCTTTCTCTCGCTTTTAATCGCCTCTTTCCGCCTCTTTATTGTGCCTGTTCTCGCTTTTTTCTGCCTGTGCTCAGTCCTCTATTGATTCCTGCTGAAAGCCAAGCCGTACAAGGATTGGCTTTACTTTTTTCATGTGATCTCCCTGAAGCTCTATCACATTGTTTTTCGATGTTCCCCCGCAAGCCAATTCACTTTTCAGGCTTTTTGCCACAGATTTTATGTCAATGTCCCTGCTTAACCCGCTGACTTCTGTCACTATTTTTCCGAATTTCTTCTTCACTGTCTTCACTTGTATTCTCTGCTCGCTTTTTGCGATGTTTTCACAAACACATGCCTGCTTTGGCAGGCCGCATTTCGGACATATATCCATCTTGTTTATTTTGAGTATGAATTAGCCTGTTCTTAAACCTTTAATTTCAGGCTGCGCATCCTTTGCGCTGTAAGTATCCTCGCTATAGCCTTTTTAATCTCCTTAATTTTGTTTTTGCCGGATTTCTTGGCAGACACATTTGCCTTTATTAACTCTTGCCTGAGCTCCTTAAGCTTTTCAGGAATTTCCTGCTCGCTGATTTTTTCTGCATCCTTAAATTTTAAAACTGCCATTTTATTTCTTATGCTCCTGCTGGTTTTTCATTTTCTGCATCTTCTTTTTTTCCGCCGGCTTCAGCAGCATCCTTCTTTTTTCTCGGCTTTGCTGCCTTTTTTGCCTCTGGCTTTTTTTCGCTTTTGGCTTCTGCCCTTTCTGCTGCCTGCTTGCCTTCAAAGAGCAGGTTTGATGCTATCTTCTGCTTCATCTCATCATTTACAATAATCCTGTCATGAATCTGGACATCAGGAGGCAATATTCCCACCTTGATTCCAACAACCCCTGCGACTGTCCTTGCTGTTGATTTTGCCCTTCCGACAATCTTTGCAGTGTCGCCTGTTTTTTTGAGGTATCCTGAAGCAAACCTCCAGCTCTTTGCCCTCTCACCTGGAAGCTTGCCGCTTAAAACAATCTCAACCCCAAGCGCCCCTGCATGTATTATTCTCTCCAGTATTTTGTATGCTACCATCTTGAACCTTACAGTGCCCTGCCTTTCAATAAGAAGTGCTATCTCATCAGCCATTATCTGGGCATCAAGCTCCGGCCTGGTGATTTCAGCTATCTCTATATGCGGATTCTCAAGCTTGAACCTTTTCTTCAGCACGCCTGTAAGCTCGTCAATCTTTTCCCCCCTTCTGCCGATTACAAGCCCAGGCTTTGTTGTGTAGACTATTATCTTCTCTCCGACAGGTGTGTATTCCATGTCAACTCCGCTCACTATCCCTATTCCAAGCGAGTTTTTGATGAACTCCCTGACGCCAAACTCATCCTTTTTGAACTGAACAAACTTTTTTTCTTCCATCTTATGCCTTTCCCGCCCCCTTTTTAATGCTTTCCTTATTTTTCACATCTGCATTTTTCATTTTCAGCAATATGTGGGTTCTCTTGAATTTCATGCTGCCCCCTCTCTTATGCGGCCTGTTTGCCCTGTTCGCGCTTGCAACAGATATCTTTGCTGTTTCTGCGTCTATGCCGACATTCTCTGCATTTGCCTTCAGGCTTTTGATAAGCTTTATAAAATACAGGGATGCCTTGACAGGATATCTTCCAGACATCATGCCGCTTCCCTGGGCGTGCTTTCTGTGCGGAATTTC
>CAYMCA010000013.1:20878-21411 GCA_964388875.1 Candidatus Woesearchaeota archaeon
CTGGCAACCTGCTCAAGCAGCTGAACAGCATTATCAGCTGTCCTGTTTTTTATCGCCCTGCATATAGCCATGGAATGCTTTGTTGATATTCCTGCATCTTTTCCATAAGCAGTTGCCTCTTCTTTTCTTGGCTTTTTTCCGGCATCTTTGGCAGCTTCTTCTTTTTTAATCTCTGCCTTTTTTGCCTCTGGCTTTTGCCCGCTTTTGTCTTCTTCTTTCCTTTCTCCGCTATCTGCCTTATTTTCTTCCTTGTTTTTCTTTTCTTCTTCTGCCATTTTTTAATAAGTTTATTTTACTGATTGTGAAGCAGTGCCCTTTGTTGAGCCGATTCCTGGCGTGCCATGTGAAACCTTCTTTCTTGTTGGCGCAAACTCGCCAAGCCTGTGCCCAAGCATGTCAGGAACAATTCTTACAGCCGCAAACTCCTTGCCATTATGAACATAGACCGTCCAGTTAACCATCTTTGGCATAATGATGATATGCCTTAGGTGAGTCCTCATCAGCTTGTTGTTTGCAATCTTTTTCTCAGAGTC
>CAYMCA010000014.1:0-20180 GCA_964388875.1 Candidatus Woesearchaeota archaeon
AAGATTTAGTAAGCAGATTTGGAACTGAAAAAGTTGAAATTAATCATAATCTTGAAGTCGGAAATCCAGAAGCCTATGAAAGATTAATAGGAAATAATAAACTATTATGGAATGCAAGATATGCTACGATTCTCAATTCAAGAAAATATGGGTTAAATGTTTGCTCAGGTGGATTAGTAGGTATAGGTGAAACAATAGAAGACCAAGCTGATTTGATTCTTGCATTAAGGTCTTTGAATGTTACTTCTGCACCACTAAACATATTCATTATGGATAAAAATGACAAATCAATCATTTCAGAAAAAATAAGAAAAGAAGAAATAAAAAGACCATCTGATGAAGACTTGTTAAGAATTTTATGTATGTGGAGATTGGGTCTTCCAAAAACTTCAATTGCATTAAATTCAGGTTTTGGAATTACAAGGAAAGGCGATTTAGGAATTTATTCTGGAATAGCAGAACTTGCTTTAATCAATGATAAAGTTTCTGTTCCAAATCAAGGGTTGCTTAGCAGGAGGGAATATCAAAATGCAAAATAAAAATGTAGTATTGGTTGCACCAAGCCAGTATGCTTCCAAAAGGGAAGACAGAACCACTACTCAATATTCTATCTCTGAATTGGGAGACCCGTTAGGCATATGCTATGTTGGGGGGATGTTAAAAAAAGAAGGATATAACGTAAATCTTATACATCAAGTAAATAAAACAAATGAAGAAATATTAAAAGAAATTCTTAAATTTAATCCTGACTTAGCAGGATTTTCTGCAATGACAGTTGACTACAAAACAGCATTATCTATCGCAGATAGTCTAAAAAAAGAAAAAAATATTCCAATAGTCTTTGGAGGGTATCATCCTACAACACATCCTGAAATTGTAAGAGAAAAATCAATTGATATTGCAGTAATTGGTCAAGGGGAAAATACTATTTTGGATATAGCTGATTATTATTTTAAAAATAAGAAAGATAAATCAATAGAACAAATCTCTGGAATTTCTTATTTTGAGGGGGGAGTAAAACTAACAAAAAAAAGAGTAATCAATCAAGAAAAATTTAGTCAAATACCTTTGCCTTTAAGAGAAGGATTGCCGAGAAAAGAATATGTAAAAGTATCTTTACAGGAAGTTCCTATAAGTGAAATGAGATATGCTTTTATTAATAGTGCAAGAGGATGCCCTAATTCTTGTTCTTTCTGTTTAAATGAAGTTATGAATAACAGGCAATTAAACACTTTCGATATAACTAAAGTCGCAGGCGAAATTGAAGAATTAGTAAATAAAGAAAAGATAAACTATTTTTTCTTTGTAGATGAAGCTTTTACAAAAAATAAAAAGCATTTGGAGGGGTTATGTGATGAATTAATTAATAGAGATATCCATTCAAAGGCAAAATGGACATCTTTTGGTGCAGTGGAGGACTTATGCAATGCAGATTCAAAATATCTCCTAAATCTAATGAAAAGAGCAGGCTGTGAGGAAATTCAACTTGGTGTTGAAAGTGGAGATAAAAACACACTTGAAAATATGGGCAAAAGAATAAACTTGGAAAAAACAATTAATGCATTCAAAAATATAAGAGATTCTCAGATACTTTCAGCAGCATTATTTATTATAGGAACACCCTATGAAACAATACATTCACTTGAAAACACAAAAAAGAATATTTTTAGAATAAGACCCGATAGGTTAACTATTTTCTACGAAATTCCATTTAAAGGATGCAAAGATTATGAAAAATATAAGGATTTAATAGATACAACAAACACTGATGATTTTACCTCAGATAAGATTATCATAAAAAATGACTTCTTGGATAGAGAAATAAATGCAGATTCAAAATTAAAACAATGCAGGATAAAGGATTATAAAGAATTTCTAAATTGGAAAAGGATGGATATTATAAGGAGTTGGTATGGGTCCAAAGAATTTTATCATTTACAATTACAGAATATTACTGCAAATCCTAAAAGATTCAAATGCGCTAAGGAATGGTTTAGAATAGTTAGTGAAATGGTTCCAGAATTTAGATATAAGGATTTCATTAGAGATGCAAGAGAGAACTGTCCTAGTTTTTGATTGATGACATTACATAAAAAATCCCAGTCACAGCAAGCTGTGGGGTATTTTTTAAGCCTCAGACTGGGAACGAACGATCGTAGCAAGCTACGGGGTATTACACCCAGTTTGAGCAATAAACAAATTTCAAAAAAACGAAACCTCTAAAATATCAGTCTGTGTTTAGGAAGAACAGATAATTAAAAAACCTCTATCCATCTTATTCCACTCCTCCTTGTAATTAGCCACAATTTATCTTTTTCAAAAGATTTATTTAACCCTATAACTGCCAGTATGCCTAATGTTTATAAATCCCTTTAAAAAAAGAGATTTAATCCCTGCAAAGCCAGCAGAACAGGAAGGTTTAAATAGTAATTTTCTTATAGATTAGTAGAAAAACTACTAAACTTAAAGAAAAATGCAACTAAGCAAGCTTGAAAGCAGAGTGTATGAAGAATTAAAGAGGAATAAGCTCTTTGTATTTAAAATAAAGGATTTGCGCTTATTGCTGAATATAAGCAAAACAAAGGCTTACAATATTATAAAAGCCCTTAAAAGAAAACACGCAATAAAAAGAATTGGGAAAAACTTCTTTGCATTAAGTGGGGTGGATGAATTCTTTATAGGGCAAAATCTTAATTACCCCTCTTATCTCTCTTTTTGGTCTGCCCTGAACTACTATGGATTTTCTGACCAAATGCCAAGAAAAATGTTCTTTGCTGCGGCAAAATACGCAAAAGAGGTTAATAATTTTAAATATATAACACTCTCAAAGAATAGATTTTTTGGCTATACAAGAATAGGAGAGCTGGCAATTGCAGAAAAAGAAAAGGCAGTAATTGACTCTTTGCTGCTTCCAAAATACTCTGGTGGCATTAAAGAAATAAACAGGGCATTAAAAGCAGGGCTGAAAGAGATAAGCATTAAAAAATTGGTAGATTATGCCTTTAAGGTTAAAAGCAAAGCAGTGCTAAGAAGGCTTGGTTTTATTCTTGAAACATTAAATTACAAAAAGGAGATTAAAAAGATAAAAAAGGGCATAGGCAGGGGATACGAACTGCTAGACCCAAGCTTAAAAAGAAAAAACAATTTAAACAAAGAATGGCTTTTGGATGTAAACTGGTAAAATGATATCAATAGAAGAACTTAATGAAATAAAAGAAATGAAAAAGACTAATTTATACTACGAGGAAAAGGAGTATCTGCAATATATTTTTCTTAATGCTATTTCTAAATATGCAGATGATTTTGTCTTTAAAGGGGGCACTTGCCTTAGGATATGTTTTGGTTTTGAGAGGGCATCAGAAGACTTGGACTTCAGCACAAGCCTTAAAATTAATGAGCTTAAGAAGATTGTTCATAAATGCCTAAAAGATTTTGAATTGCTTAACATAAGCTATGAAATTTACTCGGAAAAGGAGTTTGAAGGCAATTTAAGGTTTGAGATCAGGTTTAAGGGGCCATTATTTCAAGGGAATAACAGGTCAACAAATACCTTAAAGATAGATTTCAACAAGAGAAAGGTTAAAAATAAAGCAGTTAAGGTTGTCCAAAAATTATTTTCTGATGCTCCTTTGTTCAGCATTATTGTTTTAGATGAGAAAGAGATTCTTGCAGAGAAGATAAGGGCTTTAATAAACAGGGCAGAGCCAAGAGATTTATATGATGTGTGGATGCTTTTAAGCAAAGGAGTAAAAATAGACAAAAAGATTTTATTTTTCAAATTAAAAGAAGAGAAAAGCAAATTATCTAATTTAAAATTTCCTTCAAAAGAAGAGTATGAAAGGGATTTAAAGAATTTAGCCAGCATAATCCCGCCTTATGAACAACTAAAAAAAGAAGTGTCAGAAGCATTTAATAATACTTTAAAATACCATTAACATATTTTAACATGGAAGAATCAGAAAAACTAAAGCTTGAATCCTTTATTGAGGGAGTTGGAAGTCATAAAGGAAGGCATACTGAGCTTGTGACAGTTTATATTCCTGCGGGCTACAGCCTTAGCAATGTTGTAAGGCAGATAGAGCAGGAAAAATCAACGGCAAGCAACATCAAAAGCAAGAATACAAGAAAGGCTGTTCTTGACTCTCTTGAAAAAATAGAAAGGCAGCTTAAGCTTATTGGCAGAACTCCTGAAAACGGAATGGCAATATTTGCAGGCAATATCTCGCCAACAGAGGGTGTTGAGCAGATTGAGATGTGGACAATAGAGCCGCCAGTTCCGCTCAAGACAAGATTATACAGGTGCGACCAGGATTTTGTCCTTGAACCCCTGAAGGAAATGCTGGAAATAGGCGACTTATATGGCTTGCTTGTGATAGACAGGAAGGATGCTGCTATAGGCTTGCTTGAGGGAAAACAGATTAAGGTGCTTAAAAAACTGACAAGCGGCGTGCCAAGCAAGGTAAGGGCGGGAGGCCAATGTTTATCCCCCGATACTTTAATTATGAAGGATAATGGGGAGATAATTGAAGTTAAAGAGTCACATAATCCATGCATTGTTATTTCTGAGAATTTTAATCAGGAGAAAAGTGAAGAAACCCCCATAATTGCAAAATGGGAAAATAAAAAACAACTTTTTAAATTAATTACCTGTTATCCTAAGATTGAAATAAAAGCTTCTGATGAGCATACTTTTTTTGTAAGAACTGAGAAAGGAATTGAAGAAAAGCAATTAAGTGAAATTAAAGAAGGAGATTTCTTGATTATGCCTGAAGAAATAAAATTAAGTTTAGTAGACCAGAAAATAGAATTTATTCCGATTATTAAGCAGAATTTCAATATGAAACTACCTAAAATTCCAAAAGTTATTAATCCTGATTTTGCGAAAATACTCGGATACTATCTTGGGGATGGAAGCCATGAAGTTGACAGAATAACTTTTTTTGAGCAAAGAGAAGAAGTTGCAAAGTATTACAAATGCCTTATTGAAGATACATTTTGCATAGAAGCCAAGCACCTATTTAGAAAAGATAAAAATTATCATCAATTAAGAGTATACAGCAGGGTTCTATCTCAATTATTTAAGCACATTTTCGCCAAAAAAGATAAAACACTATCTGAAGAAGTCCCGCCAATTATTCTGAAGTCTTCAGATAATTCTCTTGCTTCGTTTATCGCTGGATTTTTTGATGCTGAAGGATATGTTTCTGACCCCAGAATAGCTTTAGGCATAAATAATTCTAAAATTGCAAAGCAGTTGCAATTTGCATTGTTAAGGATTGGAATAATAGCTTCAATAAATGAGTATGATAACAATAAAAATCCATACACAAACAAGGTGAGATATACATTAGCTATAGATGATATTGAATCACTTAAAAAGTTTATGGAGAATATAGGATTTGTTTCTAAAGAAAAACAAGATAAACTAAGCCAGATTATAGAAAATAGAAGCAATAGAAATAAAGTTAGGCAGATAGCAGTAAATGGAAAAGAAGTTGCTAGAATTTTAAGAAATTCTGGATTATCAACGCACCAATTTAATTGCCCAGACTTCTTTACTAATAAAAAACAAATAAGCAAGGAAGTTTTTAAAGAAAGAATTTTAGATAGGATAGATAATCTTGAACTAAAAAGAAGATTGGCGATGTTCTATTTATCAAATCTTATTGTGGTTAAAATTGCAAAAATAGAGTTGATTGGACCAGCAAAAACAATCGATATCGAAACAAAAAACCATAATTTTATAGCTAATGGTCTAATTGTGCATAATTCATCCCAGCGTTTTCATCGCGTAACAGAAGGGCTGGCAAAGGAATTCTTCAGAAGGGTTGCAGAAGACATGAAAGAGATATTTTTTAACATGCCAAAGCTCAAAGGCATACTTGTGGGCGGGCCTATGCCGACAAAGGACGAATTTCTTGAGCAGGGCAATCTTGTGACAGCATTAAAGGAAAAGGTTGCTGCAGTCAAGGATATTGGCTATGCTGACGAGCACGGGCTAAAGCTTTTAGTTGAAGCAAGCTCTGAGGATTTGGCTGAGCAGGAAATCATAAAAGAGAAAAAACTGCTGGAGAAATTCTTTAATACGCTAGCAAAAAACCCGAGCAGGACAGCATACGGCCTGGCAGAAGTGAAGAATGCACTGAAGCAGGGCGCTGTTGATACTCTTATCCTCTCAAAACAACTTGCAAAAGAGCATATCATAGAGATGACAAAGATGGCGGTGGATATTGGAGCCAAGGTTGAAATAGCATCTGTGGAAACGCAGGAAGGCGAGCAGTTTTATAACATCACAAAGGGCTTTGGGGCGATTTTGAGGTTTGTTTTATAAAAGTTCAACACAATTCAGAACGAGCCCACCTTTTATTTTGACTTCAATTTAGCCTAGAGTTTTTGACAGGCAAGATTTTCTTGATATTTTCTGGCTTCTTTAACAACAAGCATAAATTCTCTGACTCTTTGCCTATCAATTAGATTATTGGTATTGCAATCTATTTTAAAAGAAGTTCCAACAATTGCGCCATTTGCAATACATAATTGTTCATAAGCATTATCAAGGGTTAGCCCAGCTCCAACGACTAAGGGATATTCTCCGATAATTTCCCTAAATCTTCTTATTTTACCAATAGGCGTTTCCTTTCCTGTTCCTGCTCCGGTTACAACTATTGCTTCTGCTCTTTGCACACCTGTTCTCAAATCTTCTTCTAAATCTGAGCCTTCAACCGGATGATAATACTTTGGCCACACTCCGCCCAGAACAATAATATCAGGATATCTGTCTTTAACAGTTTCATATGCTTTAAAATCCAATTCTCCGGATGCATAATTTCCAGCAACTTGGTCTAACTGAACAAAATCTGCACCATATTGTTGCGCCAATGGCAAGGACTTATAAAATTCATTTGGAAGAATATTCACGCCAATAACAATCTTTGGTTTTTTTCTGTTTGTTTCATGAAGAGTTTCAATAACATTCTGAAAAGAACCATGATAGTTCTCAATAATTGCGCCATCAATTCCTTCTTCTTCAAAAATAGCGACTTCTTCTAAAGCCCTATGAACAGGATTTTGCCCTGCTAGATGAATCATCCCAAAAATCGGGATTTCTCCAAATAACTGATGATATCTGCTGTTTAGTTGCATGTTATATAGAATCATGCTTGATTTAATAAACTTAACGATAATCTTGCCTTTATTGATAAATGTTCTTCCTGTAGCAATCTTTTCTCTATTCAAAAAACTTTGAATTAGAACAAAACTTTTAAATAGTTTATTGCCCTATATAAAACATGGGAGATGACTTAAAAGATAGAATTAAAAGAGAAGAAAATGAACAAATAAAATTTTTAGAAAGTCGTTTGTTGGGAAAAAATCAAGAACAGCAAAGGATGTATTTAACCGGTTATTTAGATTCAATTGAATATCATTTAGATCATGGTATAGGAATGGAACTTGCACAAACCCCAAAATATTCAAAATATCTAATTACTATGTTAACTGGATTAGGCATGCGAGAAGAAGCTAACTCTTTAAGAAAGCATTTGAAATCTGCTATAGAAACTTTCAAAGTTTGGGATATGGTAATGGAAAACTTAACCGAATAAATTTTTTTCTCTTCAGTTAACTTTATTAAGTTTTCATTCTTGCATTGTTAGACTAAGGAACGAGTTTGATAGTTAAACTAAGGAGCAAGATGACTGAGAAGTTTGAAGAGCTTATTGAGAATGCCAGAAGGCACATCAGGACAGCAGACCACCTGGCTTACATAACCTACCCTCTTGTAAAGGAGAAAAGGCTTTTGCTGAAAGTGATTGATGACATTTATCTTGTCATGGTAAACATTGTAAATGCAATACTTCAATATGACTATGTCTACAAAAGGATAAGCCTGTATAAAAATCCCAGGGAAAATTTTGAGACATTCAGAAGGAAAAGCGCGCCGAGATTAAATATAACAGATGATGAGGTAAAAAGCATTGTTGAGGTTTTCAGGCTTGTAAGCGAGCACAAAAACAGCCCTATGGAGTTTATAAGAAAGGAGAAGCTTGTTATAATGTCGAGCAACCTTCATACAGCAGTGGTGAGCGTAGAGATGATTAAAAAATTTCTAAGTGACGCAAAAAGCATGCTCTCAAAGGCAGAATTTATTATTAAGGGCAGGATGTGAAATCAGCCTGTCAAAAGCTTTTTCAGGATGCTAATTGCCTCACTGCCAGAAATCTCTCCTTTAAACCTTTCCATGACAAGCCCCATATAGGCATTTATGCTCAACCCTGGCTTTTCCTTTATTATACTCAATATTTCCTCTTCAGTATTTGATGGCTTTTCCTCTTTCAAAGCCTCTTCAATGCTCTTGCCTTTGGCAATGCCCAGCATTATTCTTTTTGCATCGCTTTCGCTTATACTTTTGCTTTTTACAAGCTGAAGAATGCTTTCAATAATGTCCGGATTAAGCTTTTCTTCTACCTCACTTTCTTTCAGCTTTTCATGGCTTGCAATCTCTTTCTTCCAGAGAACAAGCATCTTTGCAACAAGGTTCGGGGCATTGTAAACAGCAACAAGAGACTTAAAGTCCTCAAGCCTGTTTTCTTCAAGAATCAGTTTTATCATTTCATCACTCAAGCCGCCTGCCCTCAGTTCATCCTTTATTTCATGCTTCAGCCTTGGCAGCTCCTTCTTTGCATAGTTTATAAATTCGCGCGAAATCCTCAAAAGTGGCAAATCTGTTTCAGGATACATTCGCGCTGCGCCTGGCAGGGGCCTTAAAAATTCTGTGTTTCCATCAGGTAGGGCTTTTCTTACCTCTGGCCTGCTTTTTCCATCTTTGACAAGAATTTTCTGCCTTTCAGCTTCATTGATGATTGTTTTTTCTATAAGCGCTGGCTCCTGGACGCCCTTGATTTCAACCCTCTCGCCGCCTTTTATGGATAAATTAACATCCTGCCTTATTGTTCCTATGCCTCTTTTTACCTTGCATGCGCGCAGGATTTCTCCCAGATGAAGCGCAGCCTCTTTTGCCTGCTGCGGTGTTTTAATATCTGGAAAAGTTGCAATCTCAATCAAGGGAATGCCCAGCCTGTCTAGCCTGTAAACAACAGCATTTCCTTCCTGCCTGATAATTCTTGCTGCATCCTCTTCCAGCGCTATGCTTTGGATTCCAACCCTTCCCTCTGATGTTTCAATATAACCGTTTCTTGCAATTAATAATGTGCGCTGAAAGCCGCTGGTATTTGAGCCGTCTATAACTGTTTTTCTCATTATCTGGGTTACAGGGATAATCTCGCAGTTAAGCAAAAGAGAGATTTGCAGTGCAACCTTTAGTGCTTCCTGATTTATTGCATGGCATGGTTCTTCATCCAGCTCAACAAGGCATGTTGTGTCATTATATGCTTCATAAACAAACTCTCTTTCCTTTGCTGCCTCAAAGGCAGCTGCCTTGTCTATCTCTCCTGTCTCGCCTGCAACAGCATGAAGCTTTCTTTTAACAACAAAATCCGGAGCATCCTGCCTTAAAATGCCCGGGCAGCTGCAAAAAAGCTTGCCTGTGTCTAATTGCTGGTGAATTTCCAAGCCAGACTTTAGCTCTGTCTTTTCAATCCTTTCGGTTTTTTCTGCGCTCTTTTTTTCAATCTTCATTCTATAAACTCCTTACCAAGCCTCGGATTTAACTCGCGGCTGATATTTTCAAGCATTTTTTCCTTTATTTTTTCCCTGTTCTTTGCCCATTCTTTGTGAGCAAGCACATAGCCAAGCTTTACAAGAGCTGTTTCTGGAAGCATGTCCTCAAGATAGATAATTCCAATCTTTTGGAGCTCTCTGCCTGGAGAGTATACAAGAGGATTTAGCCTGCCGTATAATGTTTGGGCAGCAGCGCAGACAATAAGCCCTTTTTTGATTGCCTGCTTTAATTTTGGAATAAGATTATACCGGGCTTCTTTTGTTGCCAGATGCCCGAGCCCAGTCATTTCAATCACAATGCCCCTGCAGTTTTTTGCATAGCAATCTATAATATCTGGAGACATGCCCGGGTAGAACTTAACAAGTGCAACATTGTCTTCATAAACAGCATCCAATTTAACTTTGCTATTGTTTCTCTTTTTATGCTGGCTTAATATTTCTATTTTATTAGGAAAGATTTTTGCAATCGGTGTTGAGTTTATAACTTTAAATGTGTCCCTTCTGCTCGTGTGCATTTTTCTGACTTTTGCGCCAGGCATTGCATAGCAGAAATCATCATTTGTTGAGGCATGTCCGACAATCATTACTTCAGCAATATCTGAGATTGCTGCCTGCGCAGCGCATTGCAGGTTTAAGGCAGCATCGCTTGAAGCCCTGTCTGTTGAACGCTGGCTGTATGTAAGGACAATAGGCTTGCTTAGGTTTTTCAGAAAGAATGAGAGAGCAGAGGCAGTATAGTGCAGGGTGTCTGTTCCATGCGTTATTATTATGCCCTTTATTTCAGCATCATTAAGCAGCTCAGCAGCGAGCTTGGCTATTTTTTTCCATTCTCTTGAGGACATATTTTCGCTTCCTATCATAAATGGAATTTCCAGCCTTTTGATATTAGCAATTTCAAACATCTCCGGATAAAACTTAAACAAATCAGCAGGAGAGGTGAGCCATTTAACACCGCCTGTTGCATAATCCAGCCTTGAAGAGATTGTGCCTCCTGTCATTATCATTGCAATGCTCGGAAGCTCTTTTTTTGATTTTAATTCAGCAGCTTTTTCCTTTTCCGAGCTTTCTTCTGGCTTGGCTTTTCTAATTACACGGACATCATAGATATCTTCTTTTTTGATGCCTATGTTGTATCCTGATTTGAGCTTTATAAGAAAAATATCTGGCTCGTGCGATTCAAGCAGAGCGCCTTCTATGTTCTCTTTTGTTGTTCTTATATTGATATAATCGCCCGGGCTGGCTTTAACCTGCTTTTTCATAGGGGGAGGATGCAAGAGAGATATAAAAATCTATCTTTAGGCTGGTGCTTTGCAGTGCCTTAGGTAGAAACAATTAAAAATATGATTTGGCTGTTGTTGGCATGAAAAAAGAGCGCGAGCAAAATGCTAAAAATGTGAGGATTGGATTAGAGATACATGGTTATCTTGCCACAAAGGAAAAGCTTTTCTGCAGGTGCGCGGCAGTCAGGCATGCTGCAAAGCAGGAGATTAAGCCTAATACTTTTATTTGCCCAATATGCACAGGGCAGCCGGGAAGCAAGCCCATGCTGCCGAATGCAAGCGCAATAAAAAGGATTATAGAGATTGCGCTGATGCTGAAGTGCAAAGTTAATACGGCAGAGCAGAAAAAAAATCTGGCATGGCAAAGAAAGCATTATAACTGGCCTGACTTGCCAAAGGGCTACCAAAATACAATCTCGGGGGCATACTCTGTGCCTGTTGCAGAGAGTGGAACTTTTGAGGGCATTGGAATAAGAGAGATTCATTTAGAGGAAGACCCTGCTTCATGGAATCCAGAGACAGGATGCATTGATTACAACAGAAGCGGGCTGCCTCTTGCAGAGATTGTCACAGAGCCGGATTTTAGCTCAGCAGAGCAGGTTATAGAATGGCTTAACCAGCTTGTTCTTACGCTTTCATACATCAAGGCAGTTGACAGGAATGCTGGCATAAAGGCAGATGTGAATGTTTCTATAGGGGAGAGGGCAGGAGGGAAGAGAGCAGAGATAAAAAATATTAATAGCATTGAAAATATAAAAAAGGCGATAGAGTTTGAGATTGAGAGGCAGAAGAAGGAAGGAACTTTTCTGGAAACAAGAAGGTTTGACGAGCAGAGTGGAAAGACAATGAAGATGAGAGAAAAGGAAGAGGCAGATGATTATCGCTTTATTCCCGACCCTGACCTGCCTGTAATAAAGATAAGCGAAAAGGCAGTCAAAGAAATTAAAGAAAGCCTGCCAGAATCACCTCAGGAAAAACTGCAGAAGCTGGTAAAAAAGCACAAGATTGACAAGAAGTCTGCAGAGGTTCTTTCGCAGAATTTAGAGATTGTTGAGTTTTTTGAGGCTGTCAGCGAAAAGATTCCTGCAGAGTTTGCGCTGCCGTGGGTTGTTATTGAGCTTCTTCGTGTCCTGAATTGGAACAAGAAAACACTTGAAGAGGTTGATATCAAGCCAGAGCATTTTATTGAATTGCTTGAGGCGGTTAGGCAGGGAAAGATAACAGAGCTGAAGGCAAAGCAGATATTGAATGATTTTGGAACAAAATCATTTTCTATAAAGGAAAAACTGAAATCAAGCGGAAGGATAACAGACAAGAATGAGATTGAGAAGATAATAAAAAAGGTTATTGACAGGAACAAGCAGGCTGTTTCTGACTTCAGGGAAGGAAAGAAAGAGGCGCTAAACTTCCTTCTTGGCGAGATAATGAAGGAAAGCGAGAGAAGGGCGGATTACAAGGCTGCGAGGGAGATGCTGATGAGAATACTTGGATGAGATAGTACCATTACATATTTATCAAAAAAGATAAATTTAAATAGTTTGTAATGGTAATATAACTATGAGAGTAATAAAAAGGAAGAAAGGAAATGAGGAATATTTCTATTTGCAGCATTCATTCAGAAAAGGAAAAAAGGTTGTAACAAAAGAGGTATATCTTGGGAAAGAAATTCCAGAGAATATAGAAGAAATTAAAGAAAAACTGAGGCATGAATCAAAAAAAGAACTCTATGAAAAATTAGAGAGAATAAAAGAAAGTTTTCAGGAAGAATGGGGAAAAATTCCTGAATCAGTAAAAGAAAAAGAGAAGGAAGAGATAGCGATTGCCTTTACTTATAATAGCAATGCTATTGAGGGCTCAACAATAACCTTGGAAGAAGCGAGGGAGATTATTCATGACAAAATAGCTGTAAACAAGCCTATAAAAGACATTAAAGAAACAGAAGCACATTCTAAATTATTTCTAAAAATTCTTGACAAAAAAGAAAAACTATCTAAGAATCTTTTATTGAGGTGGCATAAAGAAATTTTTGAGCAAACAAAAGAGGATATAGCTGGAAGATTTAGGGGCTATCTTGTCAGGGTTGGTGAATATCTTGCGCCAGACTGGCAGGATGTTGAAGGATTAATGAGCCAGTTCATTAAATTTACAAATAAAGAAAAACTAAATCCTGCTGAGCTGGCTGCTAGGGCTCATTACAAATTTGAAAAAATACATCCTTTTGGAGACGGCAATGGAAGGATTGGAAGGCTAATAATGAATTATATCTTGTGGCATAACAAATACCCTATGTTGATAATTGAGTATAAAAAAAGAAGGTCATATTATAAAGCACTGCAGAAAGATGAGGAAAAATTTGTTGATTACTTTTTAAGGAGATATATCTCTGTTCATAAAAAGAGAATTGCTAGTACTAAACAAAAAAATTAAAAACAAAAAAATAAAACTTACCTTAGCTTAAACACAACGCTTACTCTTGCAGTTATTTCTTTTTCTCCGGGCTGGATGTCTGTTGCGGCTTGTTTTGCTTCTGCAACTCCTGCTTCTGAAGAAGCAGTTGCCTCGTAGATTCTCCAAGGATAGTAATCAAAATCCGAGCTTGAGATAGAATATATGCTTCCAATGCTTTTTCCAAGCCCCTCGGCAATTGATTCTGCTTTTATCCTTGCGTCCTCTGCTGCTAGTTTAAGCGCCTGCGCCTTGTATTCATTCTGTTTTTCTGCGCTTAGCTCAAAGTTTATGTAGCCAATTGAAGCGCCTGCATCAACCCCTGCATCTATCACGCTGCCTATTTTTTCTGTTTTGTCTGTTGAAAACTGCACCTTTAGGCTATGGATAACCTTGTATCCCTCTAAATTCTGTTTTCCATCCTCATAGTTATATTCTGGATACAGGTTAAAGTTTTCTGTGACAATATCACTTCTTTCAAATCCCTGCTTGATAAGGGCTGTGATGATATTGTCTGTAATCTCTGCATTTTTGTCTTTGGCTTCCTGCGCTGTTGTTGCATTTGTCTCAACATTAAAATACACGCTGACCAAGTCTGGAACTGCCTTTATTGTTGCAATGCCATTTGCATTAACTGTCTGTGTTGGCAGCAGCTGAAAAAAAGAGTAAATCCCTATTAAAGCCAGGGCTATAACTGCGCCTGCAATGATTAAGGTTATTTTGACTGAGCTTTCCATTTTTTGCATTTTTTAGTTCCTCCTTTCAATTTTATTCTTGCCTCCATTTAATTATAACAAATATTAAGACAGCAATCCATACTGCTGCCAGAAACCAGCCTGCAATACCTATTCCGGAAACTAAAGATGTTCCGCTTGCTGCCTTCCCAGCCTCTGCAGTAGCTGTCTGAGCTTCAGAAGCTGCAAGATATTCTGCCGCCTTAATGCCGACATTCTGCATCTTCTGCCATAATATGAATGCTGTGAAAACAGCAGAGCTTAGCACAACAGGGACTATGCCTTTCAGCTTTGAATAGATATTTGACTTTTTTGGGGAAATAACAATCAGCTTGTTTGCAACCTTAAGCATGTCTATTTTCTTTCCCTTTGTGCTCCAGAAGAAATTCCTGCTCTTTTCTATTATGCCTGCTTCAAGAAGCTTGTTTATGTTGTATTCAATAGTGTTTAAAGGAATATTCAGCTGTTTGGCAATATCACTTTCGCTTGCTTCTGTTTCAGCAAGGAAGTTTACTATCCTTCTTGCGGTTGTGTTTGAGATAATCTCTCCGAGCTTTTTTGCTTTCTCGTCATCTAGATTAAAGAGCATGTATTTTTCTGCCATAATACCCAGAAGAAGATATTATTTATAAACGCTTTGATAAGTTCAACCCTGTTTGAAGCTATATCAAAACAACTTAAAAAACTTTAATATCTCATAGATAATTCCCGCGGCAAAGAGAATTGAGAGAAGGGCTATGATAAGCCAGTTTATTTTTATGCTGTATTCTGGCTTTCTGCTACCCATCTTTTTTGCCCTAATGTTCATGAAAAGAATTGTTATTATTTCCACTCCGCCTGCCACGCCGCCTGCTAACCCCAAGATTCCTGTGAATGTTGCGAGGTTAAAAATTTTAATAAGAATAAAAAGCAGAAGAGGAATAATTGCTGTAAGCAGCCAGCCCTTGAACCTGCCAAGCCCAAAATCAAACCTGTACATATCTCTTAAGGCTATGCTCAGGGCAAAGAATGCTGTGAACATCGTAATCATCCCAAGAAATATAAAAATCCTGCCAAGCGCAAGCGTTGCTATCTCTGGGATATCTGTGAAAGAGCCGACAACAATAAGTGTAAAGAGCAGATAGACAATGATTGGAATGATGCTTCCAATTATAGTAACCTTTTTCATCAGCTTTTCCCTTCTTTTAAGTATTCTTTCAAGCTCTGGCATTACTGCAGTGCCGAGAAAGGCATATAATATGACGCCAAAAGGCAGAAAGATATATTTATAATTTACATGAGAGAGGTTTTGGATGCTTATCCTGGAGGCAAACAGCGCAGAAATGACTATGACAAAGCCGATGACAATAATCAGGGCAATTGACTCAAACTTTTTTAATGCCTTAAACCCCTTGTATGTAAGCATTGACATTAAAATCCAAAATAATATTCCGAATAACAGCATATAGTTTGTGTTGCTGAAAAACAAAAAGCTCAGGGACTCGCCCTCTCCGATTAGATAGGCAACAATTGACGAATAAATGCCAAAGATCATTGTAAAAAAGATAAGAGACTTGCCTGTTTTGCCAAGATATTTTTTTGCATAGCCTGCAAGCTGCAGGTTATGGCTTGTTTTTGTCCTTAAGATAACCTCTCCGAGATAAAGCCTTACTGCAAGCATTATGATTCCCAGCAATAGCATGTAAAATAAGCCAATAGGAAACCCTGACTTTGACACTACATAAGGAATTCCGAGAAAGCCCGCCCCTATGACTGTGCCTGTCAGCATTGCTATTGCAGGAAATGCCTTTGACTTTGCGATTGATTTTAGATTTATCATTTTGTTATTTTAACCTCATTTTGAGGCATATTGGCTTGAAGCCAAGCTTTTTGTGCAACTTGATTGAAGGAGCATTTTTCAAAAAAGCACTTGACTCTATATACTTTACCTTATTTTTCTTAAGCCATTTAATAAGCATAAGAGCTATTTTTGCACCAAAACCTTTTCTGCGATGCTTTTTATCAATATAAATATCTTCAATTATTCCTGTGCTATCTTTTCTTAGCCATGCTTGGCCAAATCCTGCAACTTTACTGCCAATTTCAGTAACAACAAAAAAATGCTTTTTATTTTTCAAATTTTGCCTTAGCTCTTTTTTTCTGCTACCCGCATCTTTTTTTAACTGCTTAATCATTGCTTTTCTGCTTACATTGGGAAATTGCAGCTTTCCCTCATCAATGCTGCCTTCAACATAAATCCTTTCTATTTCATTCAAATCCTTCAGGGTAGCTTTTCTTATCATCTCTTTCCTCTTTTTATTCTATACAGCAAAGTATTTTAAATACATTTCTCTTTTATATTTTTGTATAAAGGGTCCGTCGGCTAGCCCGGATAGGCCAGCCGGCTTCGGCGAGCAACTTCACAGGAGAAGTTTGTGAGAAACCGGCTAACAGGGGTTCAAATCCTCTCGGACCCATATCAGAAAAATGCAGCAAGAAAACCAGAGGGCATGGAATTTTGTGATGATTTCTGTAATTGCAATCCTGCTTGTATCCCAAATTTTTTCTTTGTATCTTGTGTACAAAACATCGCAGGAGAACTTGAAGAAAATCAGCGATTTAGGAAACAAGACCGCAGAGGATTTAAGCATGCTTAACAAGGATTTTCAGAGCAAGGTAAATACGCTGTCAGATTCAATTGAGACACTTGTTTCATCACAGGGCACCCTGCAAGAACAGCTGGGAGAGCTGAAAGCGCAGACAAGCGCTGATTTCTCAGGAATTATAGAGCAGGCAATTTCGGGGGTTGTGACAATTAAGACAGATGTCGCGCAGGGAACAGGGTTTTTGATAACAAACAATGGATATATTGTGACTAATGCGCATGTTTTGTCAGGGGCGCATTATGCAAATATATACACCTCTGAAAATAACAAGCACAGCTCAGATTTGGTTGGATATGATATAGACATGGATATTGCCCTGCTGAAGATTGGCGGCTCTTTTTCGAGTCTTGAGCTAGGCAATTCTAATGATGTGAAGGTTGGAGAAAAAGTGATAGCAATAGGAAATCCCCTTGGCCTGTCTTTTACAGCAACAGAGGGGATTATAAGCGCAAGGGACAGGACAGGCACAAACAACCTGCCATATTATTTTCAGACAGATGTTTCGCTTAATCCTGGCAATTCGGGCGGGCCTTTGATTGACACAAGCGGAAATGTCATAGGCATAAATAACTTTAAGATTTCAGGGGCAGAAAACATTGGATTTGCCCTGGAAAGCAATTACATAAGGCAGACAATAAATGAGATTGCACTGGCAGAGCTGAACCAGACGCTGGTGTGAGCAAGGGATGAAATCATTCTCTTTTAGTTAATTTGTTAGGGATTAACTTTCATGAGTATATAAGGTTCTATTCTTCCCTCTTTTGGGTCAAAATAAGCACTTGCGGTACTAACACTATAAACTTCCTTATATTGCTTGTATAGAGCATTGAAAGCGTCTAAAATTTCCTTAGAAACTTTTGTTTCTAACAATTGTGGATATTCTTCCTTTGAATTTTTTAAAAAAGGCTTTAAAGTTTTTATAAATTTGCATTCCAGTTCTCCAAATTTTTTATCGTAAAGTGAATAATGTGCAACTGCGTGAATTACTCTAATATGCTCTTGCATTTTTACTAACTTGGTGTTTAATTCTTTGAACTTCATTTTAATATTCCTCCGGATAGGCACCAAAAGAATCAAGTTTTATTCCAAATTTTTCTTTATCAAAAGGATGTTCTATATAAAAAATATCGGTTAAATGATCTCCATTTATATCATATTTAAAATAAATTCTTTGTGTTGAGGGATCAGTCCATCCCATTATTCTACTATCATTTAGACTAAATTCAACTTTTTCTTGTAAAGTTGATTTATCTTGGTGTTTGTTCGTCACTACACTGTGTATCTTGAGAGACTCATAAAGAATACCTAAAATTATCATACTTGGTACGATTACTCTACCAAGAAAAATGGGACCTTGTTTCACATGTCACCTGCACCTCCACCGAGCAGACCCCCATATTTGTCATTTGAATCATCATAAAGTTGTGGATGTTTTTTATGGTATCTGACAATGTCGTAGACCAAGCCCCCTATAACTCCTATGAATCCTCCACCAAGTGCAAACGCTGGTGCTAATAAGATTGCGCTCCCTAAATATGCTAAAGCTTCTTCAGGACTTTTGCACGGCTGGTTCGTTATATCATGAATAGCAAGTATGCTTAATGGAATTGAAGAAAGAACTCCAAGCCCTACCGATTTTTTAAAAGACTTTATTTGGGCATTACGAAAAATACTCAGTTTTTCTTTATACGTTTTAGCTTCTTCTAGCTTTTGTTCTAATTTTTTCATTTTTATTTTTCCTCCATTCAATTTATTATTACATAGTAGTGCTGGCCTATTATTTAAATTATTGCCAGCACACTTACTTACGACAATATAGAAAGTTTTATAAATAGACAGAAAATAACAATGATATGCAAGATATTGAAACGCTTGAAAGAATAGGCTTGACAAAGAATGACAGAAAAGTCTATTTAACGCTGTTAGAAACAGGCTCTGCTACAGCAAGTACTTTGGTTAAGAAAACAGGCTTGCATAGAAGCTACATTTATGACATTCTTGATAAATTGATTGAATTAGGATTAGTCAGCTTTGTTATAAAGAACAATAAAAAATACTTTAATGCAGATAATCCTGAGAGAATAATGCAGATTCTGAAAGGCAGGGAGCAGGAAATCAGAGAAAGCGAGGCAGAAATCAGCAAGGTTTTGCCAGAATTGATTAAAAGCCAAAACATAGCAATAGAGAAGCAGGAAGCTAAAATTTTTACAGGAAAAGAGGGAATAAAAAGCATATTAGAAGATATTTTAAAAACAAAAAAAGACTTTATCGCCTTTGGGGCAGAAGGCAAGTTCAAAGATATTTTCAAATGGTACTTTGATAATTGGCAGTTAAGAAGAACAAAGGCTAAAATAAAGCATAAAATAATTTACAATAGCATATTAAAAGGAAAAAGGCCAACAAAAGAGCAAAAATTAGTTGAGGTTAGATTTTTACCTGCTGGATATGAATTCCCAGCTACTACAATGGTTTATGGGGATAAAGCAGCAATAATTATCTGGGATATTAATCCGATTGGATTTGTTTTAGAAAGCAACCAAGTAACTAAGAGTTTTATAAACTATTTTGAGTTATTATGGAAGATTGCGAAAACACAATAAAAACAACAAAAAATGACACAGCTTCTCTATCTCAAGGATTGTTACATAAAAGAATTTGAAGCCAGAGTAACAAAGGCAGAGGGAAAACTCCTTATTCTGGACAAAACAGCGTTTTACCCGGCTTCTGGTGGGCAGCTTAATGACGTAGGAATTATAACAACCATTAAGGGTAAGGAGTTTAGTGTTGTTAATGTTTTAAAGAAAGGCAATGAAGTTATTCATGAATTAGATAGAGAGATTGATTTGAAAGAGTTAAAAGAAGGAGATCCTGTCAAGGGAAGGATAGACTGGCAAAGGAGATATAGGCTTATGAGAAGCCATACTGCTGCACATATTTTGTCAGAGGTTATACACAAGGAGACTGGAGCGAGGATAACAGGCAACCAGCTTTCTCTTGAGAGAATAAGGATTGATTTTGACTTGGAGAATTTTGACAGGGCAAAACTGCAGGGTTACATAGACAAGGCAAATGAGATTGTTGAAAAAGGCATGCCAATTAAAACATATTTTCTTGAAAGGGAAGAGGCATTTAAAAATTCAGATTTGTTCAGCCTGAGGGATGTTTTGCCGCCAGATGTCAAGGAATTAAGGATTGTTGAGATTGCTGGATTTGATATCAAGGCGTGCGGCGGCACGCATGTTGCAAATACAGGGGAAGTAGGAAGATTTGAGTTTATTGACGCTGAGAACAAGGGCAAGAATAACAGAAGGGTATATTTTAGGATTGAGTGAGAAGATTTTTCTATGTCAAGAACACTTGACAAAACTCCATCCTTTAGGATGGAGTTGTGTTCTTGA
>CAYMCA010000015.1:0-17137 GCA_964388875.1 Candidatus Woesearchaeota archaeon
GCAGCCTGACTGAGCAGTTAATATCATAACCAATTTCTCCAGGTGAAATTACCCCCTTTTCCAAATCATAAGCAGCCACTCCACCAATGCATGCACCATATCCCTGGTGGGCATCACTTAAAACAATAATATTTTTAACTAATCCGGGGAGCATAGCCATATTCTGGGCTTGTTCAAGAGTTATATCTTGCTTCATTAAATTTAGCAACTTCTCGCTTGCAAATATCACAACAGGCACTTTCATAGCTCCTGCTTTTTCTATCTTCCATTCATAATTGGAGATTTTTTTAACTTCAACCATTTTTACATCTTTTTGTAATAAACAAATATCTTATTTAAGCCTTTCTCCTTATTTTGCTATGCTCCATAAAAGATTGAATTGTTTTTTGTATGTTTCTGCAACTTCTTTATTTTCAATAACAATTAAATAATATGGCTCTCCAAGAATAAAAATTGCAACTTTATTATTG
Source organism: Candidatus Woesearchaeota archaeon (assembly GCA_964388875.1). Classification (GTDB taxonomy): domain Archaea; phylum Nanobdellota; class Nanobdellia; order Pacearchaeales; family GW2011-AR1; genus JACOYM01. The sequence continues at coordinate 471 of CAYMCA010000015.1, forward strand.
TAAATAACCTGGGCAGTCTTTCCGATGTATTTTTCATCAAGCTCCTTATATTTAAGGTTTGGATTCCTTAATTTTCTGCCTCCGATTTTAATTACAATTTTTTCTTTGATATTTTTTGATTTGATTGTATTCAGATATTGCTGTAAATAAATTGGTTCTACCTCCTGAACTAAAACATCTTCGTTTATTCCAATTAAACAGGCTTCTTCGTTTTTCTTTAATACAGACGCCATGTCTTTTAATAAAATTCTGTATACCCTTCTTCCTTTGTGGAGCTCTACTTTTGTTTCTTCTTTTGTTAGGCTTATCATTTTAGCCAAATCCGGAACAATTTTCTGAAAATTATCCAGGCGCAATTTAAGAAGCTCTACTAAATTTTCTGGGCTTGTTGCTTGGAAATATTTCTTATTATCTTTTAAAATTGAGCTTATAGCCTCTTTTTCCTGCATTCTCTCAAGAGCATCATAAACATAACCCCTATGCAGCCCTAATTTCTGGGATATCTCATAAGGATTCATCATGCCCTGCTTTAGCAAAAGAAGATAGATTCTTGCTTCATTATCTGTAAGCCCCAGCTCTTTTAATTGTTCCTCATACATGGAGTTATATAACTCTATGTCCTTATAAATCTTTCGTATTTTAAAGTGCGACAAAAGTTTAAATAGGTAGAATAATAGTTATTACTATAAAGTAAATAAAATAAATCAAACGGGAGGTAAAATAAAATGAAAATAGAACATCAGGTGGAATTTTACTGTATAAGTGCTTCGAACTTGGTTGAAGGAACTCACCACCCAGTTAAACTTCGCCATCCAGAATGGACGAAATTAGTAGTTCGAAGCGTTCGTAATAGAAACCCTGAAGAGCTTAAAAGAATTCCAGAAGACTGTTTTAAGTACAGATTTTATGACAGAGAGTTTGACGAAACATTTGTGCCTGAATTTGATGGCGATGTAGACGCTAGTAAATATAAAAATAAGTCTCGAATGCACTATACTGGGCTACACAAGAAGTTGGGACTCACTAAAAAACAAGCTGAACAATTACCACCAACAGACCACTTAGATATCGTAATATAGTGAAAGACATAAATATTTCCCCTGTTTGATATGTCTTTCCTTTGAGTCAGAGGCACAATTGGGGAAATTTCAGCATCCTTTAGTATATCGCAATGCTGCCATTTTCACACATCCACAACAAAATGGATAATAAACCTTTTTTCTTTTCTAAGGGTTACAGGCAAAAATAATCCTGCTATAATTTATCCGACACAAATTTCTTAACTTCTTCAAAGTCTGGCAAGATACTGACATAACCTTTAAGTTCTGTTTGCCATATTCTTTTTATTGTATTCATCTTTTTAATAAAAATATCTTTTTTGAATTTTAAATTGAAGAGTTGCATTTTCTTATCTATTAATTCATAATCAAGTTCAATGCCTTTTTTTAATAAAAACCAGATGTCATAAATGTCCCTGGCTTTTTCTCTTTGAAAAATTGTTCTTATTTTTTCTGCCAAGGCTTCTTTTATATTCATGATTAAGATTAAATAGGGCTGGGTGTCTGTATAAATTGGAACAATCTCTTTTAGATCGGGCTCTAAAATCAAGTCATTTCTAAGGCTTATTTCTATTTTCAAGCTTGAAATTGTTCTTTCTGTTCCATCATAGAGCGGGCCTTTAATTTTCAGCCTATAATTTTCTGATATTTTGCTGCTTATTTTCTCACTTTTAGCTTTAAAGCCAAAATTGCTTATATCCTTGCTTACTCTTTCAATAATTTCTTTCATGTTGATCTCTTTAAGCAATGTAAAATCCAAATCTTCTGAGAACCGATTCAAAGCATAAACTTTTTGTATAGCTGTTCCGCCTTTGAAGACAAGCTCGTCTTTGATATACCTGGATAAGAAAAGCAAAAAGAGATGCTGTAGATAGTCTTTTTCTATCTGCCCCATATTAAAGCCTGTTACTGTTCTGTACTTTTCCAGATCTTTTCTGTCTAACATTTTATAATTCCTGATTTATTATAAGTTTCCATTTCTTATCCTTTTTCCCTTTTTTTGGGGCAATATCAAGGTAATCGTATTTTTTATTTATCTTTTCCTTAAATTTATCATGAAGGTCTATATTCCTTTTTTCTAAGAGATAGCCCAGCCTTTTTAAAACCACCTTGCTTTTGATTTTTAGTGAATAACTGATCAGTTTTTGTATATCTATTTTTGCTTCGCATAACACACTATAAATCTCGTCAATAGGGCAGTATCTTGGCATATAAAGTGAATCAATAATTGCTTTTTCAAGTTCTGCAATAAAAATAAATCCATGAGGGGTTTTTTCTCTTTTATACCCAAAAAACCGGTTTGGCTTAAATTTTATAAATTTTATAATATAATTATCAAATTTTATTTCCTTTTTTGCCTTTAAACTTATAATTTGTATTTGCTTTGGTATCTGTGTTATTAGGCTGTAATAACTAAATGCTGTAAGAAATGAGATATAAGAGGGGAAAATCAGGTTTGAAGAGAGTTTGTAAATATTTATTTCTCTTTGGGTGTATTTATTCTTCTCTATTTTTATAATAATCCCATTTTTTCTAAGCCTATAAATTAATAAAGAAGCATATTTTTTTGATTTTTTTATTATTTTTGCTATGTCATTAATGCTAAATACAGGATTATTTAGTCTTTCAAGGCTTTTCATAAGCTCTATAGTTTTCATGCTTAAATAGAAATATTTGAGTATTTAAAACTTTCGTTTAATTGAAATTATCATTTTTGATAATCTTAAAATAATAAAAGTTATAAATTCACACATCCACAACAACCTGGCATATAAATTTATCCTTTTCTTTCTTGATGAACATCTCATTATAAGTTACAGCCTTGACATCTATATGCACAGGATATTTACCTGCCCCGTCGCCTTCTGCTTCTGCCTCCAGCTTAAAATTTTTTTCATCCAAACTGACTTTTATCCTGCTTAAAAAGAAATTCTCGCTGTCAAGCAAAAATAAAAGCTCCTCCAGAAAATTATACAATAAGCTCTCTTTGTCTTTGCCTTTCACTTTAATGCTCTTTTTAATTGCAGCCTTAACCTTTCCATCATACATGGTGGAAAACATCGCCAGCGCAGAATTCTCAAATGCCTCGCTTAATGTTTTGCCAAATGCCTGAAACTTAATGTCTGCTGTGTGCTCAAGAAAGATGAATCTTTCTTCCCTGTTTTTCCTTTCTGCAACTGGCATCCTGTAACTAAAGAAAAGGCATATAAAAAGATTTCCTATACAAAATTCAAAAGTTTTAAAAGGAGAGTTATATTCCCCCATATAGTTGAAGATGTGGGGGGAAAACAAAATGCCAGAATATTATAAAAGAACACCTTGTGGTTATTGTGGCCAGCCAATAGAAACAGATACTGCCATTTCAATTAAATTTGTTGACAGAAAAACAAAAAAATCTAAAGAAGTTCTTGTTCACAATGCAACACTACGCACACCGAGTGTAGAAACTCAACCAATTGAAAAACAAAGAATGCCCATGGATAATTGTAGGGGGCATTTTTTGATGGAATATAAGGCTGATGGTTTTATAGAAAGTAGAGTTGAATTAACTGATAGGTTATAATAGCTTTTACCCTCTTTTTCCGCAATTTCCTGATTTCTACTGCTGCTGCGTTACTTTTATGCCGGCGTCTGTGATTTCCATCGGCACAGGGCCCCTCATGTGATTTGTCCTTCTCATCTTCACAATCCTGACTGCCCTGTCATCAATTCCGCCCAAGCCGGTTGAATGAAGCATGACAACAGAGTCAGATGTGAACTTGAGCGCATTTGTCCTTGTTATGTCGCTTGAGGAAAGCATCCCCAGAATGTCCCCGCCGTCCTCGTCGGACAGGAGAACTGTAACATTCAGCCTTTTGAGCAGGGATGACAATTCAAATATCTTCTCCCTTATCTCGCCTTCCCTTTCGAGGCTGAGGGCAAAAACAGTTACAGGGTCAAAGCATACCCTCTTAATGTCATATTTTGACACGACAGACATCAGCTCGCTTGAGAGCTCTTTCTGCGAAACATTTGGGGACATCTTTACCAGCTTGCATTTGTTTGTTGCATCAAGTTTCTGGAAATCCCAGCCAAGATTAGAAGCATCCTTGAATGTCTCAAGTATATCGGGCTCAAAGCTTACATACAATCCATTCTCACCATAAAGCTGGCTGCCATTCCATAAAAACTGCAAAAGAAATGTTGTCTTGCCTGAGCCCGGCCCGCCTACAAGAAGATTTGTGCTTTGCCTTACAAATCCGCCGCGGCACAGCTTGTCAAACCCGGCAATGCCTGTCGGGCACCTCTCTGTCATCACCCCTTTTGCCATTTTCCAGCTATATTATATATTCATTTAATTTAAAGAGCTATTTAAAATTATCGCTTTTTCTCCTCTGCAGCATTTTCCTTTCTTTATATCGGCTCTTTCAAAACGCCTTTTGAAATAATAATCCCGGTATCAGTTATGCTAAATGGGTATATCTTTGTTGAGTGCTCTGTTCCCCGCATCTTCAGAACCTCAACAAACCTCTGCCTTCTGTCCTTGTACCTGACAAAATAAAGAAGGATTATTCCGTCTGCCTCAAATTCAAGGCTTATAGAGCTGCCCCCTGTCCTTTCAGTCGGCTCTTCCTGCAAAGTCAAAAGAGATGTGCAGTTCCACCTTCTTATGATGTCAAAAAGCGCCAGCGCAGCCTCTCTCTTCTTAAGCTCCTCTTCAAACAGCAGGGCAAAGGAAGTGACAGAGTCAATGACAATCCTTGTTATCTTATTTTTTATGACAATCCCCTCAACTGTTCCGCCGCCCTCCTCAAGCATCTCCCTTACCTTCTCAGGGCTGTATTCAAGAAAAAAGAACTTCCCGTCATTCTCATATTTTTCCAGCTCCCACCCAAACTGAGACATATCCCTGAAGAATTGGGTTCTTTTCTCCTCAAATGTCACATACAGGACATTCTCCCCTTTAGTTATCCCGTCAATAAGAAAATGCATTGCAAATATTGTCTTTCCGCTTCCGCTTCCGCCGACTATAAGGTTGACAGAGTTTTTCTCAAACCCCGACTCTATCAGGCTGTTAAATCCGGAAATGCCTGAAGAAATTCTCACTGGCTTGCCTGCCTTTTTGTTCAGATTTTTTTTATCACCCATTTTCTGAAATGTTAAAATAAAAGCATGCTTATAAATTTTTACCTTATAGCAAAGGACGCTGAGATTTTCTCACTTGCGCCTTTGCTACTTCAGAAACTAAAAGTTTCTGACAGCTGTCAAGAATCCTGATGGATTCTTGAAGTCAAGGGAAAGACATACAAGATAAGGGAAATATTTATGTCTTTCACTATAATTTATTTTGGCATAGTTCTCCCAAAAAAGAATCACGACAGGGCAAATGTCTGCGACAGGAAGCCCATAAGGAAAAACCTGACAGCAAAAAATATGAAGATGCTCAGTGCAATCAGCGGAAGCATGAAGCGCAGCCCGAATTTTTCATCGCCTTTGCTTACAAGCCCTATCACAAGGCTTGAGATTATGTTTGAAACTACAAGGAAGATAAGCGTGAAGTAGAGGATAAACGCCTGCGAAAGGTTCAGGGCAGAGAAGGTGAAAGGCATTCCTGTCTGCGCTGCCTGCACGCTCGGCATTGTTGAGCCAATCTTGACTATTATGTCAACAAGAACGCTTGACATCCCAAACAGAAGCGGCGCGCCAAACGCAACAGCAGAAAATATAAATATGACATACATCAGGACGCTTGAAGCTGCCCTCTTTTCAATAAACTCCTTTTCCCTCATATATGATGCAGTCTGCTCAAGAAGCGTGGATATGTTGCCTCCTGACTTTATGCCTGACATTATAAGGTTGATTGTTTTGTCTATCTTCTCAGAGCCAATCCTTCTGCTCATGCCCTTCATCGCGCTGCCAATGTCCTTCCCTGTTGCAATCTCCCTGCCCGCCCTTACTATTTCATCATTAAGGTAGAGAAATTCCGGCCTTGCAGACAGCAGGAATGCCCTGTCAACAGTCATGCCCGCCCTCAGGTTGCTTGACATAATCTGAATGACATCGGGAAACATATTCTCCATTATCTTGACTCTTGCGCCCTCTTTAAGCGAAACCCTGAAATAAAAGAAAAGGGCAAGCAGGATGAATGAAATCGCAAATACTGCGAAGAAGTTAAGCTTTATCAGCAATGCCAGCAATGAAACCAGAAGGGAGAATGCCAGGCTTGACAGAAAAGAGGATATGAAATACCTCTGCTTTTCTTTCTGCTTTTCAGCTTTCTCCCTGCCAGTGGCTTTTTCATCTATCATAGCAGGCTCGGCCTCCTTGTCCTTATCATTCCAAGAAACATGATTTGAAACAAAACAACAAATATGAATATGGCAATAAAGAGCATCTTCACGACAAATGATGACAGGCTCAGCATTGAGGAGATTATTGTGAAAAATGTAAGCGCAAGCGCAGGCATTATAATAGTCAGCAGCATGTAAAACATCACAAGCGGGTTTAGAGTATTGCCGTAATTCTGAATCTGCACTGCCTGCTCTTTTTCCAGCGTGTCTATGCTGTCCTTTATCACAATGCTCATGTCGCTTCCAGCCCTCATGCCATTGCTCAGCTGCCACAAAACCCTCTTGAAATAAAGCGAGATGTTCCTGTTTGCAAGCTCGTCCAGCGCCTCAACCTGCGGCTTTCCCGAGTTTATCTCCTCAACAGCATCTGCCAATTCTTCACTGACCCCGCTGTAGTTTGAGCCTGCCAAGTTTACAAGTATGCTGAATAAAGGAACTCCTGAATTAAGCTGGACAAGCATGTCCTGCATTGCAGGAATCAGGTTTTTCTCTATCTCCCTTGCTTTCCTGAAGCTGTAAATGCGGGGGTAGCTTAGCTGGGAGAACACTGCAAATAATGAAAACACAAGGGAAAGAGCCAAGCCATAAAGATAAAAAAACCTGGCATTAAACAGCGCAAGCAGCGAGGCTGCAATAATAAAAATCAGGGCAAATGAAAAGGCAAATGTCCTCAGGCATACTGCCAGATACTCATCTTTTGTCAGCCCTGCATTTGCGCTTTTCAGGTAAACCTCAAGCGAGGAGAATGTTTTTTTGCTCGTCCTGACAACCTTTGACAGGTTGGCAACCTTTCTCTTTAGAATCTTCACGCCTGAAACAGTGAGTGGTATCTTGAACTTCATTTGAACACCATAATTTATTTCTTTCAGCCCTTCAATCTCTCAAAATCATTTTTTCTTATGATTTCAGAAAGCAACTCCCTGTTTGTGTAATAAAGGTTCATCACCTTCCCGATAGCCCCAAGGCTTCTTATATTGTTTTTCACAAGCCACTGAAGTATTAATTTCTTTTCCTTCATGTTCTGGATTATCTCCGGCTGCGCCATGCCTGTGTGCCTTGATAAAGTTTCAAAAAGGTTCATGCTTGAATTATGCTGAACTATCTCGTCTTTCTCAGGAATATACCTGTAAAGTATGTTTGCGCTTACCTCCTCCTTTCCTGCAATAAACTCTGCAACCTGGTATATCCTTCTTATTCCTTTTCTCCTGTCCCTGAACATGACAACATTAAGGTTTACTGCCTTAAGCAGGTTCTTCGGAACATTGATTGGCGGATTGGAAAGCCTTTGGATTGTCTCTGCTGCTGTGTCTGCATGGACTGTCGCATAAACGCTGTGCCCTGTGTGCATTGCCTCAAACAGCACCTCTGCCTCTGCCTGCCTTCTCATCTCCCCGAGGACAATCCTGTCAGGGCGCATTCTTAATGAATTCACAAGAAGATGAAGCATGCTTACCTCTCCCTTGCCCTCAGGGTTAGGCAGCCTTGTGACAAGGGGGCACCAGTATAAAAATTCAGGAAGTATCAGCTCTCTTGTGTCTTCTATGCTTATGATGCGCTGGTTTGGCGGGATAAATGGCATGCAGGCATTAAGGAATACTGTCTTGCCCGACGCAGTGCCGCCTGAAACAAGCACATTCATCTCATACTCAATTGCAAGCCAGAGCAATGCAGATATGTCAGGCGTAATAGTCTTGTTCTGCAGCAAGTCAATGATTGTGAAAGGGTCTCTTGAGAACTTTCTTATTGTCAGAGTATTGCCCTTTGTCGCAATAGGATAAAGCACAGCATTTGCCCTGTCGCCTGTAATCACATGGGCGTCAAGCAGCGGAGTCAGCGTTGTTATCTGCCTGCCAACCCTTCTTGCAATTATGTTTGCATAGTTGTTTATCTCATCCTCGCTTTCAACCCTGATGTTTGTAGCAAGCCACCCGTATTTTTTATGATAAACCCTTACAGGCTCCTTGCTGTTGACTATAACAACCTCTTCCAGGTTCAGGTCATTAATCAGAAACTCAATATTTCCCAAGCCGAGCATATCCTGCATCAGCATGCCGACGAGAAAATCCTCTGTCGCTTTCTCAATGCTTAGCTTTTCCCTCAAAAGCCTTAAGCTTTCCTGCATAAACCTCTCTTTAATCTGGAGCAATGCCTCCTGGCTTGAAATCTCCCCGATGTTAATATTGGTTATGGCAAGCAGCTCTGCCCTTATCTCGTCAAGCAGGGCTTTTGTTCCTGCCTCAATATGCGGTATTTTGAGAGCATACAGCATGCCCCTCTCGCTCTTTTCAATATCAACCTCAACAGCTGCCTTATCTGCCTCAATCCTGTATGAGTCAATGACATTCACTTTTTCCGGCGCAGCTTTTGGCGCATGCACTGGCTGGCTTAATTTCATTTTCTCTTTTCCTCCTGGTGCATGCTCTTTTTTATTTGCCGTTAGTTTCATTTCTTTTCCCCCGCCCCATCTCTTTCTAATGTCTGATTTTATAGCATTTATTCTGCCCGCGCTTTTTTCTGCATTTTTTCTTTTTTTCATGTTTTTATTTCCCTCGCCTCCACCTCTGGCTCTGAAAATGCAGGGTAGCTTATCAGTGCAAGATTGTGGTTTTCAAGGAGCCTGCTCCACTCAAGCGCCTTTTCAGGGCTTATATTTAATATCTTTGATATCTCCTGAACCTTCAATTTTTTATTCTCCCTTAAAAGAGAATAAAGCATGTCAAGCTCTGTCTCTCCCCTTTTCATTTTTTTTCTGATGTCATCATATATCACCCTCGCCTTTTCCTCCTTTTTTCTTTTTAAGTATATTATCCATGCGAAAACAGCAAGAAGCACAGCCAGCACAAAAACAGCAATAAGGACAATTGTTGCGGGGCTAAGCGAAATAAGCCGCGGAATCTCTGCTGCAGCCATTCCGACGCTCATTCCTGATATTTCAGGCTTTATGCTGTAATAAAATGAAAAAACATTTGCAGCTGACAGAATTATGGCTACAGCAACAAAAAACACCAGCTCCCTCTTTTTCTCCATTTTAGCTAAACTGCAAACAAAGTTAATTTATAATGTCAGAATTCCACTTGTTTAGGATATATGATTTGAATTACTCCTGGAATTCTGATCATGTTCAAGAACCACATGAAGTGTGGCATGTAAATGCCACTAGCCACAGACTAGTGGTTTTTGACAAATGTTTATAAACTTTCTATGCATGAGAGTGAGGATTTTAAGCATTATAAATCTTACTAAAAGAGGTGCGGGGATGAATAACGAGTTAATCAAAAAAACAAGGGGGCAGGCAGGAATTGAGTACCTTATAATAATCGGCTTTGCCACATTTGCAGTCATCTCCACGCTTTTGATAGCATATTATTATTCAGGCATGGCTCGCGACAGGATAATACTAAACCAGGTGGAGGTGTTTGCCGGCAAGCTCATAAAGTCGTCAGAGTCTGTTTTTTATGCAGGCGAGCCAAGCCTTGCCTACATATCTGTTTATCTGCCCTCGCAGGTGAAAATCATAGAGATAACAGATTATGATGTCATAATAACAACATCAACATCATCAGGAGAGAGCAAGCAGGCATTCAGCTCTAATGTAAAGCTTCAGGGCTCAATAAACCCGTCAGAGGGGATTAAAAGAGTAAAGCTTCAGGCAACAAGCGACAGCGTAGTTATAAGCCAGCAGGCAGCGTGAGAAAAATGATAATGCCAGGACAAAAAACAATCTGCAAAACAGGAAAATCCCAGGGCGCGATAGAATTCATAATCCTGCTCGGCGCTGTCATGTTTTTCTTCACATTGTTTATTTCTGTTGTTTACGGCAGGGTTTCTGAGCAAAACAGGGAAAAAGAGCTGGTAATCGTGAAAAACCTCGCCCTCTCGGTGCAGGACGAGATTGCCCTCGCCTCAAAATCATCAAGCGGGTATTCGCGCCAGTTTGACATTCCGGAAAAGATAAGCTCGCAGGACTATTACATAAGCATTGATGACAGCAGAATTTACATAAAAACAGGCAGGAACGCTGTTTCATACCCTGTTGAAAATGCAACAGGAAATGTAATCAAAGGAGTAAACCTGATAAAAAAAGAAAATGACATCGTGTATATCAACTAAAGCTGAAAGCAAAAAGTCTCAAGTGTGGGGGCTTGACCTGATGATTGCAATAACCATCTTTTTAGCCGGGCTTGTCGCATTTTATTTCTATGCAATAAACTTTTCCAGTGAGGCAGAGGAAAACCTTGACATGATGTTTTATGACGGCAATTCCATAGCCAGCATACTTATTTCAGAAGGCTCGCCTCTTGACTGGAGCCAGGAAAATGTTGTTTCTCCAGGGCTGGCAAGCAAAAGCATGATTAATAACACAAAGCTTGAAAGATTTTACAGCCTTGCATCCTCAGGCTACAACCGGACAAAGTCCATTCTGAAAACAAGGTTTGATTTTTATGTTTATTTTGATGAGATGATGAATGTCAGCATCATGATTGACGGAATAGGAAAGCCCGGAGTTAACAGGACAAGCATAGCCGATGCTGAAAATCCGCAGAATCTCATCAGAATTGAAAGATTCACAGTTTACATGAACAAGCCGGCTAAAATGACCCTGTACCTGTGGCAATAAAAATGCAAATGAAAGGCATCAAAAAAAATAAGAGGGCATACTTTTTCAGCACAGACGCGCTGATAGCAGTAATTATCATACTTTCAGTCATTCTTATTATCCACCCGATAGCAAAGCAGAAGCAGGTTGAAATGAGCCTGCAGGAAGACATGCTCAGGATTCTGTCATCAATGAAAATCAGCGAGATTGATAATGCATATGCAAAACAGCTCATGTCAGAAGGGGCTGTTGAAGAGCCGAATGCGAGCGTGATTGAGCAGATAGGGGAGTTCTATGCAAGAGAGATGCCTGAAGCAGAGCTTCTTGTCTCGTCGGTGCTGTCGCAGCTCTCGCCAAGGGAAAACATAGGCATATGGCTCAACAACCAGCTGATTGCCTCCCGCAATTCAACGCCTATTGAAAATGCCCGCAATATATGGACTGCAAGGCAGATAATAAGCGGAATAGAGAAAGGTATGGATGTCAGGGGATACAGCTCAAGGGCATTTCTCTCAAGGACAAGCAAGGTAATCTATTTTTATTTTGGGGGATATATCGGGGACGGCAACATAACAGCAGAGATTGAATACAACGGAAGCATAGAGGGCAGCGAGATAGAGGCAGCATTCAGCAGGGATTTTGACTTGTACATAAACGGCAACCCTGCCCAGCACTATTCAGTTGAAAATCCGCTTTCACCAAAAAAAATACTGCTTTCAGGATATCTTGACAGGTTCATTTCAGGGAAAAATTATGTTGAGTTCCGCTCCAGTGAGCCTGATTTTTACATTGCAGGCGGGTACATTAAGGTTGTTTACAGCAGCTCTGATGTCTTTTCAGCAGCAAAAAAGCATAGTTTTCCCGGCGTGAATGGCATTGTGAACATCTATGACAGCTTTTACATTCCAGGCATTCTGAATAACATGTCTGTTTATCTTCACTACAAAAGCCCTTATGTAATGTTTTTGAGCATAGGCAACATAACTGTTTTTAACGAGTCAAGCCCCTCTGAAACAAGCGCCACCCTTAACAACCAGCAGCTTTCTGCGCTGCTTGACTATGGGAAATTAAGCAAAGAAACAATTCCCTTAAGGCTTGGCTTGTATGAGCTGGAAAGCATAAGGCAGGGAAACGCAGATGTTGTGCTGATTACAGACTTAAGCGGAAGCATGGAATACAGGCTTGACTCTGATTCTGAGGGTGTTTCAAGGGCGTGCAATGACTCTTCGCTGTATGATTCAGGCACAAAAAGAATCTCGCTTGCAAAATGCCTTGACAAGATGGTTGTTGACAGCATACTGAATGTCTCTGGAAACAGGCTTGCGCTGTCAGCATTTTACGGCGATGAAAAATCTCCTTTCAAGGGAAGGATTTACCAGGAGAATCTGGCAGAAAACGCCTCTTACCTAAAAAGCAGGATTGATGCATATGCCTCATCCGGCGGAACATGCATATGCTGCGCAGAGAATGATGCATTCAAGATACTTAATGAGCAGAGCTTTAATGATTCAGGCAGGAGAAGGTTTGTTATTGTAATGTCTGACGGAATTCCAACTCATACATGCCAGGCAGCTTCTGGCTGCGCAGGCACAAGAACCGGGCTGCAGTCTGATGAGGGGCTATGGCTCGGATATGGCGCAGGTTGCTATGGCGGGGCAGATGACTGCAATGTAAATGACTGCCTTTGCGCGAGCCAGAATGCAAACTGGTCAAGCTGCAGGCTTCAGCAGCTGAACGCGACTGTCTACTCTATTGGCTTTGGCCCTGTTTCATCATGCCAGATGGCAAACAACACGCTGCAGGCAATCTCTCAGTGCGGAAATGGAAGATACTACTCAAGCACTAATGCGACATTGCTCAGCGAGTTTTACCAGTCAATATCAGATGAAATCATACAGCTAAGCTTCACTGAGCAGCTCTCAAGGGTTGAAGGGATTTTCAACAATACAATGCTCTACCCTGACTCGCACATCTCATTTGATTATAATGCAGAGGCAGTGCCATATGGCCTGGCAATTCCGGTGCAGGGTGAGGGCTTTGGCAATGAGATTACAGAGGGCAGTTTTTACATCCCGCAGGACGCTGAGATTGCAGAGGCAAGCGTTGTCTCGTATTCAGGTGCAAAATGGACAGACAATGTTTACATAAAAAACAGCTCAGATGAAGCATGGAGAAATGTATTTTCCCTTGCATCCTACAGCAGCGATTACCTTAGCTTGGGCGACGCATACCTTGTGAACATCCCCCTGAGCTTTATTTCAAGGGGAAACAACAGCGTTAAGATAACAACAGGCACATCCCCCGAGAATTCATCAGGAGGAAGCAGCGCAGACAAAGCAATATACACCCTTATAAAGCAGATTTCAGGATATTCAAAGATATCCTCTGTCGCAAACGGCTGCAAATGGCATATAGAGTTTGATGACTCAACAAATATAACAGCAAGCATTCCTGCAAATTACACAGGCGCAGATGAATGCTATTACACATCTCAGAGTATAGCATACAACCCTAATGACGCCATAGACAATGCTGTTTATTCCCTGCTTTCATCGCTTGACTTAAATTCAAACCATAAAATTGAAAGCAAGTTTTCAGAGCAGGATTTGCAGCTGAGCTCAAGCGAGATACAGGGGATTCCATTTACATGGCAAAGCGAAGTGCAGGTAAGGGTGTGGAGGTAAAAATGCAGCTAAATATAAAAAGCAAAAAAGGGCAGGTATTCACGCTGTTTGCAATAGCCATCATTATCTTATTCTTTGTCAGCTATGAAATCTATTCAATTGTCCAGGACAGGCAGGCAATAAGGGCAAGAATCTCGACAATGGACAGCTTTCTTGGCTCTCTTGAAAAATCCATTGAAAGAGAGCTTTATATCACAGGCTTCAGAACGCTCTTTTTGGCAGAGGACTATACTGCAAGAACAGGAAGTTATGTTTCAGATGTGAATGCCCTTTTTAATGAGGCATTCTTCAGCGGCATTGTTTATGGAAACGCCTCTGAGATACTTATAGGCGCAAGATATGCTGATTTGGTGAACTCAACTAACGAGAAGGCAGGAAAGATAAATGTAAATGTAAGCTTTGGCAATCCTGAATTTTTTGTGAGCCAGGAAGACCCGTGGAACATTGTTGTTAACTTAAGGTTTAACCTTACAATGAGCGACAAAGGAAAGGCGCTTGCATACTGGCAGAAGCAGGAGCATATCAAGGCATATGTCAGCATAGAGGGGTTTGAAGACCCTCTCTACATTGTAAATACAAGGGCGATGGTGGCATATAAGATAAACAAAACAATCTATGGCGGCGCATATGCCTCTGGAACAAGCACAGCCAACCTGACACTGCACCTTCAAAATCATTATTTTGCAGAAAGCAGCGATGCGCCGAGCTTCCTTAAAAGAATGGCAGGAAGCCTTGAGGCAGATGAAAACGGAATTGAGAGCCTTGTTGATTTGCCATTGCTTTCATCTCAGGGCATTCAAGTGCAGCAGAAAAGCGCTGTTGACCATGTTTATTTTTCTGCAGGCAACCCCTCCTACAGCTCAATCGCAGGAATGCCGTCATGGTTCAGGCTTGACAGCGCGCACCTGGCAAAATACAATGTGACGCAGCTGGCGTCATAGAAAGTGAATATCCGGCGCACCACAGAAAAGCTTATAAAGGTGTATATTATCATTAATTAATATTAATAAACATTATTAAAATGCCAAATCCTTATGACCCGCAGACTCCAGCAAGGCCTGAATATTTTGGTGGTAGAGAGCATGTCCTTAAAAGATTAAAAGAAAGAATAGAGATGGCTAAAGAGCATAAAAAATCTGGTGGAATTCTTATTTATGGCCATAGAGGTGTAGGCAAAACTTCTCTGATTAACAAAATAATTAGCGAAATGACTGGCACAGAAGATAATCCTTCTGACATTCTAATTATAAACAGAAGATTAGGAAGAACAACAAACGACCAAGAATTATATCGTCTCCTTAGCGAAGAGTTGATACAACAAATTGAAAAAAGAAAGAATGCTTTAGAGAAAATAAAAGGTATGGCAAAAAACATTAGTGGAATGGGCGTATTTAGCCTCAATATAGGCATAAGCAAAACAGATTTTGACAAAAGCCCTTACCATCAGTGGAGGACTTATATTGAAAACTTAAAGAATGTCGGTTTAATTTTAATTGCAATAGATGATGCCGATTGGTTGTCTCTAGAAGCGATAGGTGAATTAAAAACAATAGTAGAAGATATATCCAATACACCAATTTTATTAACGATAAGTGGCTTTATAGACTTTGAAGAAAAGTTAGCAGACAAGTATTCACCAGTTGCTAGAATATTTTCTGGTGCTAGTTTTAATATTGGAAGATTCACATTAGAAGAAACTAAAGAGGTTCTTTGTAAACCCCTAATGAATGAGCAAACTAATTGGGATGATGAGGCGGTGAAGGAAGTTCATAAAATAACAGGGGGTTATCCATATTTAGTTCAATGCCTTGCATCAGCGAGTTACTCAGAAAATAGTTTAATAAACAAAGAAAGGGTAAAGGAAAACATCAAAAAAGCAGTCAGTATAGGCCAAAGTTGGCTAGACCATGAGATACCAGATGCATCTGACCAAGATGTTATTTCTTTTGCTAAAATAACAGGATTAGATAAAGACATGGTGCAGAGTACAGAAATAAGCAATGTAGGAGTTTCTCCCCCCTATGTAGGAAGATTAGTTAAATTAAAGATATTAAAAAAACTTAGAAGAGGAAGATATGGTATTGAAAAATCTCCTATGATTGCTACCTTTGAATTATTAAAGAGAGGTCTAGCATAAGAATAATATTAAATTACTCTCTCAATATGTGGGGTAGCAGGAATACCGCCGATAGATTTAAATATGCGTAAAGTTTATTGGCTGATTATTAACAATCAAAAAGGAGGTGGAAAATGACAGGCAAGATGCAAAAGGGACAGGCAGCGATGGAATTTCTTATGACTTACGGATGGGCAATCCTTGCAGCAATAATTGTGATTGGCGTGTTGGCTATTGCCGGCGTATTCACGCCTGGCAAATATGCGCCTCAGGCATGCGCTGTAACAGCGCCATTCTATTGCAATGCATGGAATGCAAAAACAGCAGGAGTGAATATTGAGCTGAAGAACCAGGGCGGCGAGGCATATCATGTGAAAAGCGTGGATATATCAAACTGCGGAACAGCAAACAATACAGGCACAGGATGGGATATTGCAGCAGACGCATTGCAGAACATGACAGTTTCATGCGCATTAACAACAGGCAATCTCTTTAAGGGAGATGTGACAGTAACATATACAAAATCAGGCAGCGCTGTTGAGCTATCATCAACCGGCTCTGTAACGCAGAAAGTCACTGCATAAATTATTTTTTGGTTTATTTTTTATTTTTTTCTTGATTTTTTTTATTTTTTTTATAGAAAGCGCCAAAGTGAATAGCATTTGTAAAAGGCGTGGATAATCTGCCAAGGGCTTCAAGCTAAATAAATGCCGAGCCAATAAGGCTGCCAATATAGCGCGTTATGGCTATGACTATCAACGCGATCAAAAAAACAATGGGGCACCGCATCTCAAAAATCTATGATTTTTGATGACTATCAAAGTTCTTTGAACTTTGAAGCCTTAAAAGGTGCGGTTTGTAAAGCCCCTTGTTTTTTGGATG
>CAYMCA010000016.1:0-16833 GCA_964388875.1 Candidatus Woesearchaeota archaeon
GATGAAAGTGGACATTGATGTATTGCTGTAAGAAGAAAGTGACAGTGAAAAAGAGGCAAGGGAGAGGGCAAAGGAAGAGGACATAAACCCTTTTTCTGCATTAATAGGCATTGGGAGGAAAAAGCCAGCCAAGGACGGGGAAGACAAGGATGAAGAAAAAGGCAAGAAAGCTGCCAGAATAAAAATGCTGAAGGAAAAGGGCGCCAGGCCTGATGACTGGGTTGAAAAGATGGTAAGAAAGCTGGCAGAGGAAAAGGCAAGAAACATCTGCTTTAAGATTTTTGATGTCTACAAGAAAGCGCACGGCATGGCTTCGCATCCTGACCCATTTGAATACTGGAATAAGTAAGAGAATTTTATAAGATGAGAGACAAGAAGAGCAGAAATAAGGTTTTAATTGCGGTTTCTATTATGATTCTGATAACAGCCATATTAGCCCCAATTATAACAAGCTATTACTCCCAGGAAAAAATCCTCTATTTTGATGTCTTATCAATAGACATTATTGCAGTCCTTTTCTCATTATTCCTGATTTATGACGGCTTCAGGGACATCGGCAGAAGATTTGCGGGCTCTTTAATCAAGATTGCAGGCGGCACAGCAATATTCATTATCCATATGCTGGAGATAGTTTTTATAAGGGTGTTGAGGTAACTTCTGCGCAGCCTATTGTATATTTCTCATTATAGGCATAAGAGAACATAAATGTTTTAAAAATCATAAGAGTTTGGAAGAATAACATTAAAATGGTAAGTGTCGGAGTAGTCGGCTGCACAGGCAATGCTGGAAATAGCTTAATTGAGATTCTTGGAAGGCATCCTCGTGTAGACAGGATATACAAGGTTAGCAGAAAGGAAAGGAAAAGTGAAAGAGCTGGGTATGAAAGGCTGGTAAAAAAGTCTGAATTTGTTTTTCTTGCCCTGCCCCCTGGTGCCAGCAAGGACTATCTGCCCGATTTTGGCGGAAAAAGATTAATAGACCTAAGCATTGACCATCGGCTTGATAGCGGCTGGGTTTATGGCCTGCCCGAGATAAACAAAGAAGAGATAAAAAATGCTGAAAGGGTCGCAAACCCTGGCTGCTATGCAACATCTGTTATTTTGGGGCTGGTTCCTTTGAAAGGAAAAATATCTGATATTTGCATAGCCTCAACAAGCGGCATTTCAGGAGCTGGGCTGCAGGCGCAAAAGGCAGATAACTTTTCAACATATAAGGAAGGCAGGGCACATCCGCAGATTGCAGAAATAGAAAAGATTTTAGGAGTGGAGAATGCCCTGTTTGTGCCGCAAAGAATAGACACAGCACACAAGGGAATAATCTCAACTATTTTTTGCAGGTATAATGGCTCTGATAAGCTAAAAGAGCTGTACAAGAAATTTTATGATTCAGTGCCTTTTATTGAGATAAGAGAAGATATTGAGACAAAAAATGTAATTGGAACAAATTATTGCTCCATCAAAGTTTCAGCATATGGCAGTAGGACTATTATTATTTCTTCACTGGACAATCTTATAAAGGGAGCAGCAGGGCAGGCTGTCCAGAATTTTAATGTCATGCATGGATTTGATGAAACAACAAATCTTTTTTGCTGGTAAGCGAGTCAAAACAAACATTTTTAAACTATTCTGCATTCAGTTAATAATGAAAGAAAAGAGGGTGAATAATGCAAGCAGGGCTGATAACAAAGCAGTTTCTCCTGTGATTGCCACTGTTCTGCTTGTTGCAATAACCATCATACTTATTGCCATCATATTCTTGTGGGCGAGGAGGTTTATTCCTGAGGCGATTGTAAAGAACGACAAGGCAATAGAGCAGGCATGCACCGAGGTTGGCTTTCAGGCAGAGCTGAGAGGCAGCAGCTTAAGCGTAAAAAATACAGGAAATATCCCAATCTCATCTCTCAGCGTCTTAAAGATATCCAAATTCAGGAAAGAGCCGGAGATAGTAAAGGTTGACCTGACAAAGGGCGAGGCAAAATCAGTTTCACTGGGCAGCACTGCAGGATATGAGAGCATAAACATAGTTCCTATGCTGCTCGGAAAGGTAAACAGCGGTAAGATTAAGGAGTATACATGCCCTGAAGATAGTGGAAAGGAGATTGAGGTTTAAGCTTTGCAGATGATAAAAATCAATTCTATGCACAGGAAAAAAGCAGTGTCAGAGGTAATAGCAACCGTGCTTATCATACTCATTGTCATAACAGCCATAGCAATAATAACCCCTATCCTGATAAATTTTGCAAGAAGCAAGCTGACGCAGGGGCAGTCGTGCTTTGACATGCTTGGAAAGCTGAGCTTTGATGATTCAGGGTATGCCTGCTCAAACAGCACAGGAACATTTGTCACAATAAATGTCGGAGACATTGACATAGACGAGATTAAAGCAGTTGTATATAAGTCGGGCTCATCCACTCCTTTAACAATAAAGAATGGCACAGCTGCAGATGTGGAGATGTTTGGCGGAAACACATCAATACAGCTCCCTCCAAAAGGCGGAAGCCTGACATATGCCCTTAAATGCAGCGGGTGCACGAATGCAGAGAGCGCCTCTTTAATCGCAAGGGCAAATGGCAGGGACTGCGACCAGGCAACTGATACAACAGAGCTCTCCCAGATATGCTGAAAATGCACAGGGCATAAAATTCTTGAAGATACTGCATGTTTATTTTAATCGCCTTATGGGCCCAACAGGTTTATATATTAACACTCTTTTTAATTACATGAGCATAAAACCTGTTTGTGAAAAATGCAAGAACGAATTAGAAGAATTTGGAGCTATCTTATTTAGCCCGCCAGATAAAGAGAATAATGTCAAGAAGTTTCATATATGCAAAGAGTGCTTTCAGAATCTAACTTCTCAATTTTAATCTATTCATAAGCACTATCAGCAAGATATTTAAAGTATATTCTGTTATCTAATTTTAAATTAAAAGATGCTTGAAAAAGAGGCAAAAATGGCAGAGAGTGCAGAATCGCGCAGGGCTCAGGTATGGGTTGAAACAGTTGTATACATGCTCATCGGGCTGAGCATCATAGGGCTTGTTCTGGCGTTTGCCATGCCTAAGATAAATGAGATGAAAGACAAGGCTGTGATTGAGCAGACAATAACTGCATTAAATGAGATTGACTCAAAAATCATGGAGGTTGGGTTTACAGCAGGAAACATAAGGACAGTTTATTTCAAGATAGGCAGGGGCGAGATTGACATAAACGGGACAGGCGACAAAATTATATTTGTACTGCCTGACAGCAGGTATGCATACAGCGAGCCGGGCAGGATTACCTATATTGGCGAAATAATCACAAAGACAGAAAAGAAGGGGAAGGTAAATAGCGTAGAGCTCATGCTTAACTATTCCGGCAGGTTTGACATAAGATGGCAGGGAATGGAGCAGGAAAAACAGCTTTTCAAGTCTCCGTCCCCTTACAAGCTCCTGATAGAGAATAATGGCAGTGAAACCAGCTTTGGAGGCGTGATTGACCTGAGAGAGGCGTGACTTCTTAGAAAGATTTTTAAAGTTTTATAACCTGATTTGCAAGAGGTGACAGCACCTCAGCTTGTTCTGGGGAGGATTGCAAGAAGATGAGCACAAACCTGCTTGAAGAGATAGCAAAATCGCACTTTGAGTCTAAAAGCTGCAAGCCCCTGATTAGCTCAGTTTATTCCAAAATCAATGACGAGAACCTCTTTGAATTCTTTGAAATTGACAACAAGCTTGTGCAGAAGGCTGTGGCAAGAAAGATGAGCAGGCAGATTCAGGACAAGCAGTTCATTGAGAGGGTGATTGCCGGGCTTTCATCTTCTGATGGGATAAGGCAGAAGGTGCTTACTGCGCTTTCTTACATAGACAACCCGAAAAATGGAGTTCTGTTTCCGTATATTAAGGATAATTTAAGGCATGAAAATGCAGAGGTCAGAAAAGCAGCAGCAAAGGCAATATCTTACAAATATCCCAGCCATGCAGAAGAGGCTCTTCCCCTGCTGAACAAGCCGGAAGCACATGAGATTGCGCAGGTGCTGTGCTATTCAGGAAATACAGGGCTTATATTTCCATTGCTGGATTTTTACCGCTTCCCGGAAAAAGCGCATGCCCCTTCATGGATTGGCTTTCTGCTCAATCCTGTGTGGCTCGCAGAGAATTACGCCAAAAAGCCAGGTGTTGTGCCAGAGCTTATATTCAGGTTTGGCTATTCTAATTCTGATGCCTGCCCTGAAATGCTGGATTTGCTTGGCAGGGGCTTTATGTTTGTATCGCAGGAAATGGCAGGCTCACCAAAGCCAAATGAATGGATGAGAAGAATAAGCGAAATCTCAAGGCAGCTCTTGCCAAACTCATTTGAAATGCAAAGCCCAATTTCAATATGCCTTGAGAATAATATTGACCTATCGCTCTTCACGGCAGCAGCCAGGGAAAGCGATGTTAGAAATCTGGATGTGAAAAAGGAGCAAAACCCATTTGACTACCGCACAAAAGAACTTTTAACAGGCGCTGTTGTCTCGCATGCCCCTTACAGGTATTTCAAGAGGCATATAATTGATGAGGGCTTGAATCTTGGAGAGGAGCTTAGCGTAAGCAAAAAGAACATGGGCTCTTTTTTGGTTGACTATGCAAGGGTTATACTGCAGATGAATTTTGAGGAAGCATTTGCCGAGGAGAACATCCTGCTGCGCTCAAAATGGCTTGCGCTTTCAAGGATTTCTGAAGAGTCTGCCAGGCTATACTCCCCTTATCCTAAATCATGGCCTGTAAGCGACAGCGACAAAGACAATTTCCCGCTGGCAAGGCTTGCAGTCATCAAAGAATCTGCACTTCCAAAGCAGGATAAAAGGCTTTCAGCCGGCGCAAGAGGCGCGCTAAACCTTGCGCATTATCTGGGCATAGGCGGATTAGAGGACAGGCTTGCTGAAACAGAAGCTCTTTACTCCAAATTCCTCCTGCCTGTTGGCTGCGAGATTCAGGTTACAAAATCAGAGCTTAATACGAGCTTTGCATGGAAACAGGCTTTAAGATATTTTGGAATTAATTCTCCAAGAAGGCCGGAGTATAAAGAGATAGTTGAGGCAGCCTTCAGGCCTGCAATTGCATTTCACAGCCACATCCTGGGGATTGCACTGCTGCATAAGATGGGGCTTTTCAGCGCAGGCAGGGACGGGCAGGACATGGCATACCATATATCAATACAGGGAGAGCTTGGAGAGGATGCAAGGTATATTGCATTTCCACACAGGATTATCAGCAAATCAAGAACAAGAATAGCTGAAAAAGACTTAAGGCTCAAGAGAATGGCGCGCCTGATGAGCAAGGGATATGTGTATATAAATAAAGATGCAGAGCCCTGCCATGATTCAGGGGAAAAGCCAGAATGCAGGACAGAGCTGCGGGTGTACAGCTGCTGCACGGACAATATTGAAGGAAGGATAAAATTAAGGCAGCCTTTTATTGACAACATCATCTCTACGCAGATTCTTTCATCTGCGCTTAAATCAGGATTGCCTGAGATTCAGGGTGTGTGGAAGGCATACAAAGAGGAGATAAAAAGCTATGCTGAAAGCCTGCCGCATGAGTTTTCAGAGCTGCTTCATTCCAACTGGCATGAATCAACAGGAGACCCAAGAGACGGCAGGCTTGTTGGCTTGCTGCCTATAATACAAAAAAGAGAGGAGGTTTCTGCAATTATATCTGAAAGGAACATGGCTG
Source organism: Candidatus Woesearchaeota archaeon (assembly GCA_964388875.1). GTDB lineage: Archaea > Nanobdellota > Nanobdellia > Pacearchaeales > GW2011-AR1 > JACOYM01. The sequence goes on from CAYMCA010000016.1 coordinate 5,699, forward strand.
GCGAGCTTGAAAAGAATTTTAATGGAATACTGGGCAGGCACACAAGAAAGGCGCATGAGGCTTTTTTAAAAGCCTTCAAGATAGATTATGATTTCTCATCATTTCCTGCGAGCAATTACGGCATTCCTTACCTGATGCCGAAGGAGATTGCAGACTTCAAAAATGCTCTTTGAGTACCCTGTCTGTTTTATGTCAGAAATGCAAAATTAAAAGGCATTTCCGAGCACTATCAAAAACCTCTTGGTTTTTGAAGACTCGCAGAAAGCAAAGACATTTTTGATAGTGCTCAAGAACCCGAGCACGCCCTGTGCTTTAGCGCAGGGTTCTTGACATGCGCCAGAAGGGCATGCTTCTGGTGATTGAGCACAAAAATCACTACAGCTTCATCATCAAAGCGAGATGGCTTAAGTCTGCTGAATCCTCTGCTATCTTCATGATATTCCTTATGAACATTGCAGTATAGCTGTCAAGCCTGATAAAAGAGATGGCTTTTTCCATTGCCTCGGTTTTTATCTCATAAACCTCCTTAACCCTTTCAGGATTAAACTGGTAGTAAAAGTCAAATGATTTTCCCAGGGCTTCGCTTGAAAGCATTGCCAGCTCCTTTAATGACTTTGATTTTTTGACTTTATTTTTGTTTTCTATGTTGGTTCTCCACAGCCGGTGAATCTCGTCGCTAATCTTCTCCAGCGCAAAGGAGTATGTAAACAATGCCCTGCCTTTAGTGGTGTCGGGATAAGACAGCTTGCTTATTGCACGCTGAAGGAACAGGCAGAATTTGTTTACTTCCACTTCCCTCGCCCTTAAGCTTTCAATGGTTTCTTTTTCTTTTCCGAATATGTCATTTATTGCTGACTCATAAAAAAGGATAATCATCTGGAACACCCTTTTGAAAATCTCATCCAGGCCCTGGTAGCTGCCCCCGCCAATATCCCTTATAATGAAGCTGTTCCCGCTTTGCTTTACAAGGGCATATCCCAGGTTCTGGTTTAAAAGCTGGGAAAGAACAGAGGATATGTCTTTTGCAGAGAGCAGTTCAATCTCATCAACGCCCCTGGCATAAAGCGCATTGATAATCCTTGAGATATTTCTCCTGCCCGATTCATTAACATCTATTTTCACCTTCTCTCCGGCAGCCCTTCTGCCCGATGTTACAACAAGAGACTTATCTTTTATTTCCAAATCAACTTCTGACTTTTCAGACAAATCATTCTGCCTTATCCATTCCACAGGCAGTGTTATTGTAAAAGCCCTGCCTGCCTGCTTTATTATTTTTCTTTTCATTCTCTGCTTGTCTTTCAGTGTTTGCTTGAGCCTTATTCGCTCAGTTTATATCATTTATATAATTAATATAAGAAATATATAAATCTTTCTGTTTCGTGCTTAATGCATGGAACAGAAAAAATACATAGATTTGCACACGCATACAGCTTATTCTGACGGGATAAGCTCGCCGCAGGAGCTTGTTACAGCAGCCAAGCTGAAAGGAACAGACATCCTTGCGCTGACAGACCATGACACAATAGCAGGATATGAAGAGGCAAAAAGAGAAGCTGAAAGATGGGGGCTTGGGCTGATATCCGGCGCAGAATTAACAACGCCAAAGTACCACCTGCTGGCACTGAACTTTGATGCTGAAAACAGAAGAATCCTGGAGCTGCTGGATTATTCCAAATCAGTGCAGGAGGATGCATGCAGGCGGAGAACACTGCTCCTTGCTGATTATGGCATGCCTATTGGCATAGAAAAAGTAAAGCAATACTTCCCAAAATCAAGGCTTGGAAAATACAACATCCTGATGACTATGCTGCTTGACAGGGAGTGCAGGGAGTGGATACACCAAAGGCATAACAATGCCTCTGCCGAGGAGCTCATGAGCTTTTATCTCAGAAAAGAAGGAATAGCAGGGAGCCTGAAAAAACGGGGCGGCATAGAAACAGGTGATGCAATAAAAACAGTGCATAATGCCGGCGGTATTGTCATACTTGCGCACCCGCCTTTGGATGTTGGAGACATTTCAGAAGTTGAATTTTTAAGGATGCAGGGCCTGGATGGAATAGAGGTACAGCTGAATTTTTATGAAAAAGGATACAAAATGTATGAAGATTATGCAAAGCAGAATGAACTGCTGATAACATACGGCTCTGACTATCATGGCCCGAGTTTCGCAAGGCCTCTGCTTGGAAGGAACAGAAATATAGCAAGCACGGCACTTGAAGAAAGGCTGCTGAAGAGAGAAGCTGTTTTTGCCTAGGGTTCTTAGTATACCTTAAATATTTAAATGCAGTATTCTATATAAAAAAGAGGCTAAAAAGAGGAATATGAAACAGCAGGGAATAGGCATTGAAGGCGCTGGCTCTGGCAATGAAATCACAAGCATGGAAAACGAAGCAGGTGGAATAAATATAGACATAACGCCAAACATCCCTGCGCTGCCGAGGATAACAGACAAGACAAAGATAGATGTCAGGTATGTCCTTATCGCTCCTTATGTCTCTGTTCATATATACTTCAACAAAGAAGAGGGCGAGCTGATTTATGAGGTTGAAGAGCCGGTGCTCACAAGCGAAGAGAAGGAAATTCTTGGCAAGATAGAGACAGCAATGAGGGAGCTGATAAATGTTGATGTTGTTGTTGAAAAAACACAGGAAGCCCTCATAGGGTATATCAACAAGACAGCAAAGCTTATTATCTCTGAGCTTTCGCTGAAGGTTTCAGACATGGAGTATAACAAGATTTTTTACTATCTTTTCAGAAACTTCATAGGGCTTAATGAGATTGAGCCGCTGATAAGGGATTATTTTATAGAGGATATTGAATGCAATGGAATGAACACGCCTGTCTATATAGTGCACAGGATATACAGAAACATAAAGACAAATATTATATTTAACTCTGTGCCATATCTCGCAAGCTTTGTTGAAAAGCTGGCGCAGAGGGCAGGCAGGTATATTTCATACGCCTCCCCTATACTTGACGGCACTCTTCCCGGGGGGGAAAGGATTAATGCAACTTATACAACAGACATAACAACAAGGGGGCCGACTTTCAGCATAAGAAAGTTCACAAAGGTTCCATGGACGCCTACTCAGCTGATTTCAATGAACTCTGCCAGCCCAGAGATGCTTTCTTACTTATGGCTATTGCTTGAATACAAGGGCAGCATCCTTATAACAGGCGGCACTGGCTCTGGCAAGACAACGCTGCTGAATGCTATTGCATTCTTCATTCCTCCAGAGGCGAGGGTTGTATCAATTGAAGACACCCGCGAGCTTAATATTCCGCGCGAGAACTGGCTTCCGAGCGTGGCAAGGGCAGGCATAGGCATGGGGGGAATGGGCGAGGTAGACTTATTTGCCCTGCTGAAAAGCTCTTTCAGGCAGAATCCAAACTATGTCATCGTTGGCGAGGTGAGGGGCAAGGAGGCATTTGTGCTGTTCCAGGGGATGGCTTCAGGGCATTCTTCGCTGAGCACGATGCATGCTGACTCTGTTGACACTGTAATCAAGAGGCTTGAAACCCCGCCAATAGAGCTTCCACCGACACTTCTGACAACGCTTGATGCTGTTGCAATAATGGCTCATGCTGTTGTTAATAAGCAGGAAACAAGAAAGTTAAGGGAGATTGTTGAGATAGTTGATGTAAATACGGACGGCATTGCCCTGACTAACACCCCATTTGAATGGAACTCATCAGAGGATAAATTCTACTCCAAAAAAGCAATGGGTGCATTTGAAAAGATATCCAAAAGATACGGGCTGTCAATAGAGCAGCTTTCAAGCGAGTTTGCGCTCAGGGCAAGGCTGCTTTATGAGATGTACAAGAAAGGCATATTCGGCTTTGAAGAGGTTCAGAAAATCATAAATGATTATTACAAGAACCCTGAAGAGGTTTTGCACAGCTTTGGCATAAAATAATGTCTATACTTCTTGGCTAGAGTGGCTATAGCAAAGGACCTTGAAAATTGAGCAGATTTAGGCCTTTGATAGATAGGATAAGAACAAAAAACTGCTCAAATATTTTGTTCTTAGACTATAATACATGCAGTGGAAACAAAGGATTTATATATAGTAAATGACAAATTTATTTGAAAAGACTTATTGTCATTTCCTATCTACCCAAGAACAAATCTTGTTAAATCATTCAGGTTCTTAGGTATAGATTTATGAATATCAAAAAAACAATGGGGCACCACACACTTTAGTGTGTGGTTTGCAAAGCCTCTTGTTTTTAGGATGCTCAGAAATTAAAGTGGTAATGTTGCGTCCACATCATAAATGATGCAGTTTAATTTCTGACATTAAAGGATTAACCAAAAAAAAAGCTAAAAGAGGCAAAAATAATTGATAAGAGGTGAAGATGATTAGCGAGAAAAACATTCCTGTTCTGTCACAACTGATAAAGGCTCTGGAGTATCATGTTGAAGAGCTTAAAAAAGCATATGATAAAAAGGACATTGAGGGCTTTGAGCAGGCAAAAAAGAATGTTCTTTATGCACATGCCAAGATAAGTGACATTGCAAAATAGCTGGCAGATGAAAAAAAATAAACAGGATTTGCGAAAAAAATGGTAAAATGAGCTTTGAAGCATTGAGGTCAAATATTGCCAACGAAAAAGAGATAATGAGAGAAATTGTTTTCTACAATGAAATGATTAAATCAGCAAGAAGCATGAATGAGCAAAAGCTGCTTGCATTTGCCTTAAACTCACTGCAGAGGCAGTTTGGCATTCTTAATGACGCTATTCCTGCGCTTGTTGACAATATCTCAACATCAAGCGCCCTGCCTCCTTCTTCGCCTGCGCAGAAAAGGGCAGAGGCTAAGCCCAGAGAAGACAGGCTTGTCAGCATAAGCTACAAAAATCATGATATGCAGAAAAAAGGCGTTGTGATAAAAGATATGGACAAGGAAAGATTTGTCAAGGAGCTGGGGATAAGCGAAGAGCTTATCAAAAAGCTCAGGGCAAGGCAAAAAACCAGTGCAGAAACAGGCGGCAGGGAAGAAAAAATAAGGGTAAATGTTTATGCAAAGATTGCGAACAGGTTTTTTTCCGGCATGACAAGCAGGCTGATAGCAAAGGGCTATTTCAGGAATATAAACATTGAGCTTAAAAAAGCAAACATCCCGATTATTGCCAACACATATGTTTCAATGATGCTTCTCTCAACTACGCTTGCCTTTTTTCTCTGCCTGGCTGCGCTTATTATATTGCTTGTTTTTTACATTGGAACAGGCGCTGCGCTCAGCATTATAAAATTCTCATGGCTTGTTTTGCTCATTCCGCTCCTAACCTTTTTTGCAGCTTATTTTTATCCGTCAAGCGAGAAGAAGGCGGCAGAGAAGAGAATAGACGAAGAGCTGCCTTTTGTTGCAATACACATGTCATCTATCGCCGGCTCCGGGCTTGAGCCGACAAACATATTCAAGATTATAAGCCAGAGCAGGGAAAACCCGTATACTTCAAAGGAAATCAGAAAGCTGCTTAACATGATAAACTTTTATGGCATGGACCTTGTCAGCGCCCTTAGGGATGCTGCAAGAATATCACCAAACAGAAAACTCTCGGAGCTGTTTAATGGATTAGCCACAACCATCTCAACAGGCGGCTCAATGACAGAATTTCTTGACAAGAGGGCAGAAACCCTGCTTTTTGATTTCAAGCTTGAAAAAGAGAAAAACACAAGAACGGCTGAGACATTTATGGACATTTATATCAGCGTTGCTGTGGCTGCGCCTATGATGCTTGTCCTGCTGCTGGTTCTCATGGGCATAAGCGGAATAAGCACATTCCTGACAAATCCGGGCGTGATGGCATTTGCAATAGTGATGGCAATCTCGCTGCTTAACATAATATTTTTGCTGTTTTTGCACCTAAAACAGCCGAAGATTGCATGAAACATCAAAAATGCTCTCTCGCGAAGGCATTTTTGGGGCTTCAGAAACTCTATGTTTCTGATAGTGCTCAAGATTTTATGAAATCTTGACATGCTCAAAAACTCAGACACGCTCTGAAGCCGAGAGTTTTTGACAATGCACAAAAAAGTTAAACTGAAAGAAAAAATGGAGATAAAGAAAATGGCAAGGACACAAAACAAGAAACGAGCCTTGCTTTATTTACAATGGAAATCAAAAAGACACACATAATAGGCTTGGGGTTTGCGCTGGTTGCAATAATACTCTCTGTAGTATTCCTCAGGGCAGAAAGGATGTTTCCGCTTGTCATAGGCATATCAGTCATTATTGGAATACTGCCTTTTTTTATCTCAATACTGACAGAGTCAGAGTCAGAAAAAGAGAAGGACGAAAAGTTCCTTGAGTTTTCGAGAAACCTTGTTGAGAGCGTAAAGACAGGCACGCCGATAAGCAGGAGCATAATAAACATAAGGGACAAGGATTACGGCGTATTGAACCCGTATGTAAGAAAGCTTGTGAACCAGATTTCTCTTGGCATACCTGTCAAAGACGCACTGTCAACATTCGCAAGGGATGTTAACTCAAGGACGGTTATAAGGTCTGTTGAGCTGATAAGAGAGGCAGAGCAGGCAGGCGGCAATATTGAAAACATTCTGGAGTCTGTTTCAAAATCAGTCGCAGAGATTGAAACCCTCAGGAAGGAAAGAAGGGCTGCAATCTACAACCTTGTTGTCCAGGGGTACATCATATTCGTCATCTTTATTATTATAATGCTTGTCATGCAGTACAAAATAATCCCAATGACATCAGAGATAACAAGCGCAGGCGCGCTGGGCGATGAAAGCCAGATAAAAGTCAGCGCTATGGCATTAGGCGAGATATCCACAATATTCATCTCACTGCTGCTTGCGCAGGGGCTTTTCACAGGGCTGGTTATAGGGAAGCTTGCAGAGGGAAGCCTGAAAGCAGGCATCAAGCATTCATTCATACTAATGGCTCTCGCATACCTTATCTCAGCAGCTGCGAGATTGTTCATAACAGCTTAAAACATGGAAAGATTAAAAAAATACAAAGCCGCCAGAAGAAAAGGGGCAGAAGGCAGAAGAGGCGCAGCGCATATAGAGATGATACTCTCATTCGTGCTTTTTATATCATTCCTGCTTTTCATACTTGTGTTTATAAATCCCCAGAAGAAGGTTGAGCCGAGCAAGGCGCTTCTTGACATTGTAAGTTATGAAATCCAGAAGAATTCATCTGTGGATGCCACAACAATATCATTTGAGCTTAATGGCGTTTCAGAGGAATGCTTTCAGGTTAGCCTTGAACAGCTCGGCATCGCCGGCATCATCGGAAACAATAAAACAATAATAAGAGATTCTGAGGAAGGGATAATCAGTTCGGCAAAGGGAGCGGGCACAATGAATATAAAGAATTCAGGCGTGTTCTACAGGATATTTTCCTCAGAGGTTTTTATTGAAACCAGCGCCCCTGCCTGCGCAACACTTGCAACGCCGCAGCCAGAGGATATTGCGCTTGGGCAGATAAGGGCAGAAAAAGCTGTTTTCTTCAACAGGGCGCTGTCGCTTAATTCAACTTATTGGAGTGATTATGAAGCGCTTAAGGAGAGATTTGATTTTCCAAAGAATAGCGATTTTAGCTTTTCAATAAGGAATATTGACAAAGGTGTTTTGATAAATGCATTAAGAGAAAAGCCAAAGTCAGCAGTTGTCATATCAAGAGACGAAACAATAAAGATTTTATATGAAAACAGCACATCAATTAACGCTGTGCTGAACATTCAGGCATGGTAAAAAAATGAGGGGCAAAAAGGCGCTTTTGAGGATTATAGAGGTTGTATTTGCAATATTGATTATAGCAGGTGCTTCAGTTTACCTGTATGCCCAGCAGTCTAAAAATACGAGTGTTGAGGACCAGATTTACAGCATTGAAGATGGCATTCTGCGCGAGGTTTCTTCAAACAGCAGGTTCAGGGATTCAGTACTTGCAGAAGACAGCGCAGGGATTGCGCAGATTAATGCCTTTATTGAGCCAAGAATTCCAAAAAGCCTTAATTTTACAACAAAGGTATGCCCGCCCGATGATGTCTGCGGGATGCCTGTATACATTGAAGGCAAAGAGGTGTATGCAAAAGAAACATTCATAAGCGCAACCCTCACAGCATACTCGCCAAAAAAATTCAAGATTTTTATGTGGGTGAAGTGACACAGCAAACACACATAATATTTATGCAGGCTATCTCCCTTCTGCCCCCACAGACCAAAAATGGTTTAGGGGGCGCATAGACGGGCTGCAGATTGGGAGCAGCTGACAGGGAGAGAGGTAATGGGGAGATATAAATGTCGTTGAGTACAGGCAAACCTTTAATATCCCCCCGCCTTTCTATTAAAATGTCATGGCTGGATTTTTTCAGAATTGGCAGAAAACAGGAAAAAGGCAGGCAGGAAGAAGCCAAGAAGATAGTACTTAAAAACTTGAGTGCTGAGATAGGGGTAGAATTTGAAAATCTTAACAAGAGAATTCAGGATGCCCGCCAGCAGGCAAGGCAGGGCATTCTTCAGCTAAACTCTGAGCTCAAAGGGCATATATCAACCCTGAGAAACATAGGCATTGACGAGAAAAAGGAGCCTGAAAGGCTGAAGTTTATAGTCAAAGAAAATCTTAATCACTATATCTCTTGCCTTCAGAAGCTTATAGATGAGCTTGAAAATCTTTCAATTGACAGGGATTATTGTCAAGAACCACCTGTCAAAGACAGGTGGCATGATAATGCCACATCTCAAAAATCTTTGATTTTTGATGACTATCAGAAACCAAAGTTTCTGAAGCTTCGTGTGGTTCTTGAGCATGCTCAGAATTCCACGAGCGGTTCAAACCACTCGTTACAAACGAGTGGAATTCTGACATTTGAAAAGATAAGCATTATTTTTGAGAATTTCAGGAAAAACTCCATTAATGCCCTTGAAAAAGCCACGATATTAATAGGAAAAGAGATTGATGATGTGAGAAATTCAATTAAAGCCTTTTCAGAGAGCTTTAACAGCATTATAACACAAAATAAGGATATATTTGAAAGGGAAAAAACAGCAAGCCAGCTGAAAAATCTTATGCTAAGGCTTGAGGATGAGAAAAAAGCAGGGCTGCAGATTGAAAATTCCATGCAAAACCTTGAAGAGAATTTAAAAGGGCTTGAAAAACAAAAGCTTGAAAGAGAGAAAAGGCTTGAAGAGATAAAAAACAGCAGCGAGTATAAAGAGCTTCTTGGGGAAAAAGAAGGGCTAAGAGAGAGGGCAGGCGAGCTTGACAGGGAGATTTTCAGCCTGAAGCAGGAGATTGATATTAAATACCTTTCAAAATATTTTCATTATGAGAAGAAGAAAAGCCAGATTCTAAAGGAATATGCTGAAAATTTCAAGTCAGCCCTTGAAAATGATGATAATCTTCAGATAGCGCAGATAATAAAGGAAATCAAGCCGGATTTTGATGCTGAAAGGATAAAAGAGACAAGGCTAAAAGCCAAAAAATTAAAGAGCAGGCATGAAGCAGAAGCGCCTATAGAAGCGCAGATAAGAGCCCTAGAGGATGATATAAAAAGGCTAAGCCTTGAAGCCCAGGGCATGCAAGGCAATATAGAGCAGGAAAAAAGCAAAATGGCTAAATTCCGTGAAAAAGCAGGGCAGACAACCAAAGAGATTGAAACTCAGGCAAAACTCCTGTGGGGGGAAGGGGGAGATAGAGTGAAGAAAGAGTTATAAAGAAAAAATATTTAATAAACTTATGGCAGGGTGTATAACTTTAAACAAGAAAAAATCTTTAATGCTAAATCCAATATTCCCTTATAATTTTGATGCTACGGTCTTTAAGCCATCACATTATCCCGACCCCTTAAAGATTTATGAAACAGGAAAATACTGGTTCGCAATGAAGTCTAATAAAAAGATTTATGGAATTAGAATGGAGAATACTGGCACAATAACAAAACCTAAAATTAAAGCAACTATCTTCTCTGAACGGAATTTATCAAGTAAAGAAATAGATAGTATCACAGATGAACTTAATTTTAGATTTGAGTTTAATAGAGATATATCAGAGTTTTTCAATAAACTAAAAGATAATAATGTTTTATCTCCATTTTTAAAAAGATGGTATGGAATGCACGGCAGTTGTGCTCAGGATTTATATGGTCTCTTAATGATAGGAATATTTCTGCAAAACACTATTGTAAAACGAACAGTTCAAATGACGGATATAATGGTAAAAAAGTATGGAATTAAAGTTAGTTTTGATAATAAAGAGGTCTATACTTTTTGGAACCCTGAAGAGATTATAAAAGTGCCTGAAGAAGAGCTAAGAAATTTAAAAGTCGGCTATAGAGCAAAATTGTTTATCAACTTATCAAAGACTTTTGTTGAAGAGAAAATCGATGAATTTGAATTAAGGAACCTGTCAGTAGAAGAAGCGAGAGAAAGATTATTGAAATTATATGGTGTTGGTCCAGAAACAGCTCGAATATTATTACAAGAGGCACTACATCACTGTGATATATTTGAACACGTTGCACCTTGGCAACAAAAGATTCTATCGAGATTGCTTTTTAACAAAGAATTAGTTCCTGTTAAAAAGATAATAAAATATGTAAACAAAAACTGGGGCAAATGGTCTGCGCTAGCAGTTCATTATATCTGGGAAGATATATTCTGGCAGAGGAAGCAAGGAAAAAAGATCGAATGGTTAGACAAGGAGATAAGATTATAGATAAAAGTATATATAACTCTCTCCCTTTTGATGATAAACGGGCATCAAACATTTTCTCATCTTTTGGTGCAGTCATCCTTTTCTCTTACACCCCCCTCACATTTATATACCCTCAGATTATCATTATATACAATAAAGTATCGTTGATATAAAAATGGCAAGAATTGCAATACATAAAGAAAAAGACCCAATGGAAGTAAAAGTGGGTGGTGAAAGCAAATGGATTTGCATGTGTGGGCTAAGTAAGAATAAACCATTCTGTGACGGCTCGCATAAGTTATGCAGCGGCGAGGAAGAAGGAAAGGTGTATAAATATAAAGACGGCGAGAGAATTGAAGTAAAAGACGATTAATTTTATGGCGCCCTTCTGATAAAGTTATTGCTGTATTCCCCCCAGATAATGTATACTTAACGTGAGATAGATTTATATACAAACATCTCCTTGTTTTT
>CAYMCA010000017.1:0-16673 GCA_964388875.1 Candidatus Woesearchaeota archaeon
GCTTTCTGCATGCCTTGCAGTATTTTTTAACATGCCTCTCAGCAAGATTAATCAGTGGGATTATCGTTTCCTTATTTAATGAGTAAATCCTTGTTTTGCCTTCTTTTTTGGCATTAACAAAACCACATTCTCCTAATGACAGCAGGGCATGCGAAACCTTGCTTCTCTCCTGATTAAGCCGTCTTGCCAACTCATTCACATTTAATGCCCCATATTTAAGCTCAGTAATTATACCTATCTTTAATTTTGTACCCAATGTTTCAAAAAACAAGTAGCATCTGCTTTTCATTATGTGAATTATAATTCACATGTACTATTTAAATCTTTCGGAGAATCTGAATAGTGTCCCTTGCTTGTCAATCCTGCCACTTGCACCCTGTTTTGTTTTCCCTTGCCTGCTTCTCCGCGTCTATAATCTCCTGCTTGTATTTTGTGTTTTCAGGATAAAACCTTGCGACTGCTAGCCCCTCCTGCACAAGCTGAAGGTTTATATTTTTACCCTCAAGAAAAATGTATCTGAGGTATCTGCCATACTGGTCCATATCCTCTGCATCTGCCTCAAACTTAACCTCTTTGTTCAGCACAAGCTCTTCTATCCTTTCCTTGGCTGCGCTATAGCAGGGATACCCTTTCTCATCAGCATCTATCCCCAAAAGCCTTACGCTCTCGCCTTCAGCAATAACAGTGTCGCCATCAATAATCTTGCTTACAAACATCTCCCCTGTAAGGTGCTTCTCTTCTGTTTCACCCGGGATAAGCAGGATAATCCATAAAAGAACAGCCATGCATGCTATAATCGCAAATAAGATTATGGCAAGTTTTGTTTTCTTCCTCATTTATGGCAGAGGAAATATAAATATAAAAACTTAACCCATCACCGAAAAAGCCATGCGCCAACAACCTTTTTATACCTTTTTTTGCTAATATTAGCATGCTTGACAAGCTCGCATCTGCACTAAGAAATACATTTGATAAGATAGCTGGAGCCATATTCATAGACAAAAAGACAATTGAATCTGTTGTCAGAGAGCTGCAGAGAGCGCTTCTTGAGGCAGATGTTAATGTCCAGCTTGTCATGCAGCTAAGCGAAAAACTGAGAAAGGCAGCTGCTGACGAGAAGATAAAGGGTGTTGAAAAAAGAGAACATATGATAAAGCTGCTTCATGATGAGCTGCTAAACATTGTCGGAAAGGAAAAGCAGGAGATTATCCTGGCAAAGAAAAAACAAACAAGAATAATGCTTGTTGGCTTGTATGGCATGGGAAAAAGCACAGCATGTGCAAAACTCGGCAATTATTACACAAAAAGGGGCTTCAAGTCTGCATTGCTTGGATTGGATGTCCACCGCCCGGCTGCCCCTGAGCAGCTTGAGCAGCTTGCAGAAAAAGCAAATCTACCCTGTTTCATAGACAAGCAGGAAAAAAACGCTTTAAAGATATGGGAAGGACACAGGAAAGAGCTGCAGGATTTTGAGCTTCTTGTCATAGATACAGCAGGAAGGCACGACTTGGACAGTGAGCTTGTTGGAGAAATCAAAGGGCTAAACAAGGAAATAAAGCCAGACTATGTAATCCTCGTAATAGCTGCTGACATAGGGCAGGCAGCAAAAAAACAGGCTGTTGAGTTCAAGAAAGCATGCGGAATATCAGGCGTTATAATAACCAGGATGGACTCAACAGCAAAAGCTGGCGGGGCATTAACAGCATGCGCAGAAACCGGGACAAATGTCCTGTTTATAAGCACGGGAGAAAAAATAAATGACATTGAGCCATTTAACCCTGAAACATTTATATCAAGGCTTCTTGGAATGGGAGACTTGCAGAGCCTTATTGAAAAGGTAAAGTCTGCAACAGGCAGTGAAATGCAGAAAAAGGCAGAGAAAAGGCTGAAGGAAGGCACATTCACTCTTGTTGATTTTTACGAGCAGTTGAAAAGCATGCAAAACCTCGGCCCTCTTGATAAAGTCATGGAGTTAATTCCGGGCTTGGGAAAAGCAAAGGAAAAAATACCTGAAAGCCTTCTCGGCACCCAGGAAGAGAAAATGAAAAAATGGAAATATGCCATAGACAGCATGACAGCCCATGAGAAAGAATCTCCGGAGATTCTTGAAAAGCAGACATCCAGAATGCAGAGAATTGCAAAAGGCGCAGGCATAACGACAAGCGATGTCCGCAGCCTGATTAAGCAATACAAGATGATTAAAGAGTTCGGAAAAGGCGGCATGCCAGATGACTTAAGCCAGGGCTTCAGCCAGAAGCAGATTCAAAAGCTCGCCAAAAAATTCGGAAGAAAAATAAGGATATGATTACTTTTTTTGAATCTTATAAGGAAAACATCATCGCGCAGGCAGCAGAAGCTATTATTATCAGAGATAATGATAATGTTATCAAAAGGAGAATTAAAAAATCCTACAGAATTCAAGAGATTGATGAAAGACTTAGCAAAAAGAGAACAAGAAAAGAGGCAAAGCTGATTGGAAGCGCATCAAAAATAATTCCAGTTCCCAAAATCATCAAAGCTGATGAGCCAAGCAAAGAGATAGTCATGCAGTTTATTGAAGGCAAGAAGCTAAGCGACTGGCTCGATAAGCTTGGCATTAAAAAAGCAAAAAATATATGCCATCAAATTGGAGAATCTGCGGCAAAACTCCACGATGCAAGCATAATCCATGGCGATTTGACAACATCAAACATGATTCTGGAAGAAAGCAAAAATGATGAAGAAGATAACAGGCTCTATTTTATAGATTTTGGGCTTGGCTTTAACAGCAACAGAATTGAAGACAAGGCAGTTGATTTGCATCTGCTGCGCCAGGCATTAGAAGCAAAGCACTTCAGTCACTGGAAGATTTTATTTGAAGCTGTAATCAAAGGCTACAAAACCAGCAAGAATGCAGAAAAAACCCTTTTGCAGCTGCAAAAAGTAGAAGCAAGAGGAAGATATAAACACTAAAAAATTAAAATAACAAGTTTGAAAGATAATACCCTATTGCTGTGCTAATCACTCCTGCAAGAATTCCCATAAAGATTCTTGCCTTTTCAGTTTTCAGGTAAAACAAAGAAACAAGCAGCAAAAAATAAACCAACACTGCAAATGCTGTGAATTGCCCCTCTTTATAAAATAAGCTCACAAAAACCAGCAATATAAGCCCGAGCCCTGAGTGCATATCAGGCTTAAGATTATTTTTGAAGACTAAAGCAAACAAAACAAAAACTGCAGCTGCAAACAAAAACTGAAATACATAATTCCAGTTCTGAAGCATTGAAACTCTTGCCACAACAAGCGCATAAAAGAAAATGCCCCCTAATGCTATGCAATCCCTTGCGAGCTCTTTTTTCCAGATTGCAACATCATGCTTTTTATCTTTTTTAGCCATTATTAACTAAATTTCTTTGCGTTCCTGTTTCTTGCTTAACATAGAAATCATTTTCTTCACCAGCCTAACGTGCTCCTTTTCGTCATCCTTGATTCCTTTAATGTCTCTCTTTGCCTGTTTGTCCTCAATCTTTCTGATAAAAGAGCCATAAAGCCTGATAGACCTTTCTTCTATTCTAAGCTGCTCTCTTAATATTTTTTTAGTACTGCCCATATTTGTTTATTAAATGTTTAAAGATTTTAATATGCCTTAGGGTGTCTTTGCTTAAGCGGTCTATAATCTTAATCATCTTTTTCTTTATGCTTCTGTTTAGATTCCCATATGCAACAGACTCCCTTAATCTTTCCAGTCCTGAAAGCATTATAATTTCTTCCATGTCAAGCCCCTTATGAAGCAAGCCGAAATATGCTGTTCGTTTCCCAATCTCTCTTTTATTTTTCATGTTATGGATAACTGCATTATTTATAGCTCTATTTTTTGCAGTTATACAGATAGAGAACTGCGTAGCTTATAGCCCCCTATTGACTGCAGTTCTCTATATCTTATAATAATACTTATTTATATATTTTGGCATTTCAGGCATTAGCGCATGCTTCTTGGCACGTATCTACTTAGCTTTCTGAAGTTGTCCGTCGCTGTTGAAAAATCAGCAGATTATTGTTATCGTCGCTGAGCTTCAGAAAGCTAAGCTATTACCTTGGCACAATAAACTTATAAATAAAGAGTTATTGCCTTAATCGCAGCCCCGTAGTACAGTGGTCAAGTATACAAGCCTTTGGCGAGCGGCTTCACGAGACAAAACAAAAAGAAATATAGCGAGTGAGGCCGCGAGAGGACAGCTTGGGACCCAGGTTCGAATCCTGGCGGGGCTATCTAATCATACCAGAAAATTTTGTGTAAATCAGCAGTATTTGCTGCCTTGCATCTTTGCGAAAGGCTTAAAAACACTTTTTCTGTAAGTTATACACAACTTCATTTAAAATAAAAAATTGTCAAGAACCCTGTGCTAAATAATGAGGTGTGCTTGGGTTCTTGAGCACTCCAAAAATGCCAAAACTTCAAAGAGCATTTTTGAAGTCTAAAAAAATAGACGATAAATAAACCTGGTAAAAAATGGCAAAAGCATCAAACAATCACAACGAAGAAAAAAAGCCTTTATGGGTTAAAATGCCTCTTGACGAGCTGGAAAATCTCATAGTTGGCCTTGCAAAACAGGGAATTGGCACAGAGAAAATCGGCCTGATTCTCCGGGACAATTATGGAATTCCCGCGGCAAGGGTTTACGGCAAAAGCATTTCAAAAATTATAAGCGAGAAATTAAATGTTCGGAAGCAGGATGATCTGGACAATGTAAAGAAAAAGATAGTTAAAATAAAGGCATACCTTGCGAAAGCCAAGACAGACAAAAATATAAAAAGAAGCCTGTCAATTCATGGGGCAAATGCCATCAAGCTTGAGAGATACTATAAAAAAGAGGGAAAAAATGCTGGAGGCTCTTAAAGATTTTGCTGAAAAATTCCTTTCAAAAGTCCGGGAAAAAGACAAGAAGGATGTCCTTATTGTCAGCCATTATGATACTGACGGAATAACTTCTGCTGCAATTCTTGCGAAAGCTTTGAAAAGAATAGACATAAACTTTTATGTTAAAACAGTAAAACAGCTTGAAAAAAATACAATAGATGAGCTAAGCAAGCTTGATAATAAAATCATCATCTTTCTTGACCTTGGTTCGGGAAGTTTGCATCACTTGGCTGATGCAAAATCTGAATTTTTTGTTGTGGACCACCACGAAATCACAAAGGAGATACCTAAAAATGTCCATATAATAAATCCCCATGTATATGGCGAGGAAAATGTCAGCGGCGCATGCTTAGCATACCTTCTTGCAAGAGAGATAGGCACTGAAAATAAGGATTTGGCAAATCTCGCAGTCATAGGCATGGTTGGCGATATGCTTGAAAAAGAGATATGCAAGATAAACAACGAACTGCTTAATGATGCAGAGGTAATAGTCAAAAAAGGCCTGCTTTTGTATCCAGCAACAAGGCCGCTGCACAAAACACTTGAATTTGCTACAGGGATGTTTATTCCAGGTGTTACAGGCTCGTCAAGGGGTGCAATCAACCTGCTGCAAGAGGCAGGAATAAAAAAAGATAATGGGGAATACAAGAGCTTGATTGAGCTTGATGATGATGAAATGTCCAGGATTATAACAGCTATACTTCTGCATGTTCCTCACAAGGACATGCGTGAAAATCTGGGAAATCTTATAGGAAACATATACCTCATAAAGTTCTTTGGCCGTTTGGAAGATGCAAGAGAGTTGAGCGCAATGATAAATGCATGCGGCAGGCTTGGCTGCAGCGAAGTTGCCCTTGCCCTATGCTTGGGCGACAGGAAGGCGAAATCTGTAGCAGAGTCATTGTATGCAAAATACAAGCAGCACATTGTGGCTGCTCTGGACTATATCTCAAAATCAAGGCATATAACAGGCAAAGACTACATTATTATAAACGCAAAAAATGAGATAATGGATACTATAATAGGCACTGCTGCAAGCATTCTTTCAAATTCCCAAGCGTATGAAAAAGGCACGATAATAATAGCAATGGCATATTCTGAAAATAAGATTAAAGTGTCTGCAAGAATAGCCGGCAGAAATGGCAGGAACATACGCGAACTTCTGGATGATGTTGTCAAGAGCATAGGCGGGGAATGCGGCGGGCATCCTGCAGCAGCCGGTTGCCTTATCAGCAGGGAAAAGGAATTTGAATTTCTGGAAATGCTGAAAAAGAGGCTTGAGGTTGAAATAGTGAAGATTTAAAAGTCCTTCTTCTTTATTTTCCACATGGAGAAACAAGAAAAAGACAAAGGCAGGTTTGTAAGAGTGGCATGCCCGAGCTGCAAATCCGAGCAGGTAATATTTGGAAAGGCAAGCCAAAAAGTGCTCTGTGCAAAATGTAAAACATTGCTGGCAGAGCCGTCCGGCGGGAAAGCAAGGATAAAAGCAAAGATTGAAGAGGTATTCTAGGCTTAAATTTGCCAGTAAGGCACAGCCAAAATGGAAACAAAGAATCTTAAGGAAGGGGACAATGTATTATGCACTGTTGAAAAGATAGTTGGCACTACTGTTTTTGTTAAAATTGAGGATAATGGCGGTGGAGGCAGCATTATTGTAACTGAAATCGCTCCTGGAAGAATCCGCAACCTGCGGGACTATGTTGTTCCAAACAAGAAGATTGTATGCAAGGTGTTAAGGATGGAAAGAGAGCATGCAATCCTCTCGCTGAGAAGAGTAACTCAAGGCGAAAGAAAAGAGGTGTTAGACAGGTATGAAAAAGAAAAAAGTGCGCTAAGCATTTTAAGGTCCATCATAGGCGAGAAATCGCAGGAAATTGCTGAAAAAATAAGAAATGGGGCTGGCTTTGGCGGGCTGAATGAATTCCTGCATAGCTGCAAGGCGGCTCCTGAAAAATTAAGTGCATATCTGACAGCAGAACAGATAGAAAGAGTCTGTAAAATACTGTCAGAGAAAAAAGAAAAGAAGGTTGAGATTAAAAAAGAATTCTCCCTTAGAAGCTTGCAGCCTGATGGCATAAAAAGAATTAAAAAAATACTCAGCCTGCAGGAGGACATAAAATACCTTGCAGCAAACAGGTTTGTCCTTTCTGTCACGGCAAAAGGCTTTAAAGAAGCTAACACAAAGACAAACAGCATAATCGGCGAAATAGAAAGAAGGGCAAAGCAGGAGCAATGCGAATTTTCCCTTAAGGAAAAATAGGCAAAAAGCATTAAAACAATGGACATAGTTATAGGCGAATATAAGCTGAGCATAGGAAAGAACTCTATATTTTACCCAAGTAATGGGCCTGGCAAAAAAGGCTGCAGAATACCCCTGCAATATTTTGAGGAAAAATTATTGCCCAAATTCAGAATTCTGAGTGATGAGGGATTTATTAAAGATGAGGTGCAATTTAAGGAATGTATGCAGGAATTGGCTAATGCTGTATTGCCAAGGAATATCAAAAGAAGGGCTAATGCAAGATTAGGCATAAGCCTTTCATACTTTTTAGATGAATTTAAAAAAGAAGCGCCAGTTATTTTAGAAGAGAAGATTAAGATAATCCGGGCTAATAAGTCATTGGATGAAAGAGCAAGAGTAACGCGGGAAGACATTAAATTTTATATGAAAGATATATGGGACAAGGTAGAAGGCCACTTTAATGGGTATAATGACTAATAAATCGCTGTTGGAACGCCAAAACAAAATATGAAACTCCGCATCTGCAAAACCTGCAAAAAATATACATTAAAAGAGCTCTGCCCCTGCGGGCAGAAAACAGCCGAGGCGCATTATAAGTTTAGGGAAAGATATTCTAGATGATATAAATAATTATAAACAAGCCAAAATTTTGCTGTTCATGGCAGCTGCAAAAACAAATATTGCTGGAATACCTTTAGCTTCTTATATTTTCAATGCATCAGGCATTAATGACTCAGCATTTGAAGAGCTTGAAACTATTGCAAACTCTGCTTCTCCTGCAATCATGATGAAATCATGCACCCTTGAGCCGCGAAAAGGCAATGATGAGCCAAGATATGCTCATCTGCCTTTTGGCTCAATTCAGTGCATGGGGCTGCCGAATTTAGGCTACAAAGAGTATATAAAATTCGCATCAAGGCTTAAGAAATACAAAAAGCCAATAATAGCAAGTGTTGCAGGCCTGCATCCTGATGATTATGGTGTGCTTGTTGAGGCATTCCAAAAAAGCAATGCTGATTTGATTGAGGTTAATCTTTCATGCCCAAATATAGAGGGAAAATCCCAGATTGCCTATGACACAAGCCTGTCTGAAGGCATCCTTGCCGAAATATGTAAAATAGGCAAAAAGCCGCTTGGACTAAAGCTTCCTCCATACTATGATTCTGCCCACCAGGAGGGCATGGCAGAGCTAATCAAAAGATTCGATATTTCATTTATTACATGCATAAATTCAATTGGAAATGCCCTGGCAATCAACCCTGAAACAGAAACACCCATGTTGAAGCCAAAAAAAGGGCTTGGGGGATTATGCGGGGATTACATCAAGCCAGTCGCGCTTGGAAATGTTAGGAATTTCTATGAAATTTTTGGCAGGGAAAAAAAGAAGGTTTCAATCATTGGCGTTGGCGGCATTAAATCAGGAAGCGATGCATTTGAGTTCCTTCTTGCCGGAGCAGATGCTGTCCAGATTGGAACAGCATTTGAAAGAGAAGGCGCATCATGTTTCAAAAGAATAAACAGGGAGCTTGAATGCATTCTCGGAAAAAAAGGCTATAAAAACATGAATGAAGCAAAAGGCAGGCTGAGATACCTATAAATAAAAATCAAGACAACTGAAGCTCTTTGTAACTAAGGAAAAATATTTAAAGTGCAGGTATAAAGATTTATAGAGGGGATAGCGCCCAGAAGCTTATATCAAGGGAAATCAATTTTCAGAGGTTTTTCCCTTGATAGATAGGAAAAGAAAGATGCGAAAATTAATTTCTTTTCCTATAATTCTGAGTAAATTAAAATATAATTAAAATGGCAAAAATAGCGTATCTCGGGCCTGAGAAAACATTCACAGAACAAGCTGCAATGGAGATTTTTCCATTTGGAGAGTTAATATCCTTTCAGCCAATTAGAAGAGTGATTAAAGCTGTCGAGAATGAAGAAGCAGATTATGGAGTTGTCCCAATAGAAAATTTTTATAATGGAGATGTAAGAGAAACCCTTGACTCCTTAACTGAGTGCTTTAAAACAAAAGTAATCTCAGAAAAAGCAATGAAGATTGTCCATTGCTTGGGGGCTTTGCCAAATCATGCCGCTATAAAACAAATCCTGTCAAAAGACCAGGCACTGGAGCAATGCAGCAGATATATTTGTGAAAATTATCCTGATGCCTCAACAATTTCAGCTTCAAGCACTGCAGAGGCAGTAAAAAAAATCAGAGATGAAAATTTGCTATATGTAGCAGCAATCGCTTCTGAAACAGCCTTAAAGGAGGGGGGGCTCGAAATCCTTGCAAGAGACATATGCCCAAATAACAAGACGAGATTTATAGTCTTAGGAAGAGAAAAAACAAAACCAACAGGGGATGACAAAACGTTTTTGGCAATCCACCCCCCAGTAAGAGACAGGCCTGGAGTCCTTCATGATTTCCTGGGATTTATTGCAGGATTGGGAATTAATTTGGAGTATATCCAATCAAGGCCTGACGGAAAAAGAGGCTATTATTTTTACATAGAGCTTGATGGGCATGCAAGTGAAGAGAAAATTCAAACTGCCATTAAAGGAATAAAACTTTCTTTGGACCCTGAAAAAGAATATTCAGACACAATAAAAATTCTTGGAAGCTATTCAAATTCCAATTGGAAAAATGAAGATTAACATTGCTGGCGGGAGAGGCATAATAGGCGGAGTTCACAAGCCAATATTTGAAAATGCCGGCCATGAAGTGATAATCTCTGGAAGATATTCTTCTCCAAGCTTGGAGGAAGCTGCTCAGCAAAGTGATTTAACTATTGTATCTGTGCCTATAGATGCAGCAGAATCTGTTATAAAAAAAACAGGCAGAAGATTGCATAATAAATGTGCTGAAAAATCCATAAATGACCCCAAGAAAATAAGAGAATTTTTGGCAAACAGTTAGAACCAGCACAAAAAAGAAGTAAAGAATTAATTGAAAAGATATAATCAAAGCATCATCAAACCAATTTTGCCTGCCTCTCTTTCAGCATGGGAATTCCATATTCCCCGTCATATCCTGGCTTTACATTTATGTTGCCCATTCTATTGTCCATAATCAGCCTTGCGAGAAGCTCGTCATTTGGCAAGGAATTTATCAGCTCTGCTTTTTCAGCGCGCAGCAAAATATTAAATTCATTTCCAAATTTTTCAATTAGCTGGTTGTATATTTGCCATGTCTTTTTGCTCGCGAGCGTTGATGCCTTAGCTAATGCAATCAGCTCATGTAAAGGCAAAATCTTGTAAAAGGGCTTTGCATTCCTCGGCATAAATCCTGCTGGAAATGCCGCAAGCCTTTCTACCCTGTTTTCAACCCCTATTATAAGAGGCTTGCTGCAGACAGGGCATATGCCATTCAGCTCTTTGCTCTTCGCAGGAGAGCATGAAAACTTGCATAATCTATGCCCGTCATAATGGTATTTTCCATATGCGGGGTCTGTTTCAATTGTTGCGGCAAAATCACTCTCTCTTACCTGCCTTATCAATTCCTTATATGAAAATCCCTTCTCTTCATTCTTCTTGAATATAGTTGCCTCCCTTCCTATTCTCCAGGGCCAGAATGAATGGCTATCAGAAAAAGAAATTGCAGACTTGTTATTTAGCTCTTGAATTCTCCATAGCATATCTGGAGATGCTGACATTCCAGATTCAACAGCATGAATCATATCTGCTTTATCTTGAAACGCCTCTTTCAATGAATCAAAGCCAGACTCGCTTCCAAAAATGCCAAACCAAGGAGTTAAGCAATGCGCTGGTATTATCTCAATATCCTTTGAAATCTTCATCATCTCTTCAGCAAACTCAATGCACGAAAATCCAAATATAGGCCTGCCGTCATAATCCCTCCTGCCTTTCTTGTCCAAGAAATCATTTATCTGCTTGTTAACCTCAAAATCCGGCGCAAGATAAACAAGATGAACCCTTCTGCCCCTGCCCTGCGTATATGCAAGCGAAATCTCTCCCGAGAGCGCAAACCTGAATCCTGTTTTTGTTGTAAAAATTCCCTTTTCTCTTTCGCTCTCCTTTAAATTTTCTTTCAGCTCCTTTAGCCATGATTCATGCGATATGTCTCCTGTTCCGAGAACATCAATGCCTTTAATCCTTGCGTATTTTTCCAGGTTCTGTATGCTTAAATCCTTGCTGCACGCCCTTGAAAATCTTGAATGAATGTGCAGGTCAGCAATAACTTGTTTTTCATCCATAAAAAATCAAGCAAAAAAGGGTTTTTATAGTTTAAGGTGCCAAACTTCGCAGATTTATATCTTCCTTCTTATGCCTCTAAGCATATTGGCATTCGTGACAACACTTATGCTTGAGGTTGCCATGGCTATCTCTGCTATAATTGGGTGGAGGATGCCTATAATCGCAAGCGGGACTGCTGCTATGTTATAGAAGAAAGCCCAGAAAAGATTTTGCCTGATTTTTCTGAATGTTGCCTTTGACAGCTTTATTGCCGTGACAACACTTTGTAAACTGCCACGGGCAAGTACAATATCGCCTGACTCAATGGCAATGTCTGTGCCTGTGCCGAGCGCAATGCCGACATTGCTCTGCTTTAACGCAGGTGCATCATTTACCCCATCTCCGACAAATGCAACCATGCCCTGCTCCTGAAGCTGCTTGATTTTATTCTCCTTTTCCTCTGGAAGAACATCTGCCAGGACATCCTCTATGCCTGCCTGTTTTGCTATTGCCCTTGCTGTCCTTTCATTATCGCCTGTTATCATCATTGTCCTGAAATTCATCCTGTTCAGCTCTGAAATTGCGCTGGCAGAATCATACTTCAAGGTGTCAGCGACTGCTATAATGCCACAAACCTTTCTATTAAACACAAATGCCATTGCTGTTTTTCCTTCATTTTCAAACTCCTGTATCTTTTTCTCAAAATTGTCCAAATTAATATTATTTTCCTGCATAAGCTTTCTGTTTCCTATCAAAACCCTCTTCCCCCTTAAAATGCCTTGGGCACCTCTCCCTCTTAATATCTTAAATCCCTTAACCTCATCTAAGGATATTTTTTCTTTCTCTGCTTTCTGCACAATTGCCTTTGCTATGGGATGCTCTGATGCTGCTTCTAGAGACGCAGCAAACTTTAATATGTATTTCTCATCAAATGATTTCTCAGCCGGAATAATATCTGTAACCTCTGGCTTTCCTTTTGTTATTGTTCCTGTCTTGTCAAATACAATTATCTTGATGTCTTTCATTGTTTGTATTGCCTCTCCTCTTTTGATAAGAATGCCTTTTTCTGCGCCTATTCCAGAGCCAACCATGAGGGCAGTAGGGGTGGCTAATCCAAGGGCGCATGGGCATGCTATAACAAGGACTGCAATCGCTGCAAACAGGGCAAGTGTTATTGTGCCTGCAGAAAGATTAACCCATGGAATGAATGAAAAGAAAGATGCAATATTTTTCATAAAATCTGGAAACAAAAACCATGCTAAAAAAGTAAGAACAGAGATGATAATCACTGCAGGCACAAAATAGCCTGTAACCCTGTCTGCAAACTCCTGGATTGGAACCTTGCTTCCCTGTGCCTCTTCAACAAGTTTTATAATCTGCGAGAGAAATGTATCTTTTCCTATCTTTGTTGCCTTGACATACAAAATCCCGTCCTGGTTGATTGTTGCGCCTATAACCCTGCTGTCTTTTTTCTTTTCAACAGGGAGAGATTCGCCAGAAATCATGCTTTCATCAACTGCGCTCTCTCCTTTAACAACAATTCCGTCTGTTGGAATCTTTTCTCCAGGCCTTACAACCATGATGTCTCCTGCCCTGACTTCAGAGATTGAAACCTCAATCTCTTCCTTGCCTCTTATTATTCTGGCTGTTTTTGCCTCAAGCTTCAGCAATGCCTTAATAGCCTGTGATGCCCTCCCCCTTGCCTTTGCCTCAACATATCTGCCTGTCAAGAAGAATGCCATAATCATGCCACCTATGCCAGAATAATCCTCTATTGGCAGGAAAAATCTTAATATGCCTGTAAGGAATGCAATAAATGTTCCTAAAGAAATTAAAACATCCATGTTAAATGAAAGGTATTTTACAGACTTGACAGCGCTTCTTATTGTTGGATATCCAATGACAAACAATATTATGAATGACAAAACAAGAGGCAGAATCATTAAAAACTGGTTGTGTATATTAAGTATTCTTTCAAAAACAATGCTGAAGAGCGCAATAGGAACAGCAAGATACCAAGAGTATGCCATTCTTTTTTTTGCCTCATTCATCTCTTTAATTTCTACATCTTCCAATGTTGTTTCTTCTTTCAGAACCTCATAACCAGCATCCTCAATTGCTTTCTTCATCTCTTCCTTGTTTGCGATAGCAGATGCTTTCTGCAGGTTAACGTTTAATTCTATATTCTTTGCGCCTATTTTTTCCAATGCCTTTTTTATAGTCATGGCACAATGCGGATTGTCTAGTCCTTTAACAATAAACGCTGTTTTTTGCTCCTTGCCTTCTTTCACTTTTGGCTTTTCTTCTTGTAATCTTCCTGTTTCTTTACTATATGCCTTGTAATCCCCTGCCCTGCAAATAGCATTCATGATTTCATCATCAGAAACATTGCCTTCTGTTTCAGCATAAAGCTTGTTTGTTGCAAAATTCACAACTGCGCTTTTGATGCCTTTTATTTTTTTCACAGAATTCTCTATGTTACGCGCGCAGCTTGCGCAATGCATGCCTGCGATTGTGAAAATTCTTTTCATTATTTAGCTCCAAATATCTTTTAGTTTTTAAATTATCTGAATATACTTAAAATCAACAAGCTTAAAATTATAAAAATCATAATCCAGATTAGCCAAGAGTTTTTCTTCTCATGAGCTTGTTCATGGCTCTTGCCTAATTTTTCATGACTTCCGCAGCAATTCATTTTTCACTTCCTTGCATTTATTTTTTAGCATGTTACATTCCCCTGACTGAAAAATCTTCTTTATAATTTGAATATAAAAATTCAAAGATTTATTTTCCTGCTATCTTATTATAAAGCCACGCAAACAAGGCGCTTCCAGCGACTGACAAGATAATTGTTTCTATCAAGCCAATGATAAACCTTGCCGCAGTTGTTGGTATTGCCTGCATGCCGAGGCTGGCATGAAACAGATAGCTGCCAAATGCAATTGTCTGCTGGGGCAGGATTACATAAAATATGCCGCATACCGCATATACTATTGAAAAAAATGCAGTCACGGGCAATATAAAATTCCTATAGCCAAGTTTTGCTGTATTTTTTGCCATAATCTGTTCACCTCCCTGCATTCTCAAGGAAAAATCAGCTTAAAAATATTGCGTTAACGAGGTGTGAACTTTATGCCTTATAGAAAGATATAAAAATAATCTGATTATGTTTATTTTATGAATTATGGGTTTCATAGGGTTGTAGAGCCTGAAGGCGTTGTGCCGCAGGCTGCATGGAAGGTGGATAACACAATCAGAAAACTTCATAGGACAGAGAAGATAGTTAAGGTTAAGCTGTTGAAGATAGATTCCACCAGCATGAGGCAGATGAAAGAAAATTATGCTAATGTTAATAAAAGAATTTTAGGCATTGTCAAACAGAGGGGTAAAATGCACAACCCTGCAACTAATTCTGGAGGTGTTTTGTTAGGAGAGTATAATGGAAGAATAATAGTTCCTTGGGCTTCATTAACAGCAATCCCATTGTCCATAAAAAAAATAAAGAGGATAGTTGGCCATTGCATAGAAGTTGAAGGGCATGCTGTCCTATTTGAAAGTTATCCTTTCACAATTGTTCCTAGCGGAATGGACTGGCATGTTGCTGCAACTGCTTTAGATATTGCAAGTGTGACAATTCAGCTGAAGAGACTGGTTCAAGCTAAAAAAATTTCTAAGGCTTTAATTATAGGATGCGGTAATGCTGGAATGGTTGCCATGGCAACAATTAAGAAATATTCTCCTAAAACATCAATTCTTGGGATTGACAGGCATGGTAAAAACTTCCCCAGAATAATAAAAGCAGGCTTTACAAAAAAACTTGCAAAAATAGATGCTGTCAATGCTGCTGCTGTTTTTGATTTTGCTAAAAATTGTGACCTCGTAATCAATTGTGTTAATGTTCCAAATACAGAGGCGTCATCTGTTTTGGCAGCTAAAGAGGGGGGAATAGTAATCTTTTTTTCTATGGCAACACAATTTGCTCAGGCATCGCTGGCTACTGATGCAACAGGTAAAGATGTTAATTTAATAATTGCTAGCGGTATTGCAAAGGGAGAAGATAAGGAGATATTCCAACTATTAAAAGAACATCCTGATTTGTTTGGAGACCTTAAAGCACCATGTTAAAAATGAATGGCAAAGAATATGATTTGATTATCATAGGCGGGGGAGCTGCAGCTTTTGCAGCTGCAAATACAGCAAATAAACTGAAAAAGAAAACGCTTCTTGTAAACTATGAGAAAATCTTGCCTCTAGGCGGAACATGCGTAAATGTTGGCTGTGTCCCATCAAAGATAATGCTTCATCAGGGAGAAGAATATTATAATGTAATAAGAAGCAAGTTTAGAGCAATAAAATTACAAGGCAAAGCTAATTTTATAGAAGCATTAAAAGAAACATATGAAATGGTAAAAAAATTTAGAGCTAAAAACTACATAAATGTTATTGAAAAACAAGAATATGTTGACTTTAAAGAAGGATTGGCTTCTTTTGCAGATTCACATACTGTAAAAGTGAATAATGAAACATTTAAAGGAAAACATTTTCTTATAGCAACAGGAGCATCTACTTTTATTCCACCAATTAAAGGAATTGAAAAAATTGATTTCATTACAAATATTAATATTTTCAATCTAAAGAAAAAACCAAAATCCGTAATTATAATTGGCGGAGGACCATTGGGGATGGAGTTCTCTCAAATCTTCCATCACTTTGGAGTTAAAGTTACTGTTCTTCAACGTTCAGAAAGGATTATACCAAAATTTGATTCTATGCTTGGAGAAGAATTGCGAAAATATTTAGAAGAAGAAGGAATTACTATTTATACTAAAACAACAACAAAAGAGATAAAGAAAACAAAGCATGGAATAGAATTAACTGTTGAGATTGATGGAAAGAAAAAGATTTTATCTGCTGAAAAATTAATGCTTGCAACTGGTTTGCAACCACGCACAAAAATTCTTGAAACAGAGAAAGCTAGTGTTGAATTAGATGATAATGGTTTTGTTAGAGTAAATGAATATATGCAAACTTTCCAAAAGCACATTTATGCTGCTGGGGATGTTACGGGATTAATGCCTCTTGAAACAACAGCAGCCAAAGAAGGAAACATTGCTGTTTTGAATATGTTTGAAGATGCAAAGAAGAAAATAAGTTATAATGAAGTGCCTCATGCAATTTTTACTTCTCCAGAAGTTGCAGCGGTTGGCATAACGGAAGAAGAATTTATGAAAAAATATAATGTTTGTTTGTGCAGAACTGTAACATTAGATCATGTGGAAAAGGCAGCAGCGATTAAGGATACAAGAGGTTTAATCAAAATGGTTCTTGATCCTAAAACAAAAGTCG
>CAYMCA010000018.1:0-16556 GCA_964388875.1 Candidatus Woesearchaeota archaeon
CATCGGTTACCTCTCTCAAAACCTTAATCTCATACACCACATTCTTTCCTGAAACAGGATTGTTAAAGTCTGTTATCACCCTTCCGCCTGAAACTGCAATAACCTTTGCGAGCATATTATCAAGGGCAAGAACAAGCCCGGGGTGGGGGTTTATCTCTTTTTCAAGAAATACCCTTAATGGAATTGTTTTAACCATGCGGGCATCCCTCTCCCCAAATGCCTCTTCCGGCTTCAGCCCTATTGTGTACTTTTTTTCAACATCCTTGCCTTCAAGCGCCTTGTCAAGCCCTGAAACAAGCATGCGCTGCCCGACACATACTATAAGGGGCTTTACATCCTCCTTTTTAATTCCAAGTTTCTCTGCCTCTTCCTTCAGCGTCGTGTCAAAAATCTCGCCTTCTTTCACCCTTGCAGAAAATTCTATCTCAACAAAATCATTTTTCTTTATCATTTTTTATTCAGTTTGTTGCATTATGCCTGCTTGGAACAGAAAACAAACGTTTATAAATATATTTTTTTATGTATTGTATGGCTTACAAGTTTATTGAAATCGGTGATGCTAAAATAGGAACAATAATTCTCATTGAGGGCGTGGCATGCGCTGTGAAAAGCATGGATGTCAGCAAGACAGGAAAGCATGGGCATGCCAAGGTGAGGATGGAGGCGATTGGCGTTATTGACGGAAAAAAGAGGGTTATTGTCAAGCCAGGAAGCGAGAAGTTCGGCGTGCCAATGATAGAAAAGAAGAGGGGGCAGGTGCTGTCTGTTTCTGAGAAGTCTGCGAGCCTGATGGACATGGAAAGCTTTGAAACAATTGAGGTGCCTTTTATTGAGGAATTAAGCGGGCAGATAAAAGAGGGCGACCAGGTTGAATACTGGATTATGGAAGGGGAAAAGATAATCAAGAGGATAGCATAGGGTGCTAAGCAGAACAAGCCTGGCATGCGCTGAAAAAATAAAAACAATTAAAAAACAAGCTAAAAACTACAAATATGGCAAAGATACCTGAAGCAACAAGAAGGATGTTCAAGAATGTTTTTGTGTGCAAGAGCTGCAGCGCCAAGATAAGGTCAGACCCCAAGAAAGTGCTGGATGGAAAGGTTAAATGCAGAAAGTGCAAGAAAAAGGTGTTCAGGCCTATAAGAAAGAAGTAAAAATTAAATTTTTTGAGGCTAAATAAAGAAGTGTTTTCAAGATGAGTTTTTATATATATGATATAATATTTCTTCTGGTGTTCTTTGCTGTTGCGGGCATTTTCCTTTATATAAACAGAAAAAACCTGAAGTTTGAGAAGCCACTGCTGCTTTACAGGACAAAGGTTGGGCTGAAGGTTATAGATTACATAAGCAAGAAATTTGAAAAACAGCTTAAAATCTTAAGTTATGCTGTTATTGCTGCAGGATATGTCCTCATGATTTTTATGGTTTATCTGCTAGTCCAGATTATCTACATATACTTTAAGTTTCCTGCGGTTGTAAGGGCTGTAAAGATTCCGCCATTTATGCCGCTTGTGCCATACATAACAGAGATATTCAATGTTCACGAGATTTTCCCGCCGTTCTATTTCACATACTGGATAATTGCGGTGGCAATAATTGCAGTATTTCACGAAAGCGCGCACGGCATATTTGCGCGGCTTAACAAAATAAGGGTAAAATCCACGGGTTTTGGCTTTTTAGGCCCATTCCTTGCAGCATTTGTTGAGCCGGATGAAAAGCAGATTAAAAAGAAAAGCAGGTTTGCGCAGCTGTCTGTGCTGTCTGCAGGAAGCTTTGCAAATATTGTTATGGCGCTGATTTTTCTTTTAATAATGTGGCTTTTCTTTGCGCTTGCATTCACCCAGTCTGGCGCAATTTTCAACACATACACATACTCTTTTGTAAATATAACATCAATAAGCTCGATAGACAACAAAATGCTTGCAGGCTATGAGGCGGGCAGCATTTTAGGCTCTGTTGCAGGCATCAACAAAACACTTATAGAGGTTAAGGCAGGAAACAGAAGCTATGTAACAACAATGGACATTCTGACAAAGCAGCTAAACACGACAGAAGTTGATGAAGTCATGCTGTATGATGATGCGCCTGCAATAAGAAACAATATGTCTGGGGCAATAATAGAGATTGATGGAACAAGAATAAGAAATGCCGAGGACTTGGGGAATGTGCTTTCCAGATACAATCCAGGAGACAGCATAAATATAAAGACAGAGGGAAAAAACAAGACAGCTGTTTACACAAGAGAGTATGCCCTAGTGCTTGCTGAAAATCCTGAAAACAAAAGCAAGGCATTTCTTGGTATTGGAATAATCGGCGCTGGAAGGGGCTTCTTCTGGGGGATTAGGGACATATTCATGTTCAAGAGCCAGTCAACATACTACAAGCCAAAGATTGGGGGGCTAACTGATTTTACCATTTTCGTCTATAATCTCTTATGGTGGATTGTCCTGATAAATTTCGGGGTTGGGCTTTTCAACATGCTTCCTGTAGGCATATTTGACGGCGGGCAGGTTTTTTACCTGACAGTCCTGGGAATAACAAAATCAGAAAAGATTGCGAAAAAGGCATTTTCAATAGCAACGAAGATAATACTGCTTATGTTCCTTCTGCTGATAGCATTCTGGATTTTTGCATTCAGATAGATTTAAAACATTTTGCTGTGTTTTATCCGCGAGCGGGCCTGTGGTCCAAAGGCTAAGACGCGTCCTCCGCAAGGATGCAATCCGCGTTCAATTCGCGGCAGGTCCATGAATTATGGCATGATTAAATAATTGAGATTTCAATTAAAATGCTGCCAGAAAATATAATGAAAACACTGAAAAAGCAGCATTATGCAATTGCAGGAAAGCATTCTGCTGTGCAGACACCAACGAAAGGTTTATAAATAAATAGTTCTATGTTATTATATGCCACACAAGAAAATATGTCCTAAAGAATGGTTGTTTGTTAAGATAACCACCGAAAGAGGAGAAATGTTTTACAGGAAAGTTCGGAAGTTAAATCTATACTCTTATGGGGTGTATATTCCATCATCTGTAAAATCAAGATTTAGGATAGAAAAGTTTGATTCTTTCTCTTTTCCCCTTACGTTCTCAGTAAGCATAGTAAAAGAAAGTGAGTCTTATTCTTATGTTATAATCCCTCATGAGATTGTTAAATTCTTAAATCTTAAGTATGGAGATATTATAAGCTACAATTTAGGAAACAGATTATTCTTTGGAGAATTGAGAAGAGGTTGTAATTCACTAAAACTAACAATTCCTAAATCTGCAAAAGAAGCTAATACAGAAAACAAAATTACAATAAATGATAAATTAAAATTAAAAAGCCCTTCTAATCAAATAACTCTCCACCATACTAAAGATGATTTGTACTTCGAATTAAAATCTCTACTACCAAAAAGTACTGCTCGTGATAATATTGATTTTAAAATTCTTGAAATAGAAAAGAATAAATTAATTGTGGGGGTGAAGTTTAAGCATGTTAGGGGCACTAATTTTAAATATATTGTACTTCCTAGATATGTAGATGCTAAAAAAATTGCTCTATTTTTTGGATTAATGCATTCTGATGGGTCTAAAAAATTTGGATATTATGAGATTTATAGAAAATATATTTTTTCCCCCATATTAAATTTCACAAATGGAGATCCTCATATTATCGAATTGTTCCTTGGTCTTTTTGAAGAGCTATTCAAAATAAAAAGAGAAAGATTTAGTGGAAATGTAAAGTATCCTTTAAAGATAGATGAAACCCAAAAAGAAAAGCTTTTGGACTTTTGGTATAGGCTTACAAGAATGAGATTACAAATTTATAAAGATAGAAATAGAGAAGAGAGGTGGTGCCCTGCGGGGATTGTGAATGTAAGCTTATATAATATATTAATTGCGGAAATCATCATTAGTAGCCTGAAAAAATTTCTACAATGGATTAAAAAAGAAGATATCAATTATAAAGACATAAAAAAGAATTTTATTAGAGGCATACTTATGGGGGATGGTTCTCCAGTTTTGGATAATGGCGTCTTAAGAAGACTAATGATAGCAATAGAATTCAGGTTTGAAGGGGAGATTTACAAAGAGATATTATTTTCTTTAGGGTATAAATCAAGAAATCTCTGGCCGCGGGATATAAATAAGCTACCTCAAACATACCTCAGAAAGTTAGATATTCAAGGAAATATGAATTTTTTAGAATCATTATTAGAAAATTTTTCTTTTGGTTTCTCAGAAAAAGGCAAGTTTTATGGCTCATTAGAAAAACAATATAGGTTTATTAGTGGCGCACTTAGACTTACAAAACTAAGAAATAGGAAAAAAAGAGAAATAGAAGCGAAGAAGCTTAAACGTTATTTAAAAAATTATATATATGACCTTCAATCTTTTTTACCAATCCCAAAATTTTATGGAGAGTTGATAAATGGTAACTAATAACATAAAAAAAGTAATGGAAGGGCAAGGATACAGACTTATTGGAAACCACAGCGCGATTAAGATTTGTTTATGGTGCAGAAAATCTTTAGTTAATAAAGGTGAGTGTTATAAGTCTCGTTTTTATGGCATCAATTCTTGGAAGTGCTGCCAGATGTCCCCTTTTCTTTCATGCCCGAATGAATGCCTGCATTGCTGGCGCCCAATTGAATTAAGCTATGGGCTGAAGGCAGGCGCAAAAGGAGTGGACAGCCCTAAAAAGATTATAGAAGAATGCATTCTTGCGCAGAGAAAGCTTTTGACAGGGTTTAAGGGAGACAAGAATACAAACATGAAGAAATGGCGCGAGGCACAGGAGCCAAGCCAGTTTGCCATCTCGCTTATAGGAGAGCCGACAGCTTACCCGAAGCTGGCTGAGCTGATAAAAGAGCTAAGAAGGCAAAAAAAGACAAGCTTTCTTGTTACTAACGGCTTGTATCCTGAAAGACTGCAGGAATTGAAAAGAAAAAACGCCCTGCCAACCCAGCTGTATATTTCCTTGAACACGCCAAACAAGGGGATGTATGATGCATGGCACAAAAGCAGGCTGAAGGATGCATGGAAAAGATTTAATGAAAGCTTAAGCATAATGAAAAAACTTCAGAAAAAAACAAGAACAGTGATAAGAATGACTCTTGTTAAGGAAAAAAACATGCAGGACAGGCATGCTGAGGATTATGCAAAGCTTATAAAAAAAGCATCTCCTCAATGGATTGAGCTAAAGGGTTATATGGCAGTGGGCTTTGCAAGAAAAAGGCTTGGCTATGAAAAAATGCCTTTTCATTCTGAAATAAAAAAGTTTGCCAGAATACTTATGAAATATCTGCCAGGATACAGGTTTCTCGACGAGAAAATTGAATCAAGGGTTGTGCTGCTGGGAAAAAGCAGGAAAGGAATAAAGATATTCAATTGAAAGATATAGTCTGAATACAATAATCTTTATAAGTTAATTGCAATTATATGAATAAAAATGAATATGCATGCAATATGTTGAATAAAAAATCCCAATCACAGCAAGCTGTGGGGTATTTTTTAAGCCTCAAACTGGGACGACGAACTAAAAATCGTAGCAAGCTACGGGGTATTGCACCCAGTTTGAGCAATAAAAAATTCTTAGTTTTAGCATCTCTTCTTTTAATATTTGGGCTGATTAATGTGAGTGCTTTTTCTATAAGCTTTGTTTCTCCGACGCCTGCAAATGCCACAAGCACAACAAGCACAAATGCAGAGATAAACATAAGCATCACAAATGCCTCTGACCTTGGCACATTTATCTGGAACTGGAATAATGCAAATTATACCTTCTATGACAGAAGCCTTGTGCTGATGCTCAATTTTGACAATGCCTCTGCTATGGGGGATAATGAAACATATGCTGTTGATGCTTCTGCCTATGGGAATAACGGAACTTTTGGAAATAGCACTACCTCAAAACCAAATTGGACAACAAGCGGAAGGTATGGACGTGCTTTACAATTTGATGCGATAGATGATTATGTTAATGTGAGTAATTCAAATAGTTTGGATATTACTGATGCACTAACAGTTGAAGCTTGGGTGAAAAGAGCAGTTAATAGCAATGATAGTAAATATATTGTTTCTAAGCAACATGTTGGCAGTGAAATTGCGTTTGCTGTCGGCCTCTCGAAATGGGGGATTCTTAATGTTAGTTGGACTTGGACATCGGCAGGACTATATCTTGCGGATAATAACTGGCATCATATCGTAGCAACCTATGACAAATCTCTTAGCTCAGATAATATGAAGTTCTATCAGGATGGTTTACTCACAGGTAATAGGACTTATACCGGCGGGCTACCTTCTTATATTGGTGAGGTATATATTGGAATAGACTATGATGCTCTTCAAAATGGTTTCAATGGCACAATCGACGAAGTCCGCATCTGGAACAGAAGCCTCTCTGTAAGCGAAATCCAGCAGCATTATTATTCTAATTTTTACAAGTATGCTGCTGACAAATGGGCTTTCTATTCATACCAGCAGAATCTTGCGGCTGGAACCTACACATTCCAGGGATTTATCAGAGACATAATTGGAAACTTAAACCAAACAGAAATAAGAACCATAATAATAACGAGCATATCTGAAATAACAAGCAGCACAGGAAAAAAATGCTCAAATGAGTGCCTCGCAGGAGAGAGAAGATGCATAGGAAAGAATTCTTATGATTTATGCGGGGATTATGATTCAGACAGCTGCCTTGAGTGGAGTGAAACCAGGTATTGCGCGAGCGGCATGGCATGCTCTGGAGACAGCTGCAAGCCTGCATGCAGTGAAAGCGGGGCTTGCGGAGAGGGGGGCGCATGCGAGAACGGAAAAAAAGAAAGGGCTTGCACAGATGCAAATAATTGCGGGGCTGAAAACAACAAGCCTGAAGAAACTCTAAGCTGCCTGGGGGCAGCCCGGCCAGTTATGCTGCCTTTGGCAGACAACCTGTGGATTATTTTGCTGGCTCTTATAATAGCTGTTACAATAGTGTTCTCGCTTCTTTTAAGCAGGCAGGCAAAAAAAGAAAGAAAAAGGAAAAGAGCCATTGCTTACCGCATGAGATAAGCCCTGCATTAAGAGAAATAGACAGAGTCCCAGTATTTTATCTCGCTGCATTTCATCAGAAGAGCCATTAATTCGCCTGCCTGAAGCATCTCTATATGCCTTTTGTTTCCAAATTCAAGCCTTGTGTTATCTAAGAAGTATATTAAATCACTGTCTTCCATAAAATAATTTGGTGTCCATATTCTAATATCTTTGCCTTCGGGAAATCCTGTTCTTTGCCACCTAAACCCGCTTATGGCATAACCTTTCAGCTCTTTTTTAATATCAATGTCTTCAAGGCTTATATCCACATCAAGCTTCACCATTTTCTCACAAATAAAAATTTTTATGCTGTTTTTCAAGAAAAATATTGCCTATATCTTCCATTAAGTCATAAGAATCAAAGCAATTATTTTTAGAATGACAAAGTATTTTAAGCAAATTTCCCGCTTCTAACATTTGTATGTGCTCTTTATTTGCAAATTGTAATCTGTCATTATTAAAATAATGCCTTAACCTTTGCTTGTCAATTAATAGTCTTGCAGAGTCTTTTGGTATAACAATTTGATAATACCTGCCGCTACCAATTTTAATCCCCAGCCAAGAAAAACCTTTTCTCTTAAAGCTTCTTAATTCTCTTTGGAGGCTTTCATAATCAAGCTCCTTTATAGGACTTAGGTCTAATTTTTTGTATTCTTCTATAGTTAATTCTACCATTTTTCACAGGTAAACGATTCCGTCTTGCGTCAGGGCAACAAATCTTACGCCTACAGGCATGCCCAGCAGGGCAGAGATAATCGCCATGTGCTCTTTTCCATTGCCAGAGGCTATTGAAAGTGCAACCTCTGTGCCATTAATCTTTCCTGCCAGCCTTTTCATTATCTCATCCTTCAGTTCAACAACCTTTTTTCCAGTGTCTACTCTTATGAACTCAGTAGGCTTTTCGGATGTAAATTTCTCTGCAAAACTGCTTCCCAGGAGAATTATCCTGTCCCATTCGCCATATTTTATCAATCCAGATACCTGCGCCCAGGTGCCCTCTCCGCTTGACAATAATGCCACTAATTCCATAATTCTTCTTGCACAGTTAGATTTATAAGTTTTTATATCATTGAAAGATTACGATGGAAAAAAGAGTTGGAGGGGAGTTTCTTATCATTGTTCCGGGTGCAAGGGCGCTTAAATCAAGATATTTTATTGTAGAAAAATTGATTCTCTTCTTTTATCATCTCCTGTCTTTTCACCCAATATACCCGCCAAAGGCTTACAGGGGGCTGATTAAAAGATTAAGCTGCCGAGGGAGAAAGGCAAGGTTTTTTAGGTGGAGCGGCGGATTTTTAAAAAAGCTTTCTGTTGAGCCTGCTGCTGAAAGGCTTGCAAGGCTAATCAGAAGAAAAAGCAGAAAATACAGGATAAAAATAATCTGCTTTAGCATCGGCGCAGGGCTTGCCCAGCTGGCTCTTCATAAGATAAAAAATGAGAATGTTAAGGTTGATAAAATAGTGCAGGCAGGGGCATTTAATTATGAAACCAAAGCAAGTTTCAGCAATGCGGAAAGAATTATAAACCTCTTTTCTGACGGCGACAAATTTGTAATAGTTGGAATGGATATTTTGGAGCCGCTGAAGGCAGGGCAGAAGATTTACGGCAGAAATGCAAGAAATGTAAATATACCCGGATTTGAGCATGAAAACTTTTACGAGAACTGCCTGATTAAAAAAGGAAGGTATAAAAACAAAAGAATTTTTGATTTATACAGGGAGTTTTTGAAATAGTAAAAAAGAAAAAAATGGCAAAGGACATTCCGCTGAGCGAGATAACATTAAGAAAGTACGAGAAGCCCTACAATCTTGAAAAAAGGGAGCTTGTGAAAAAAATATGCCTAAGCCTCGGCTTGCTGCAGCCTGGCGACAGCAGGGACATTATCGTCGATATTTTGCTTGTTTTGCTTGATGCCGGCAATGAGAAAAAGGAGCTTTCAAGCGAGGAGATAAAGGCAAAGGTTGAGGAAACAAGGAAGAGCCACAGCCTTGATATGAAAGGGATGGCTGATTCAAACATAAGAAGGCAGCTGAAGAGATTAAGGGACTCAATGCTGATTGACAAGCAGCAGAACCTTTACAAGATGAGCGAGTTTGAAACTCTTGGCAGGATATTTGAGCAAAAAATAGAAAAATTCCTTGTTCCGCAGACAATTGAAAGAATAAAGGAGTATCTTGCTGAACTGGAGAGATAGGCAGGAGAAAAAAATAAAAATGGAGCCCATAAGCATACTTTACCATGAAACATTTTCCGAGTTTTCAAACTTATATCAGATTGAGATTAGAGAGTTATCAAATAAAATAGAAAGGAAGATAAATACACAATTTTCAAAGGGTTTTGATATAGTAAATAAGCTGGCATCAAACCCCAATTATAATTTTGTTGTTTTGCATATAGGGGAGGGGAATGGAATGCTTATGGCAAGAGGATGCAGAAGATTATCTAATGCTTTATTGGTGGCAGAATCAAGCATCTATCCGCATGGAAGCGAAGAGGTGTTGCAATATTTTGATGAATACATATGGCATTTAATGCATGAAGATTGTTTAGAAAATCTCTTAAAAAAATACGGGTTTATTTCCGAGCAGATATTGGAAAGCAAAGAAAAAGCTTTATAAACGCATTTTTCATGTGAGATATGCCATTATAGGAAAAGAAATTAATAATCAGACTTTCTTTTCCTATATATCAAGGAAAAAATTTCCTAAAATTTATTTCCATTGATATAACTACATCGTTAAAGCCCGCATTCTGGGTTTTGGCGTTTATGTAGAAGGCGAACAACTTCATGAGGCTATCTATCATAATATCAACGAATGAGGTTGTGAGTAGAGCGATTTCAATTCAATAAAATGGAAAAACAAGACATAATCAAGGTGCTGGAAGAGTTAAGAAAGCAGGAAAAAAAGAACTTTGAGCAGGGAGTTGACTTAATTATAAACCTGAAAAAGATTGACATCAAGAAAACCCCCTTAAGCACATTTGTTTCTGTTCCGCATAAGATAAAGGAAAGAAAAATCTGCGCATTTTTGAACAAGAAAAGCAGCATTGCTGACACAATAACCAAAGATGAATTTGACGGGTACAAAGAAAAAAAGAAAGTCAAGAAGCTCGCCAGGCAGTATGAGTTTTTTATTGCATCTGCCAGCCTCATGCCTTCTGTTGCCAGTGTTTTTGGCAGGGTGCTGGGAACAGCCGGAAAGATGCCTTCTCCGCAACTGGGAATAGTAACAAGCGAGGACAGCGAGACAATAAAGAGTGTAATGGGCAGGATAAACAACAATGTAAGAGTAAAGGCAAAAGAGCCAAGCATAAAAGTGCTTATAGGAAAGGAAAAAATGAGCAATGATGAAATAGCTGAGAATGTAACTGCAGTTTATAATGCTGTCCTGAATATACTGCCAATCAAGAATGATAATGTCAAGTCTGTTTTAATTAAATTCACCATGGGCAAGCCAAAGAAAATCTTGCTTGTGTAAAAATGGCAAAGGCAAACAAAGAAACAAACGGGAATGCAGAAAGGGCAGCCAAGGCAGTACCCGAAGCAAAGCTGAAAGCTGTCAGCAAAATAACCGGGCTCATAAAGGCAAACAAGACAATCATGATTGCCTCTGTAAAAAACATGCCCTCCTCGCAATTTCAGGATATAAGAAAAAAGCTTAGAAATGACGCAACAATAATCATAGCCAAGAAAAGCACAATAGAGAAGGCGCTTGAATCGGGCAACAGCCAGGTAAAAGACTTGAAGAAGCATATTGACAGCGATTATGCATTTATATTTTCAAAGCTCAGCCCATTTGAGCTCGCTGCGCTGCTTTCAGAGAACAGGAGCCCTGTAAAAGCAAGGATTGGGCAGGAGGCTGCTGAGGACATTATTGTTGATGCTGGGCCGACAGACCTGATTCCCGGGCCTGCAATAAGCGAATTAGGGGCGCTTGGGCTGAAGATAGCCATAGAGGACGGAAAAATAAACATAAGAGAGGGCAAGGCAATTGTCAGAAAGGGTGAGAAGGTAAGCGAGGCAGCGGCGAGCATAATGGCAAAGCTAAGCATAAAGCCGTTTACAGTCGGCTTTGAGCCAATTGCAGCTTATGATGCAGGCTTGAATAAGGTTTATGTCGGAATTAGGGTAAACAAAAAGCAAACACTTGAGGAATTAAAATTGGATTATGCAAAATCATTAGGATTTGCCCAGAAGATGGAGTATATGTGCAAGGAAACAATAGGATTTTTGCTTGCAAAGGCGCAGAGCCATGAGAGAGCCTTAGAAAAAATTGCACCATCACAAAATATAGAAAAGAAAGAAGAGAACACAGCCAACATAAGCGAGGCTGTGCCGCAAAGTTCATAATTAACTAAATAATTCAGGAGGAAAAAAATAAATGGAATACATATACGCAGCACTATTGTTGCACAAGCTGGGAAAGAATGTAGATGAAGACGGCCTAAAGAAGGTTGTAGCAGCGACAGGGGCAGAATTTGACGAGGCAAAGGCAAAGAGCCTTATAGCAAGCCTTCAGGGCGTTGATATAGACAAGGAACTACAGTCAGCAAGCTTGGCAGCAGCAACACCGGCAGCTGGCGCAGCACCAGAGAAGAAGGAAGAGAAAAAGGAAGAAAAGGCGTCTGAAGCTGCAGAAGGGCTCTCAGCACTCTTCGGATAAATTTATTTTGTTTTTAATTAAAAATCCGAAGAGAATTCCTAATTCTAGTTCTAACCTTGATAATTTAAGTATTGGCAAGATTTAAAAGTATAAAGATTTCTATATACCCATGCCCGCGTGGGACAACGGTACTCCACCTGCCTTGAGAGCGAAGAGAACCAAGGTTCTCTACCGCACTGCTCTCCTTTAAGAGAGCATAAACACGAGAGCAGGGCTCGCAAGAGCATCCAGGTTCGACTCCTGGCGCGGGCGTTTTCATTTTAGTATCTTTAAGTTATCAGAGAAAATGAAAACGCATGCAGGGCGTCGAGCAACTTCATGAGACTGGCTGTAATAATATCAATGAGTGAGGTTGCGAGATTTTTGATTTACTAAATCCTCACAATCCTCATCAATAAAACCGCGGTTCCTGCCACTAATGGCACAAACAAATTGTCGTCTACATGGCTGTCCCTTACTTTTATCTCAACAGCCTCTACGAGCATTGCCGCCAAAGAGGCAATAAGGGCTTCAGGAAAACTGACAAAGAACAAAGCAGCAAGTGTGCCTGCAATCACGCCGAATATCAAGCCTTCAATGTTCTTTGACTTGTTGAACGCAATCTTATTTTTTCCTATGCCCTCTCCAACAAGGTGGCTTATGCCGTCGCCAAAGCTGAGAATGAGTATGGATGCTAATGCAATATCCTGGCTGAAAAGCTTTAAAGCAAGCAGGCTTCCAGCCAAAAAGAAGATAAATCCCTCACCAGGCAGCTTTGTTGCCAGCTTTGCCTTTGGCCTGTCAAAATTTTTCAGAAACCATGAAACTACAGGAATGCTGAATTTTATGCTTAGAAAAGAAAGAGCAATTCCTGCAAGAAGGATATAAAACAAAATCCGGGCATTTAGTATGCTGGAATAAACAAGCACAACTATAAGCAGCCCGAACAGGATATGCATCAGCTGCCTTATAGTTTCTTGTTTTTTCATGGAAATAAAATACTTGGACAGATTAAAAACCTATCTTTTGAAGAACCCCACAACCCTCTGCCAGAAGCCCTTCTTTTCCGGCTTTTCCTCGCCAACAGCCTCATATTTTATCATGGGCTTTTCTACCAGCTTTGGCGCTGATGCGGCAAGCTCCTCATTTACAGCGTCTATGGCATTAAGCACAGTGCCCTTGGAGTACCCCTGGCTTATAAGAGCCCATTTCAGGCTTTCAAGCGTATAGCCTTTGGAAAGGTTTTTCTTGATATAGCCCACAATCTGTTGCATATATGCCTCGCCTTTCATCATCATTTTTACCTTTTTAGCTGAGAACAGCCTAAAATAACAGGCAAAAAAAGTTTATAAATTTTTACCTTTTCCTCTTTTTGCCGGTTTTTTCTTTTTCTCCCCGCATTGCCACAGATTCTACAAGCAGGGCTGATATTAAAATATCTAAAAAATGATTCAGCCCCATAAAAGGGAAAAAGGAAAAGGAGAGTGTTGCGGGATTTGTGTTTGACGGGTAGAAATAATAGTATGTTGCGAAAACCAGCATTGCAACAAATGCTATAACAACAGGCCTTAAAATCCTGCTTTCAGAAAGTTTTGATTTAGAGTATGCAAGGATGTACATGAACAGGAAATAAACGAGAAAGATAACAATAAACTTGGCGGCGAAATAGCTGAATATCTCTGGCAGGAATTCGGGGTATGCTGGCTCAAAGAGCAGCTTGTGCGCTATAAAATCAAGCAGTATGGCAAACAGCGATAGCACTGCTGCTGTCAAGCCCAGTTTGAAATATTTAGCCTTCATACCAAGAATTTCTCTCCATTTTGCAAAATCAGCTGGTCCGGGGGCGTCCGAGGCATATCCTATCGGGATTATGAATTGATTGGCTTTTCTTTTTCCTGTTATTTAGTAGCCTTTCTTATAGTATCTTTTTTTTTTGAAAGCGCAATAAGAATAGCGGCAAGCACAATCAGCGCTATTACCACGAGCGCGATTATAACCCACAAAAATGCCTGTGTTGTTTTTTCTGCTGCCCCTTCTCCAGCAGCTGTGCCTCCTGTGGCTGTCTCGTTTGCAGGAGGTGTTACCTGTACTGGAATCTCTTCATGTATGCTCTTTATTGTAACATTTGCCCTTTTGTTCAGGGCATTGATTGCATTAAGCGTGACAGAGAGGTCATAGAATGTGTCATTTGTAACCTCAAACTTCTTTGTCTCTCCGACTGAGAGTGTTGCCTGCTGAGGGGTTGACGAAACATTTATTGTTGCTGTTGTGTTTGTTACTTCAACAACTCCTGCATAGTGTATCTCTCCGCTGACACTGACTTTAACCCTGTAGCCTGTAGCTAACTCCTGGGTGTAGCCCCTGTCAAACTGCTCATCGCTTATGACATATGTTGATTTCCATGCGCTTGCTGCTCCTCCGCCTCCGCCGCTTGTTGTAGTAGTGGTGCTGGTTGTAGTGGCAACAGTTGCCCCGCCCAGGCTTCCGCTTGTTCCTGAGAAGTGCGGAACCCTCAGCCATACGATGTTATTTCCTGTGTCTATGATGCAAGGGTGCGAGGCATTAATTATTAATGCTGATGTCACGCTGACATTTCTGCATGTTACAGGTGATGTAAGATTAGCCCACTCGCTTACCCTCTCTGAATAATGAGAGAAGTTTCCTGCAAGGGCGCTGGCAGAGGTTCCGTTTGCTGTTGTGTTCCATATAACATTCCAGTCATCATCATACATTATAGGGATGCTTACATTTACAGGCGCAGAGTCATTAAGCCCAGAGCCTTCTCCTTCTGTGTAAGGAATTGACAAAAGAGCATAGTCATATATTTTTGGGCCTGAAGAGCCAAACCTTACAGCTGCTGCGAAATTGCTGGCTGATGTGCCATTTTTATTTGTGCCCCTGTCAAACACAACATCTGGAGGGCCTGATGCAATCAAGTCAACATTTACATAATGGATTAAGATATTTCCTGTGCCCATCCTGAAGCTTAGCCTGCCGCCGCCCATAACAGCGCGGACTGGATTAAAGCTCTGCATATTCTGGGAGCCGCCGATAAGGCATGTTGATGGAGGGCTTGGAACATCGCATGTTGAATTTGAATAATAAAGCTCCATTGTCACGCTTCCTGCACCGACTGTGCCGTCTATTGCGCCAGGATTAAATGAGGCTGCTGTGATGTTGTTAAGGTTTGCCCTTAGCTGCGCCTGGGTGAATGAAACTGTTCTTGGAGCGAACTGGGCAGGGCTTCCTGCTCCTCCAGGAGAGCCTCCGCTTACATAAACATTCATCTCTGTTATGCCTGTTGCATTCAACAAAGGAATTGTAAGGTTGGTTATTGCCTGCGCCTGAGGAACATCATACATCCATGTAAAGGATGTTGCATTGTATGCAGAGTAGTTCACCTTGATTTCTGCATGCACTGACAGATTGCCAAGGGTGGAATTTGTGCTGTTTACAATAAAGAAGTTGTATTTTGCTGTTGTGATATTTATGTTTGTGCCGGTAAGGGTATTCATGGTTATATTGGAATTAGAGCCAAACAAGCCAAAGACTGTGAAGTTTACAGACTTAGTTGCAGTGCCATAAGGCAGGCTTATGTTTGCAAAACCGCCATAAAGCAATGAGCCATTCCTTGCTGTAGCAAATAATAATATGCTAGAGGTTTCTGCTGTTGCTGGCAGGGACATATTATAAAGCCCTGTTGCGAGATTGGAAAAATCACCCTGTCCGCCCGGAGGAAGAGCAGAGCTTAGATTGTATGGCATTGTGCTAAATTGCGCATGCACCATGTTTCCTGGCTCCATAAGATAAGGAACAACTGTAAGCTCATTCCAGCTTGATATGTTTCCTGTCATGTTTATTGAATAGTTAAAATAGCCAAAAACAGTTGTCATTGTCATTGATAAATTGAATTTCTTGTTTAGTGTCTTTGTTGTGGCATTATAGCTTGAATTTAGAGTGAGGTTGTATGAGGAAGTTGCAGAGAAGTTATTCCAGCTTAAGCTTACAGGCATGCTCTGGTTTGGATACATCATTATAGAATAGTTTCTGCCGCTTGGGACATATACAACAGCTTCTGAAACATATGAATCAAAGTTGCTTGCTATCGGATAGCCAAGCTTTGTGTCTTTTATCTGGTAATTAAAAGTTACTGATTGCTGTGAAGAATTGAATGCGCTAATATTAATAGTGCCTGCAGGAGTAAGGTAGAAGTTTGCGCCAGCCATCATCTCCATCATCATTGTTGGAAATGGGGGAATTGTCTTGGAGATGTAATCAACAGAATTTCCTGTGTTGTTTCCAAGCCAGGTGGCATTTTTGTGGGTTATTGAAATCTCATAGATGTACAAAGCAGAAACATTGGTTACAGTCAAATTAAACCAGCCAGAAAGATTTGTTGTTGTGGCATTATAGCCAACAATAGCCCAGCCCTGCATGGTTCTTACTGTTATTGTGACATTTGAATTATTTAAAGCAACCCCATTATCATCTGTTACTGTGCCGTTGAACTGAAAAATAGCAGAGGCAAGGCTTATGCTGAA
This sequence comes from Candidatus Woesearchaeota archaeon, assembly GCA_964388875.1. Classification (GTDB taxonomy): domain Archaea; phylum Nanobdellota; class Nanobdellia; order Pacearchaeales; family GW2011-AR1; genus JACOYM01. The sequence goes on from CAYMCA010000018.1 coordinate 16,248, forward strand.
TGCAAATATCAAGAACGCTGCAAAAAGCAAATATGTTTTATTAAAGGTTAGTTTCATCCTCTTTATTCTTTCCTACTTTTTTTTTCCTATTATACCTAAAAATGCCCTGTTTATAAATCTTTCGCTGATTTTTGATTTTATGAGTTTCTAATTTTTTATTTTTCAGCGAAGAGAAACCGGCTTTGCCTTTTTGTAAAATGCAACTGCCTCTTTTAACTTGTCCTTTGATTTTGCATAGATTGCCAGAAACTTTTCACCTTTCTCAACAGCATTGCCAGCATGCCTGTATAAATACAATCCTGCCTCCTT
>CAYMCA010000019.1:0-15521 GCA_964388875.1 Candidatus Woesearchaeota archaeon
ATAGTGCTCAAGAACCCGAGCACGCCCTGTGCTTTAGCGCAGGGTTCTTGACATGTGACATTATCATGCCACCTGTCTTTGACAGGTGGTTCTTGACAGATTTATTGCTTGCACTTTTCTGTTTTCTGCAACTCTAAAATAGACTTATATTTCTCTATGTATTTTCCCAATGAGTCTATAACCTTGCGGCTAGCGGGAATGTTCTTTCTTAAAAGGAGAGTGTATATGTTTTCTAATGCAAAAAGATTATTTACAGACACTTTCCTGTCTTTTACGAATTCATTTGCCAGGGTTACCAGAAAATCGCATCTATCCCCTGCTCTCGCGTTATTTTCATATTCATTCATTTTCAGTTCACCTTAAATATGCAAGAAAACCGGGTTTTTAAATCTTACTATTTTTATAACTATTAAGTAATAACATAGTCCAGGAACAGGCAACGAACTCTATCGCCAGGCGTAAACATAAGAGTGCAAAGCCTAAAAATAAGTTTCAGACTTCAAAAATGCCAGAATTTAATCAATCTTCACAGCCTGGACATTGCCTTCCTGGCTTGGGCGGTTTGTAATTCGCGCTTTTCCGGCGTCTGTCTCTATAATTGTGCCTTTTGTAAGGACATTTTGCCTTGCAAGAAACCTGTCTGAAGGGGTTTCAAGAACATTTTTTATTTTTGCAATTTTTGCCTTGCCTGTTTTCATATCAATAACACTTGCAGTATCTGCTGAAAGCAATACCTGCTTTTCATGCCCGCCCCTCGCTCTCAGTATCTTTGCTCTTTTATTGCCAAGTTTCACAACCCTCGGCAAGCCTTTTCTTTCACAAAGCCTTTTCTTTCTTTGTTTCTTGTATTTTCCGCCTGAAATTTTTCTGCCTAGTTTCATCTTAAAATTATATCTTGTTTTCTTGATTTTTATATCTGCAGAAGCTTTAAATATGTTTCTAAAGCGCCTTACATTTCAGAAAGGTTTAAAAACTTTCCAAAATGACAAGAAGCATGGTTAACGGCATTGAGAGGCCACTTGATCTCTTGAATAATTCAAGAGGCAAGGAGATACTGGTGCAGTTAAAGAATGATAAGCAGATGATAGGGACCTTGCTTGCATTTGACATCCACATCAACATTGTGATGGATAATGCAAAGGAGATGCAAGACGGCGAAGTGAAAAGAAACATCGGGCTTACATTCTTGCGGGGAGATACGATAATATTTATCTCACCTGCGTCAACTGCTGCAACAGGCAAGGTAAAAGAAAAGCATTAAGCGTTTGCCAGATTTTATTTCGCTAAGGCATTGTGCGAGATTCTTTTGGCTTATTAGCTAGCTTTGCTTATGGTTGAGGCATTCAAGAACATTTTTAAAGTGGGCATAGGGGCGTGTGCCTTCCAGACTTTTGCTTTCAAGACATCAAAAATGCTCTTTGTGTACCCCCCCTGTTTTATGCCGGAAATGCAAAATAGAAAAGCATTTCCGAGCACTATCAAAAACCTCTTGGTTTTTGAAGACTCACAGAAAACAAAGGCATTTTTGGGGTGCTCAAGAACCTGAGCATGCCCTGTGCTCATCAAAAATACTCCTTACGTTTTAGGATTTTTGAGGTGGTCAGAAATGCATGATATCAACAGCATTTCTGACATTAGCACAGGTTCTTGACATAATTCAGAATTATTTCCAATCTTTCTTTTCCATATGCTTCTGCTATTTCAGGAAGTGTTTGCCTTGAATATTCTTCTTTTGACATTTTGATTATACCTCTATCTTATCCAAATCTTCTGCTATTTCCACATTTTGGAAGATTTTTTTTGCTTCCTTTAGAATCTGCTTTTCATTGTTTTCATACCTTTGGCTTATGTGCGTTAAGATTAATTTTTTTACGTCTGCTTTCTTTGCTATTTGCGCTGCCTGCCCTGCTGTAAGGTGCCTGTATGCTAATGCAAGCTCTTCTTCTTTCTTGGTGTATGTTGATTCACAGATTAAAATGTCAGAGTTTTTTGCTATCTTGAAGCAGTTTTCATTTATTCCTGTGTCCAGTATGAATGTTATTTTCTTGCCTTTTTGCAGATAGGTTATATCTTTTGCTTTTATTTTCTTGCTGCCTACTTCAATGTCTTTGCCTTGCTGCAGATTTTTAATAAGGCTTTTATCAGGCAGTTTTAGTTTTTCCAGCTTTTCCTTGCTTATCCTTAACTTGTCTTTCTCAACAAAGCTGTATGCCATGCAGGGAGCGCCGTGTATCATTGGTAGTGCCTCAACATAAAAATCATCACTATCAAAAACCTTGCCAGCTTCTACCTCTGTTACATCATATTTTATCTTGCCGACAAATACAAAAAGCCTGAACATCAGCTCTGCATACTGCCTTGTGCCTCTTGGGCCGTATATGTGCAGTGTTCTGTTGTATCCATTCAGGGCAAGTGTCTGTAGCAATCCTGGCAGCCCTAAGATATGGTCACCGTGCCAGTGCGTTATCAGTATGCGTGTCAGCCTGCATGGGTTTAGCCCTGCCTTGCGAAACTGCCTTTGCGTGCCCTCGCCGCAGTCTACAAGGATATTTTCATCATTATACTGCAGAAGCATGGCTGTGTGATTCCTTTTGGCAGTTGGAATTGCCTGCGATGTGCCTAAAAAGCAGATGGGTATTTTCATGGAAATTTAAGCAAGAATGCATTTAAATAATTATTTAAACCGTCCATAATTGAATAATTGCATTAGCAGGCTCCCGTAGCTCAGCCTGGATAGAGCATCTGCCTTCTATCTAGAAGAACCAAGGTTCTTCCTAGGACCATCTCCTTTGAGGATGGAAAAAGAAGAGAAAGCAGAGGGTCACAGGTTCAAATCCTGCCGGGAGCATTTAAGTATTTGAAAAATGAGGAAGGTTTATTTAATTCATGGATGGGGAGGCTCGTCAAAAGGCGGATGGTTTGACTGGTTGGGAGATAAATTGAAAGGAAGAGCAAGATTTAAGGCATTTGATATGCCAGAGACAAATGCCCCAATAATTGAGAGATGGGTTGGTTTTTTGCAAAAAAATGTAAAGGTTGAGGATATTAACGAGCAAACTTATTTTGTCGGGCACAGCATTGGCTGCCAGGCAATACTAAGATTTTTAGAAAAATTGTCGCCCGATGCAAAAATTGGCGGATGTGCATTTATTGCTGGCTGGCTTAATTTAACTGATGAAGCTTATGGAAACGAGGAAGATAGAAAAATTGCAAAGCCGTGGCTTGAAACACCCATAAATTTTGATAAAGTTAAAAGCCATACAAAAAATTTTCTTGCAATTTTTTCAGATGATGACCCCTTGGTTCTGTTAAGTGATGCGGATTTGTTCAAAAAAAAGCTGAATGCAATAATCATTGTCAAGAAAAAACAGGGGCATTTTAATGAAGCTAATGAAATTCCTGAAATTTTAGAATTTTTGATAAAATGAAACCTACATTAAACAAAACTTATGAATGGAAAAAGCTTGAGAGGTTTGTGAGAAACAAGCTTGCAAGAGACAAAACAGGGCATGATTATGAACACACCCGGAGGGTTCTTAAAATTTCTTTGAAATTGGCAAGAAAATACAATCATATTGATTATGATGTCCTTGTTGCTTCATGCCTTTTGCATGACATATCATATGCTAAAGGCTTGGTAAAGAATCATCATTTTGCAAGCGCTAGATATGCCCTGCCAATTCTTAGAAGATACAGGTTTCCTGAAGATAAGATAAAGATTATACAGGAAGCAATACTTCATCATGTTGCTCATATGACAAAGGCTATACAAAAAAATCCTGAAAAAATATTCATTGAAGCTAAAATATTAAGAGATGCTGACAATCTAGATTGCTTGGGCAGCATCGGCATTATAAGGATGATTCTTTATTCTATAAATCAAAAAATACCTTATTTTAAATCAAAGAGAGACAAGCTTGACGAGAGCTTTTATGGAAACATTAAATTTTTGCTTGGATGGCATAAGAAAATGCTGACTTCTGAAGGCAAAAAGCTAGCCAAAGAAAGAACAAAAATATTAAAAATATTTCTCAGGCAGATTAAAAAAGAGCATTTTCAGGGGGAGGAATAATAAAATGAACATCCTATTTATATGCAGGCATAATCGCTTCAGAAGCAAGGTGGCTGAAGCGATTTTCAACAAGCTGAACAAGAACAAAAGCATTAAGGCAGAAAGCGCGGGCATTATCAAGGACATTCCTGCTTCTAAAAATGTAAGGAAAGTGATGAAGGAGAAGAGAATGAAATTGAAAAGCATTATATCAAGGAGGTTTAATGAAGGAATTATCAAGAGAGCAGATATAATTGTGATAGCTGCGGATAATGTAAGCAGGAGGATTTTCAAGAAATTTGGCAAGAAGATAATTGCCTGGAAAATCAGCGATGTTTCTCAGAATAATATAAAAGGCATAAGGAAAAGGGTTGAGATTATTGAGAAAAAAGTCAGAAATCTTTTAATGTCTCTGGAGCATAAGAAAGTTTAAAAGTTAGATTACTCTATCTATTTTGCGCACGGGTGGCGAAGCGGCTAACGCACTTGCCTGCAGAGCAAGCACTCATGGGTTCGAGTCCCATCCCGTGCTTCCTGCAGTAATAGATAAATCTCAATTATGGCTATTCTCGTAATCCCTTTAGAATGTTGAAGTCATTTCCACCTTTAGTTCGCCAATGGAATTTCTTTTATGCTCTTCCGAGATATCTTTTACCCATTCTGCAATCTCACAAACCTCTTTCTTTGTTTTTAAGTCAATTTCTTTGTCAATATAGAATATTTTCTCTTTGTCTCTAAACATTTTATAAACATCATTGACGATTTTGAGATAGCCCATATCACCCTCTCTCCATTTCTTTCCTTTTTCAGCCCACCGCCTTTCAAGGTGCTCCTTTATTTTTTCAAGCGGGGGATTAAGGACAATCGCATATGGCTCTTTTAATGAGTTAATGTAAAAATTCTCGGCGAGCTGATTGCATGTTTCAAGCTCATCTTTAGAAATCCACCCCATTAAGCAATAGGCAGCATTATACGCCTGCTGGTCATAAATACACCTGTTTCCTAAAATCAGCCTGCCAGGATTTTTATCAGATATATCAAGATACTCATAATTCTCAAGGCTTCTTTGGCATACTTTCAGGATAAGCCTTTCTTTCGGCTCTATATCAAACTTCAGGGTCCGCGTTTCAAGCTCGGGGGACATTGAGAATGGAATATCCTTAAGAAGGATATTCAGCAATGTTGTCTTCCCCGAGCCGTGCGGACCACTTAAAAAAATCAAGTTTGGTTGCATTTTTCTTTTCTGCTTTTATTAATCTTATTTGTGTCAAACAAGCAAAGGCTCAATCAGCCCCGAAGTTTCCAGCAAGCCAATTTTATCTTTTTGTTTGCTGTTGCCGGTTACAAAATCATATTTTCTTTCGCCTGTCACGCACAAGGACATTTTCCATTTGCCTAAAACAGGTGCATTATTATACATGGCATATGTATACTTAGCCATTCCAACCATGCCCCGGACTATCTGCTGCTCGGAATCTCTTTCAAAGCCTTTAAAGCCAGGAATATACCCAGCATATTCTATTTCAAGCTGCCTTTGTGTTTCTGTTTCCTTTGTTTCATTAGCCCTTGTTAAATGGGCTCTTGTGACAGTAAAGGAGTATATCCTGCCGTCATTCGCGTCAAGAACAAAGTCATCGCCTTTTTCCTTTCTTATTTTTCCCCTGTATTCAACCCCTGGCTCAGAGCTTGTCTTTCTGACAGCCTCTATAATTTTATTCATAGGGGCTTCGTATCTTTCTTCTGTCCTTTTTATGACAACTCTTTCATAAGGAATCCCCGTGCTTGTTGGAACTACAAGCCCCTTCTCCTTAAGGTAGAGTTTGCCGCATTTCTCTATCACGACAAGCCTCTCATCAGAGTCATCACCTATGAAGTGGTTTATGCCAACTGCAAAATTATGCACCGGGTCTTTCAGAAATCTTGTGCTTCCGCCCACTGGAAAATCAAATGCATCAAGATACTCCAGAATTGAAGGCTCTGGCCCAATTCCTTGAGGTTGCATGTCAAATTTTACTTCATATTCTATGTCTGAAAATTCCTTTGGAATGCCTGAAACATTCTTTATTCCAGATGCCTCTGCAAGCTTTGCTATAAAGCCCTTTTTTCTTGAGCGGAAAAAAGCCTTGTTTGCAGAAAGCAAATCAGAAAGCTCATGCGTTCTTGAAAATTCTTTCATGGATTGCTGCCATTGAGGGTTTGGCTTCGCCCTTTCTCTTGCTGTGGAACAGCTGCTTGAGTAACTTCTGCTGCTTCTATAGTCATTATAACATCCTCCCATCTTCTTTTTCACCTCCTTTCAATTCTTGACAGTTTTGAGCATAATCCTTAACATGGCTTAAAATAAAATCTGCCCTCTTTCTAACAGAATCAGCATGGTCTGTACTGGCAAAAACAGGAACTTTTATTGCAGAATAGCCATATAAATGATAAGCATACATTATTCTTTTATGAATCTCTTCTGCTTCATTGGCGTCTTTCTCAAGCCTTATCCCATCATTAATGAAAGGCAGCCCATCTAAAATAAAAACTAGGTTATATCTCTTTGAATAATCAAAGCTGGCTATTTCAGCTGGGACAGAGTTGAGATGGTGGAGCGAATAGGCAACGATATCAATTAGTCCTCTGTCAAGGAATAAGCCTGTTTCGCCTTTATAGCTTTTCTTTTTAAGTTTGTCCTCTAATTCAGATTCTTTTTGCAGTTGCTTCTTAAATATCTGCGTTTCAAAGTCAATAAAGCTAGAATTTTCCTTGTTTTTCAGCATTTCCCTTGCAACCTCGTTGCAAATGGCAAAACCCCTTTTTTCCAATTCATTTATAACTGATGTCTTGCCAGTGCAAGGCCCCCCAGTAATAACATATTTTATCATTTTTAATTGCCTTTTGTTCATAATATTATAGAGTTGCAAACTATATACATTTTTCTGTACAAAAATTGTCAATAGTGTTGACTAAAAGAAAAGGTTTAAATATTCCCAAATAATTGAATGATTATGTTTGAGTCAGCAATAATTAAAAAAATAGAAGACTTTGTCTACTTAAAGCCAAGGTCAATTCAGGAAATTGCGGAGCATATAGGAAAAAGCTGGAGGACAGCAGACAGGTATGTTGAAAGAATAACAAATGAATTCGGCACTCTTGCGAAAAGAACATTTAGAGAGGGCACGAGGGGGGCATTAAAGATAGTCTATTGGGCAAGCATAGAAAAAGCCAGCAGTTCTGTGTTTCAAGAAAAACTTGCAAAAGAGATTGAGACATTTAAAAGAAAAGAAGATTTCTCAGCATTTGACATCTTCCAGCATGTTCCAAACAAGAATAAAAAAGCAAGCGTGGAAAGAGCAGAGTCAGAGGACAAAACAAATCTGCGAGAGTTTATGGGCTATCTTGAAAAAACAGAAAAACATATTCTTTCATTTACAGGCAATCTTTCATGGATAAACCTTAAAGATAAGGATTGTGATTTTTTTTCAGTTATTGACGGGCTAATTAAGAAAGGGGTTTCAATTAAGGTTTTATCAAGAGTTGACATGGCTTCTTTAGAAAATATAGAAAAGCTGCTTTCATTGAATTTTAAGTATGCAAAAGAGGCTATAGAAATAAGGCATTGTGAGCACCCTTTGAGAGCATTAATAATTGACAACAAGATTTTAAGGCTGAAGGAGATTAAAGAACCCACGGGCAAGATTCATGAATTGAACAAGAAAATATTCATTTTTTATACAATAAAGGAAAAAGAATGGATTGAATGGCTTTCTAAAATATTTTGGAGAATGTTTTCTAATTCAATAGATGCGAGAAAGAGGGTAGAGGAATTAAAAAAGTTAAAGTAAAATTCTTTGTTCTTACTCTTTGTAGTGCCTACAAAAGATTTAAATAGTTTCGTGTAGTGGGTAAGATAATCTAAAAAAGAAAGATTTATAAATGAACAATTGTTCATTTATTTAAACAATTGTACAGAAAAATGAACGAGATAAAAATTGATGAAAAGATAATTGAATTTTTTATTAAAGAGCCAGAAAGGCAATTTTATGTAAGAGAGTTGGCAAGAATCTTAAGAAAGTCTCCTGCAACAATATCAAAATATCTCAAAGACTACAAGAGAAAAGGGATTTTAAAGGAAGAAAAGAAATACAATCACCTTTTATTTAAGGCAAATAATGAAGGAAAAGAGTTTAAGCAGTTAAAAATCAACTACAACCTAAGCTTAACAAAAAACTCCGGAATTGTGGATTTTCTGTCTAAAGAGTTCAATAATCCGCAAGCAATAGTCTTATTTGGAAGTTTTGCCAAAGGAGAGGACACTGAAAAAAGTGATATAGACTTGCTTGTAATAACTTCTGCCAAAAAAGAGCTGAATTTAGAGATTTTTGAGAAAAAACTTTGGAGAAATATTCAGCTTTTTTTGTTTTCTGAAAGAGAAATTGAAAAGATGAAAGAAAGCAACAAAGAGTTATTAAACAGCTTGATTAATGGAGTTACATTATATGGTTTTTTTGAGGTGTTCAAATGAGATTTGCAGACTTTATAAGCCAAAATCTAGCAAGAAAAGCCGAAAAGGACAAGAATCTAGCCAGGGCTTTAGTGTTGACTGCCGAGAAAGACCTTGTTTTTTTTAAGGGCATTGAGATAAATGAGAATTCTGCAAGAAAAATAGTTACAAATTATTATGATATTTTAAGAAGCATTCTAGAGGCAATCGCGTCAATTGATGGCTATAAGATATACTCTCATGAAGCATTTACCTATTACTTGAAAGAAAAGAATGAAGAGGTTATTTCTATAAAATTTGACAGGCTGAGAAGGATTAGAAATGGGATTAACTATTACGGGAACAGCATTTCTGTTGGTGAAGCCAAAGAGATTGTTGGAGATATACAAAGAATCATTTATTTATTGAAAGAAAAATATCTGAAAGATTTGAAGTGAAAAATGTTTATTGTCAAAAAAAAGATTGCCAGCAAGGAGTATTATTATTTGCGGGAGAGCAGAAGAGAGGGCAAGAGGGTAAGGGCAAAGACAGTTGCATACCTTGGAAAGACAAGGGAGGAGGCAGAAAAGAGAATGAAAGAGTTTTTAAAAGAGAAAGAAAACAAGAAGATTATGGAAAAAGCAAAAAAAGAAACAGTTAAGGAAGAGACTAAAACCTTGCAAAAGCCAGCGGAAGAAAAGCAGGAGATTATGGAAAGTAAAAAGATAACAATTGACGAGCTTGCTGTTTTCTGCAAGAGAAAGGGTTTTGTTTATCCAAGCAGCGAGATTTACGGAGGAATAGCAGGGTTCTGGGATTTTGGGCCTCTGGGAACAGAGCTGTTTAACAATATAAAGCGGGGATGGTGGAGATTTTTTGTCCAGTCAAGGCAGGACATGGTTGGAATTGACGCGTCTATAATCTCGCATCCAAAGACATGGAAGGCTTCAGGGCATATTGCAAATTTTTCTGATGTTTCTGTAAGGTGCAAAAAATGCAAGAAGTTCAGCAAGGTTGACAAGGCAGAGCTGGAAAAGTCAAGATGCTCTTTTTGCAGCGGGGAATTAGACAGGGCAACAGCAAAGGACTTGAACCTGATGTTCAAGACAAATATCGGCCCTGTTGATGAGGATTCTTCGCCTGCTTTTTTAAGGCCAGAGACAGCGCAGGGCATGTTCCTTGATTTCAAGAGCATAACAGCTACTGCGAGGGTTAAGCTGCCCTTTGGCATAGCCCAGATTGGGAAATGCTTCAGAAATGAGATTGCTCCCAGAGATTTCTTGTTCAGGAGCAGGGAGTTTAATATAGCAGAGTTTGAGTTTTTTATAAACCCTGAAGAGAAGAAATGCAGCTTGCTTGACAGCGCTCATTTAGATGTTGAGATTAATATTCTTGATGCAGAGGCGCAGAAAGCCGGAAGTGAAGAATTGAAAAAAACAACAATAGGAAGGATGCTGAAACAGGGCAGGCTGGACGAGTGGCATGCATACTGGCTTGCTGAGCAGGTTTTATGGTTTAGGGAGATTGGGCTGGGCATGGAAAGGATAAAGATAAGGGAGCATACCAAAGACGAGCTGTCGCACTATTCCTCTGCCACATTTGACATTGATTATGAATTTCCTTTTGGAAGCAAGGAGATAGCAGGAAATGCCAACAGGGGGCAGTATGACTTGATGCAGCATGCAAAAGAGAGCTCCCAGAAACTGGATTATTTTGATGAGGAAAGCAAGGCGAGGATTGTGCCCAGAGTGATAGAGCCGACATTTGGCATGGAAAGGGCATTCCTTGCGGTATTAAGCGAGGCTTACATGCATGATGAGAAAAGGCAGAATATAGTCTTGAGATTAAATCCAAAGCTTGCGCCGATAAAAGCATCTGTGTTTCCGATTGTAAAAGGCGAGGAGTTTGAAAGAATAGCAAAAGAGGTTTATGAGAATTTGAAGAAGGAATTTAATATTAATTATGATGAGAGTGGAAGCGTTGGAAGGCGCTACTCGCGCGCAGATGAGGCAGGCACGCCTTTCTGCATAACAATAGACGGAGACAGCACTAAGGGCAAGGATGCAACAATAAGAGACAGAGACAGCACAAAGCAGATTAGGGTTAAGATTTCTGAGCTGAAAGATGTTCTAAGAAAGCTGATTGCCGGCGAGATTGAGTTTGAGAAAGCCGGCAGGATTGTTGAGACAAGAGTTCTTGAAGGAAAGATTTAATTTAAAACCCTCTTTTTTTCTTCAAGAATTTTATCAGCTCTTTGCTTATGAGGGGCTTGCCTTCATGCAGGGCATAGCGATAGGGAAGGATGAATGATTCAACATTATTCTTTTTGATTTCAATCCTGTCCTCGAATTTTAGCTCTTGGAGAGATTTGCCATTTACAATCTGCTTTACAACATAAACTGCATTGTCTGTTGAAAATTGCTTTTTGCCTATGTTTCTGGCTGCGGCATTTTTAACAAATCTTGTCAGCTTATCCTTTGTCCTTTTTTTGGCAGGATAGTCTCCTAAAATGCCGCCAAAGATAAAATATCTGAATTTTTTGGCTTCTTTTGGCGCAAGGGTTTTTCCTGCGCCAGGGTCAAGAATGCAGGCATTTTTTAAATTCAGTTCAGAGACAGATTCTTTCATAACATTGCCATATTCTGCAAGTTTTTTTCTTTCGCTTTCTCTTTTTACATTTGCAAGCCAAAGATTTCCTTTTCCGGCTATTTCAGAAATATGCCTGTATTCTATCAGGCACCATTTTGAAAGCCTTGGCTCCAGATGCTCTATAATGAAGATTGGCATAAGGTTAAAATATATAAATCATATTTAAATACTTCTTGTGTAATTTAGGGCCTGTCGTATAACGGCTATTATACGCCCATGGCATGGGTGTGATTCGGGTTCAATTCCCGACAGGTCCATATATAAATTTAAAAAGTTACCTTTGTTAAGGTAAAAATGGATATAAGTATAATTGTGGGGCTAATAACATTTTATGGAATTTTGTTTACTGCTCTACTTAAATCATGGAGTTTTATACTCAAAAGAACTGATAAAGAGATTGATGAACTAATCTCTAAATTTAGTGAAATTGTTATTAGAAAAGATATAGATGAAATAAGAAAAATAAAACAGATTAATAGTACAGACATAGAAAATATAAGAAAGGATTTTAATCTGCCTGCCGAGACTAAACTATCAAAAAAACTTGTATTTGGAAGTGAAAAATTCTCATATTTTTTTATAATTTTATTTGGCTTGATTTTGGTTAGCAGTTTTTTACTCCCAAATTTTACTATAGCTAATTTAACATTATCTACATTAGCAATATTAAGTTTTGTATTTTATCTTGTGGCATTCATTATTGATATTGGTAATTTGATTTATCTTAGGAAACAAGTAGATGCTCTTGAAAATAAAATACAAGAAGAGAAAATTATTCTTAAAGATTGATTATGTTAGGATAAGGTAAATATTTGAATATACAAACTTTAACTTTAAAAATAAGCAAGCAGGATCATTAAGATGGAAAAAGAAAAGAAAGAGGAATGCATATTTTGCAGGATAGCAAGAAGGGAGATAAAGCAAGAGATTATTGAAGAAACAGACGATTTCCTGGCATTTCCTGATGCAAACCCAAAAACAAAAGGGCATACGCTTGTTATTCCCAAGAGGCATTTTGTCAATTTATTAGACATGCCAGCAAGCCTGGGAAACGAGCTTTTGGATGTTATCAAGAAAGTAGCAGACAAAAGAATCAGGGAGGGCGCAGAAGGATTTAACATTGTTGTGAATAATTTTCCTGCCGCAGGGCAGGTTGTTATGCACGCGCATGTTCATATTCTTCCGAGATACAAAAGGGATGATTTTAAGGTGAGGGAGATTGTGTGAGAAAATGGCTGTGAGAGGAGTTGAATTCTCTGTTTGTTATTTCTCTAATTTTTTACTTTTCTCTAATATAATTATGAGAGCAAAGTTATTTAAATAGTTAGCTTTTAATTATATTATGACTTTAAAAGTTAATAGAAATTTTGCCCTTCTTTATGGAATAATGTTGGGAGATGGTTGTTTAAGCTTGTTTAATAATCGGAAAAAATATGTTGTAATTGCAGGGAGCTTGGTTGATGATGTACCTTTTTTTGAGAAAATAGTTAAGCCTATTATTAATTCTATAATTAATAAGAGTCCGCCAATTAGGTTTAGGCCTTCTAAAGGGGCTATATACTTAAACTTTATCAATAAACCTATTTTTGATTCTCTCTCAGGTTTAGGTTTCCCAGTAGGCAAAAAAGGCAATAAATTATTTATTCCTCAAGTTTTTTATGACAAGAATTTGGTTAGGTATGTTATTAGAGGATTTTTTGCTACAGACGGGTCTTTAGTGTTGACTGATAATAATGGCATTTTGTATCCGAGAATAGAAGCTAACGGAATATCTAAAAATTTGCTTTTTGAGATAAATAATTTTTTAAATTCTAAGGGCGTTAATTGTAAATTTTATAAGGCTAAACGTATTAAAGAGAATGGATTTGGGTATCCCTTAAACAGAAGAGAACAATATAGGCTGCAAATTAATGGTAAGAAAAATTTAAAAAAATTTGAAAAGATAATTGGTTTTATTAATCCTAAACAAATTGAAAAATTAAAAAGATATTATGGCTGCACCAAGAGTTGAACTTGGGACTCCCTGCTTATGAGACAGGTGTTCTGCCGCTGAACTATGCAGCCGCCATTACAAAAACGGCTTAGTTTAAAACCTTTTTGATGTCAGAAATTAAACTGCATCATTTATGATGCAGATGCAACATTACCACTTTAATTTCTGAGCATCCAGAAAACCCAACGAACAAACCACACACTTTAGTGTGTGGTAAATACAGGGTTTTCTTGATTTTTTGAATCTGCATGGCTGCGGGGAAAGATATAAAAAACTACAACCCAACCTTTTTATTTCAGGGCATATCCACGAGCTTGAAGGAATAGAAGACAAAATCGGCAGGACAAGGATTATAAATGTCGGAAGGAAGGGCAAGATTATTGAGATATAATATTTAATAGTCCTATAAAAATCTAGCTGAACTTGTGATTGTTTTAATTTCCTTAAGTTTGCAACAGATATAAAATGCTACTGCCTGCCACTCATCTCCATCTGGAGAATCATCTGTCTGAGTGTAAGACATTAAAACAGGAGTCTCTGATTTACACTCAGCACATTTAGTCATAAGAGACGGCTTAAAATTAAGATTTGGGATAATTTCTTCGTCATTCATTGATTCAACATAAAAATAAGCAACATCATATTTCCCGGGATCGTAATAATCGCAGTCATTTTGTTTTTTCTTTAAATCCCAGCTCTTTAAACTTTCTCTTACATTATGCTCTGTTTTTTTTAATCCCCCTATTGTTTCTTTTATTCGTGTAAGCTCCTCTAAATATTCTTTTAATCTTTCTAATTTTACCATACTCTGTTCTGCATTCTTTAGTTTTAAATTGCTATTTTCTAATATCTGAATTAAAGTTTTCATTTTTTGCCTCTTCTTAATCGTCTTTGAATTTTGTATAGATTCCCAGAAATCCGTGTTAAACCATCAATATTCAATCCTATTCCAACTGGATAAAAACTATAAGCATCAAAATCTAAAGAGGGATACAGAGCCCTCAAAATCTTTGTGTCAATTTGAATAGCATCTAACTTAAGCCCCTTTTCCTCGCATCTTCTTGCAACAGGATGATATAATTCCTCTTCTATATAACAAAATTCTCTAACTTTTTTTGCATTAACTTCTTTTTTAGTCCCTGTAAAAACTCCGCCTAAAAGCTTTTCCAAAACAAGCTTTCCATCTTTTTCTCTGATAGCTTTCAGTGATGGCTCATGAAAAGTTTTTAGAATTTTTTCAATAACACTATTCCCCCGTTTTCTTTTTATGTCTTCTTTCATACTGCTTCATAGACTTGCAGACTATATACATTTTTCTGTACAAATTTTGTCATTAGCGTTGTATATAATAGAAATGCTTAAAAATGCAAAAATCTTGTTGTATTATGCTTGACAATACTATAATAAAGAAAATAGAAGATTTTGTTTACTCCAAGCCGCGAAGCATACAGGAAATAGCGCAAAATATAGGAAAGAACTGGAGAACAGCAGACAGGTATGTTGAAAGAATAACAAATGAATTCGGCACTCTTGCGAAAAGAACATTTAGAGAGGGCACGAGGGGGGCATTAAAGATAGTCTATTGGGCAAGCATAGAAAAAGCCAGCAGTTCTGTGTTTCAAGAAAAACTTGCAAAAGAGATTGAGACATTTAAAAGAAAAGAAGATTTCTCAGCATTTGACATCTTCCAGCATATTTCTGATAAAAATAAAAAAGCTAATGTGGAGAAAGCAGAATCAGAAGATAAAACAAATTTAAAAGAGTTTGCAGAATATTTAGAAAAAACAGAAAAACAATTGATTAGTTTTACAGGAAATCTGTCATGGATTAATTTAAAAAACAAGAGTATAGATTTTTTTAATATTCTTGAAAGATTAGTTAAAAAAGGAGTTTCTATAAAAGTAATTACAAGAGTTGATTTGGCTTCTTTAAATAATGTTAATAAAATTTTGTCTCTTAATTTTAAATATGGCAAAGAGCTTGTGGAAGTCAGGCACGGGGAGCAGCCATTAAGGGCTTTGATAATCGATAACAAATTATTAAGGATTAAGGAAATAAAAGAGCCTACTGGAAAGATAAATGAGCTTAACAAAAGGGTCTTTATATTTTATACTATAAAGGACAAGGAATGGATTGAGTGGACAAAAAGGATTTTCTGGAAGATGTTCTCAAGTTCAATATCTGCAAAAAGTAGGATAGAAGAACTTAAAAAGTTGAAATAAAGAAAGTTAAAATGCCACGCAAGCCCAAAAAGCAGGAAAATGAATTTATGCCATTGCATGAAGATTCCCTAAAGCATGCAATAGAGATTCCTGTAAAAACGCCTTCTATTGATGACATTGAGAAGATAGAGCCAGCAAGAA
>CAYMCA010000020.1:0-15500 GCA_964388875.1 Candidatus Woesearchaeota archaeon
ATGAGAAAGGGGTTTTTAAAGGTTTTTTAATCTTATTCCTTAAAAGAATAAATCACCTTTTTCTTCTTGCAACGAAAAGAATTATTATCAGCAAAATTATTGCGATAGGGATTGCATAATACAGGTAAGCAAGATTTTTTCCAGATTCAACCCCCTCTTGATTGGGGGAATCAGATATTATGGGGTTTCCTCCACCAGCAGTCATGAACATCTGCTCTATGCCTATTATCTTTCCTGTTACAGAATCAACATAAATATACCAGAATATTGATTCATTATTTAAACTGCTCATTCCTACACCCATCTTCCATGTTAATCTTATCTCAACTATGCTGTAATTGCTTGTGTAAGGAAACTTTTCTAAAAAAACCTCTAAAACAGCATCTTTCAAATCATTCTCTTTTATTGTATAATTTACAGGATTGCCTTCAGCATCATAATATGTAATTACCTTTTCTGCGAGAAAATTCTTTGCCCTTGCCCCATCAATTATAAATTCTGGCAGCTCTGCGCATGTCACATTTTTAATCAAGCCCTTTTCTTCAAGCATGCCTGCTATATTGCACAATGTCTTATTCTCTAATCTATTAAGCTCATTGCCTAGAACCTCTAAGGCATCTCTGTCCAACGGCGCAATAACAAAAGGATAGTTTACTTCCCGATATGCTGATGTTTCTGCCGAGATAATATTAACCATGCTTAACATCAGTATGCTTAAAATTAATATGCTAATTATTGCCTGTTTCATGCTAATAAATATCTTTTCCCATTTATAAATACGCCGATAACTGCAAGCTTATTTGAAGCTATTCTCTTTTTCCTCTATTTTTTCACACGCTTTTCTCAATCTCAACCAGCCTTTTTAACTTGACTTGGCGCTCTTTTCCTGCTATGCCTGTTTTGATGAAGTCTGCCTGAAAGGCGAATGCCAAGTCTGCCAGGGCACTGTCAGCTGTCTCGCCAGAGCGGTGAGAGAAAATGATTTTTATCCTGTTTTTTCTTGCTATCTCGCAAACCTGCTTCACTTCAAGCAGGGAGCCAATCTGGTTTGGCTTGACAATAATCGCGTTTATTGCCCGTGCTTTAATTGCTTTTTTCAGCCTTGCAGGGTTTGTTGCTGTTAAGTCATCCCCAACAATAAGGCTGCTGTTTTTGGCTTTCTTTCTTAAAACTGCAAAGCCATTAAAATCATCCTCGCTTAACGGGTCTTCAATATAAAAGATATTATACTTTTTTGCTAAATAAGAAACATATTCCATCTGCCTGCTTCTGCCCAGGCTTTTGTATTTGCTTTTATAGAAATACCCCCTATTTTTAAAGAAGCTTGAGGCAGCAACATCAACCCCTATTCTTATCTTGCTTTTTGCAGGGCTTTTCTCAAGGCTTTTTTTGACATCATTCATTATGCTTAAGACAGCCTCATTATCAAGGGATGTTGTAAAGGCGCTCTCCATGTCCTTCTTGCCATCAAAGGAATCATCATACTCCTGCAGCAGCTTATCTGTCATTTTGTATGCTGCAAGGTTTAGGGCATAGGCACTGCAGAATTTCCTTGTTTGCGGAATGAATAAAAACTCCTGGAAGTCTGTGCTTTTGCCTGCAGCTGCGTGCATTCCGCCGCCAACAGCGTTTCCAACAGGCATAGGCATCTTTTTTCTCCTTCCAGCCTTTTTGTTTATCAGCTGCCACAATTCAACACCGCTGCAGGATGCAGCTGCCTTGAGTATTGCTGTTTCAAGCGCATAGAGCGTGTTGGCGCCGATTTTGCCTTTAATAAGCCCCTCTACAACTGATAAATCAGAAAAATCCTTTACTTTTGCTGTTAATTGAGAGAGTTTTTTAGAATTCTGGCTTATTGTTTTTATATCGCTGTTTAGTGTTGTTTTGTATGGCTTTGCTTCATGCTTGCCTGTTGAGGTGCCGCTTGGCGATGAAGCACTAAATATGGCTTTGCCTGCCCTGACAGAAATCAAGATAGTTTCTTTTTTCCTTGAATCAAGGATTCTTGATGCCCTAACCTCTTTTGCCTGCATGAGATAATATAAAGAAATGGGTTTTTATATTTTTAGATGAAAGATAAAAGAAAGATTTATATACCTAAAAAGCAGTATAATTATACTTAAAATAAGGTATAAATAAACCATAGCTTGGTAAATAAAATGTTAACAAAAAAACAACTAAAGATACTTGATATCTTTCAAAAAAATAAGTTCAAAGAAATTACTTGGAAACAGGCAAAAGAACTATCAAAAGAAAAGTCGAGTTCAGTTATACAAAATGCAATTAAGGCATTTTTAACTGAGCGGTTAATAACTGAAAGGAAAATAGGAACCTCTAAGCTTTATGCTGTCAACCACAAAAATAATAAAGTATATACTTATTTTGAAACTTACAATAGAGAAAATTTGCCAAAACAAGTTTTAAAATCAATTAAAGAAGTAGAAGATTCTTTAGATAAGCACACCTTTTTTTATTCAATTGTTATTTTTGGCTCTTATGTTTCGGGAGAGCAGAAAAAAGATTCTGATTTAGATATAGCTGTTTTTATTGAGCAAGAAGATAAAAGAAAAATGGTTGAAGCTGTTTTTAAATCAATGGAATTAAAATCTTTGATTAAAGTGGACGGTCATGCAATCACAAAAGATGAATTTTTAGAAATGCTTAAAGCAGACTATGAAAATTTAGGAAAAGAAATAGCAAGAAAACATTTAATAATCCATAATCCTGCCATATTTTATTCATTAATAAAAGAGGGGATAAAACATGGATTTAAACTATAATCTGTATCTTGAACGAGCCAATAATGAAATAAAATTTGCAGATATCGCCCTGTTTGTAAGCAATAATAAGAGTATTCAATTAGATGTTATGAAGATAGAAGAGCCTGAAACTTATTACAGCTCGGTTATTTCTCATTCCTATTATTGCATTTTCTATTCTGCTAAAGCATATTTGGCAAAGAAAGGAATTAAAACAGAGGCTCCTGAAGAACATAAAAAGACCTATGAGAAATTTAGGGACTTGGTATTTCAAGGAATTGTTGATAAAGAATTATTGAAGATTTATGAGGATATTCTTGTAAAAGCAGATGCTTTATTAGGCATATTCAAAGCAGAGAAGAAAAAACGAGGCGAGTTTACATATCAAAAATTATCACAAGCAAACATAGAACCGGCAAACGAGAGTTTACAAAATGCTAAAACTTTCTTTAAGCATATAAGAAAGTTGTGCGAGTGAAATTAGAATTTTTATATATTTTGGATTACAATAAACTTTTTATACTCTCTAATTATAATTTCTGCTATGAACATATCAACCTTGCAATTAACAGAAAGTGTTATCAAAAGCCAGAATTTCAGTGCAGAAGAGAAAGAGAGGATTAAAATGCTTGTGTGCAGATGTTCGGAGAAAGAAGAGGAATTGATGCTTCTTAGAGATTATTTTGATAATATGCGCATGCAACTCAAGCCAGGCATATCTGATGATAATGCAAGATGGTTAATTGGAGAGATGGGGAGGGCTCATTATCAAACTGGAAGGCTTTCTTCTGATATAATGGGCATGTATGTGTGTGGAATGGGGCATATCTTTGACAGGCTTGTGAAACCACGAGATTAAAGAAAAGAAAAAAATAAAACTAAAAAATTATCCGCTTGATGCTGTGCTGTTTTTTGCCTTTCTTCTGAATAGCCTGTCAAAAAATCCCTGCTTTTTGCCTTCACTGCTCTCGCTGCTGCCTGCTGAGGCAGATTTTCCCCTGCTTAATGCTGCCGCCTTTATCTCTTTCAGGTGTGAGAAGGCTGTAACACTCCATGTTCCTGCGTAAGCCCCTGAATTAAGCGTCAGGGTACCTTTCCACAATGTTAGATGAGGGTATTTTGTTGCGTCAAGCTTTAGTGTTCCAACAGACTTGCTGCTTATTGTTTCATCAGTTGCGTCTTTCAGTTCAGCAATGTTTTGCGCTATCGGCAAAACATAGAAGCTTGCGCTTGTGTTTGTGAACTCCTTCTTCACTATCTTGAATCTCTCTGCATTGGGAGATGTGCCAACTGAAATCTTGCCTGCTGCTACTGCTGTAATACTCTCTGTCTTGAGCTTTGCAATCTCATCCTTCAATTTAGCTGACTGGTTCTTGTATGTTCTCCTTAGCTCTTTTATAACATCCTTGTCTGCTGAGACATACCTAGCAGAAACCCACATGCCTAAAATCCTTTCTGCTGCTGCGCCTGCCTCATTTATGACAAAGCCGTTTGCAATGCTCACTTTCCTGACTCCTGCATACTTCTGTTTTGCTTCTGCTGCCTGCGCAGAAGGCGCAAGGGCGTCAGCATCTGCTGAAATTCCTGCCAAATCACTTTCTTCTGCCTGCTCGCCTATAGCCTCGCTTGCAGATACTGCCTCTGTTGAAGCAAGATTGTCCTCAACAGTCACAGAGTCATCAGCGATTGCGATTGACATTGCGAACACTGAAATCATCAGCAAAGAAACAATAAAAAATGCCTTTTTCATTTAAAAATTAACCTCCTTTCATTAATTGAATATTCTATGACCTGCAAAAAATTATTATTCAACGCCTTCTTCCTCTGTTTCTTCAACCTCAACCTCGTCTTCTGGCTGCGCCAGCTCCATAATTTCACCCTCTTCCTTTATCTCTTTCTCTTCTTTAACTTCCTTCTCAACTATTTCCTTGTCATCTTTCTCAGGCTTTTTTTCTTCCACTTTCACCTTTCTCAGCTTTGCATCTCTTTTTGCAGGAAAAGGCCTTTTTACGCTTATAGGAAGAGCACCTGACTGAAGCTCAATTTCGGCAATCTTCAGGGGGTCGTATCTCATTCTTTCAAGCTCTTTTACATCAGTCTTCACAAGTATCGGGGCATCCATAGCAAGCTGCAATGCCCTTGCTCCAAGTATCCTCGCTACCTCATATTTTGAGAATTGCCCTTCTGCCGGTTTATCTGCAAGTTTTGGCATTGTATATATTTTGCTGTACAGCACTTTAATTTTTTGCTTTGCTTATTCCTTTTCAGGCTTCCTGCCCCTTTTGTCTGACTTTTCCTTTTCTGACATTGACTTTTCTATCAAATCCTTAATCTTGCTGAATTTCAAAACAGCGTTGTCTATTATCTTGAACATTTCTTTCTTGTCAAAGGCGGTTTCCTCGCCTTTTTGTATTGAATTTATTCTTACTTCCTTGTCATTTGAAACAGCTATGCTCAGCCTTGCCTCGCTGGCATCTTCCTCCTCACGGATAGGGTCAAGAAGCAGCGTGTCATCTATCTTGTGGAATGTAAGGGTTATTGGCGTAGAATCTGTTAATGGAAGCTTTTTAGCTGTCCATTCGCCGTATTCTATAACCTCTTCTTTCTCGTTATATTTGGGAAAGACAGCATCCTTTAATGCGCATACTGCAGCAAGGCAGGCAGCATCAATCAAATTTCCAGCATCATTTATTGAGTATATATCCAAAAATATAGTCCATACCCTTTCCCCCTCTTTCACGCAAAGTTTCTCAAAATCAATAAATCCTGACTCCCTTATGCCCCTGTCAACAATTCTTGCAGTTTCTATAGCATCTATTCTTGGCGGGCCCGGCTCAAACCTGTCAGAGGACATAGGAAGAAATTCAACAGTTGTTATCAAAGTGCCTGCATCGGGATGGTCTGTGTAAGGCTCTCCAGTTTCAAGCTTGACGCCTGCTATAACATCTGTGTTTCCTATCTTGATTCTTGCAGAGCCCTCTGCATTTTTAGAAACTCCGAGCTCTATGCTTATATCCCTGTAATCCAGCATATCCCTGTTGTCAAATCTCCTGCCTTCTTTCATATAGTTGATTATCCTTTTCTTTGTCAGATTTGAAACTTCCATTTTTTATTAATTGCCTGCTTTATCCTTGTCATTTATTTTTTTTAATGCACTTACCTGCAGCTCATGAATCTTCTTGCATGCCTTTTCCCCAGCCTCTATTGCCTCTTTTAATTTTTCAGGAGATGTCTTCCCGTCCAACTGAAGCAATGAAATTTTTCCGCTTCTTGACAGGAATGCCATTGGAATGTCTGTTGCGCCCTCGCCCTCCTCATAGTCCTCTTCCTCTTTTATTAAGTCAACAACAATTTTATCGTCTATCTTGCCTATAGAAACAGCGCTTACCATCTCTGACATGGAAATTCCTGCCTGAGCCAGCGCGATGCATGCTGCATTTATTCCGGCGCATCTTGTTGAGGCATTTGCCTGCGTTATCATGATATGGACATCAACCACGGTATTTGGAAACTCATCTATTTTTATTATAGGGGAAAGAGCCCATTCTGTCACCTTGCTTATCTCCTGGCTTCTTCTGCTTGGCCCCGGCTTTTTTCTCTGGGTGACAGAGAAGCTCAGCATATCATAAACGCACCTTACTATGCCCTTCTGGGGGTTTTGCAGGTGCTGCGGATGCAAGGGTTTTGGCCCGTAGACAGCAGCTATTGCTACAGTGTCTCCAAAAGAAAACATAGCAGAGCCATCAGCATTTGGTATGACTCCTACCTCTGCCTTCATCTCCCTCGTCTCATCAAACTTTCTCCCGTCTATTCTTTTTGTGTATGCCATTTTTTATTTTATTTCCTCAACATTTATCTCTATTTTTGAAATATGGGGATTATATCTCATTAACTCTTCAATATTGGGCGTAATTCTTTTTGCCATTTCATCCATGCATGAAACCTGCTTAATTTCAGGGCCGCAAACACCCTCGCTGGCATCTCTTTTCCCTTCATAGACATGCGCTGGCTTTCCCTTTTCATTTCTTTCTGTTTTTATTGAATAATTATATTTTGTCATTTTCCTTTTATTCCCCCTCGCCTTTAACCTTTTCTTCCTTTTTTAATTTTTTCTTTTTGCTTTCAAACCATTCCTTTACCTTTTCCGTAAGCCCCTCGACAAAGGATTTGCTTGCTATAAACATTATTGCATCTTTTGCAAAAAGCTCGTCATCTACGCTGTTTCCCTTTATCCATATAATTCCATTCTGCCCAACAGTTATATTGCATCCTGTCTCATCTTTTATCATGCCTATCATGCTGCCTTCCCTGCCTATAATTCTCGGGACTTTATTTGAGTTTATGCTGATTATCATTCCATCCTCAAGCTTGCCTAATCCCCTGCTAGTCTTTGTTGTCAGGTCAACGCCTTTTCTTTTGATAGAGTCAACCATTGCGCAAACCATGTCCCCTATGTCCATATAATCGGTTATGTTTTCCTTGCTCACAAACCTTGGAGATTCCATAAGAGGCAGGAATGACTGATAGGGGGCATTTATATCTATTACCCATCCGTTGAAAGTGACATCCATTACCTTGCCTATAATTATATTTCTTCTTCGCGGAATATACACCCCGGACAGTGGAATAACCTTGATAATCCTACCTGACTCTTCTGCCAGCCCAAATTTGCTTGCAATTATTTCTTTTTTCTCCCTGCGAGCCCCGTCTCCCGGCAGATAGTCTTCCCCTTCTGCGATTACTTCGCCCGGAACTACAAGCTTTCTCTTTGCCTTTTCTGCCCTGTCTTCTGGGATGGTTTCCATCCTGTTTTCGCCTTTTTCCATCATTTTGCTTTCTCCTTTATTTCCTCGCTTAAAACCGCGCCATGAGTCATGGAGTTGATTTTATCATAAAAATCCATCTGCATTCCCGATGGGATATTTAAAATGCATTTTAAGCTGCCGTCAGGAAGCCATTCCTCGCTTTCCTTGTATGCATTCAACAGCCCATAAGCCTTTCCTGTGTGGACTGCCGGAATCGTAAGTGCAATCTTTTTTGTTTCAATCCTGATTGGCAGAATGCCCTTTATTTTTTCAATTATTTTTCCTAACTGCTCTTCAGCAGGCTTGTTCTCTATGCTGATGCCGCACTCTTCAATAGCACTTGCTATTCTTTCAGGCGTGTGCGGCCTGCCGGTTCGCGGGTCTATTGCATTTCGCAGCAGCAAGCCTATAATCTGCTTTGTCTTTTCGTCCCTTTCCTTTTTCTTGTATTCAAGGGGAAGCATAACCTGCCCCTCTTTTATTATTATTGCTGCGACAGCATATATATCTGAGGTTTTGAACGCCTTTTGCAAATCACTCTCTGGAGCCTTCTGCCCCTTCTTTGAGTCAAGGAATACAGCATCTATGCCGAGTATTTCATTGACAGAAACATTCTTGCCGTCTTTCAGCTGCAATGCCCTGTCTAGGTCAACAATAATTTCAAATTCCTTTCCGCATTTCTTTATTCTTGCTGTTGTATTAGCCATGTTATTTTACAGGCTTCAGAAAAACTATAATAACCACAAACTGAGTTTTTAATCGTTTTCTGCGCTTTTTGCATTATATAATTTATTTTTTGATTTAATCTTAAGATTTCAGGTATTTCTTTAATTGCTCGCCCTCAATCCTTTTTAATTTTTTTTCAGTTAGCTCAATATAGCCGACATCAAACCTGGCAATATCAAAGTTTTTTCCTAAAATCTCCTTGAATATCTTTAGTGCAAGCTTTATTCCCGCCTCGATTGTTATGCCCTCATCATATTCTTTTCTAAGCATCTCCCTGACTCTTTCATCATTCTCCCCTATTGCTGCAGCCTTGTATGCAAAATAGTTTCCTGTAACATCAGACACATACAAATGCGGCTTTGCATTTATTCCTGCCACAAGAATTGAAACCCCAAAAGGCCTTGCCCCGCCGTACTGCGTGAACATCTGCTTGGTATTTGCGATTTCTTTTATTATTGTTTCAGTATCTATAGGCGAGTCATATGTCACCCTGTGCTGCTGCGCCAGAACCTGTGATTTTTCCACCAGAACCCTTGCATCGCTTAATATTCCGGCAGCACTTGCAGCTATGTGTTCGTCTATCTCATAAACCTTATTTGCTGACTCAGAGCTTATAAGCTTGTCCCTGACTCTTCTGTCTGCTGCTATGACAATGCCATCCTTGCAGACAATTCCGATGCTTGCGCTTCCAAGCCTTACGGTTTTCTCTGCATATTCCACCTGCAATAAATGGCCGTCAGGCGAGAACATAGTTGCAGCTCTGTCGTAGCCCATTACCTGATGTTGCATATCCATAGGAGTTTCCATTTTATAGAAGCTGATAATCAAAAATTTAACTTCTTTTCAGCGATATAATTTTAAATATCGCGGCTTTTTAAAGCTTTGGGTGAGCGCGCGGAAATTTCCGCGCGCCTGCAAAATCATTGTGGTTTTTATATCTTATTTTTGAAACTTCAGAATTCCACAAGTCTTTGACTTGTGGTTTGAATTGCTCGTGGAATTCTGATAGTGCTCAAGAACCACACGAAGTGTGGCATTACCATGCCACCTGTCTTTGACAGGTGGTTCTTGACATGCCAGAATTTCACTTGTTAAAACTCCTGAAATGCACAAAGCTTGCAATAATGCCGATGATAAAGAATATTACGGCAATCATGCTTGCAGTTTTCTCGCTTATATTACTGACGCTGAAGCCGGTTGTGGCTGGAGTAAAAAACAGGAATGACAGGGCAAGGCTTGTTATTGCAACAATTCCGGCAGCCTTTCCCACAAGCCCGCTTCTCAGGCGTTTTCTTTCAGGCATCCTGTGTATCCTGCCTATTTCATCATGTATATTATTCCACCATCTGCTGTATGGGCGCATGCCTTTCATAGAATTTAGATACAGCTTGTTTATTTCTTCTGCTTCCTCTCTCAGTTCTTCAGGATTATCTCCCCTCTCCAATTTTTCTTTGTACCTGCCGAATCTCTTTCTAAATTCGTTATATCTCTCATCGCTTTCAGTTTTGTATTCTGCCATTTTATGCGAATTTACTCTCTCAGCCCCTTTAGGGTTCCGCTTGCTTTTTTGATTTTAATCAGCTTTTCTCCAAGGGCAAAAGACGCCCTGACTTTGTCAACCTCTTCCCTGTTGACAGCAATAATGCCTGATTTTATGAAAACTGGCGCTGCCTGGGCATATCCTAAAACCCCCGCATAATCAAGAATTGCCTGCTCTAACTCATTTCTTGATGCGCCTGTTTCAAGAAGAAGGTATCTTTTCTTTTCCCTCATGCTCGGCTTAAGTCTTTTTTCTTGCATTTTTGATTCCAAAGAATATAAGCAGTATGGCTATGGCTGATATTACTATTGCAATATTCTTATAGTTAAATATCTTTCTCTTGTCATCTTTTATCACATTCCCTGCGATTGATGCTGATGTTCCTGTGCTGTCTGAGGTGCTATTCTCCGTTGGATTGCTTGTTTCTACAGGCTCTTTTATTGCCTTTATTGTGATATTCGCCTTGGCTGATGTAAGGTTTATGCTGTTAAGCTTTACATAGATGTCATAGAATGTGTCATTTGTAACCTCAAACCTTTTCTCCCCGCCAATCATTAGTGTTGCTGTCTGCGGCGCTGATGAAATAGTGATTGTTACTGCCTGCCCTGCTACATCATCAACTTTCATATAATGGCTTTCAACAGCGCTGCTGGCGCTTTCTTTGGCAACCTCAACCTTAATCTGCTCGTTCTTTCCAATATCTTTGCTATAGCCAGTTTCAAACTGCCCTATGCTTAGAGTGTATGTCATGCTTGCCTTATTTGCTTGCGTTGTGCTGCTGCTACTGCTGTAACCTCCTCCACCTCCTCCCCCGCTGCTTCCACCACTGCCTCCCCCGCTGCTTCCTCCGTTTTGGATTGTTATTGCCCTTGCTGTTGCATTACCCTGGTTATTTGCAGAGTCTGTGCAGTTAATGCTCCAGGTGTGGCTTGCAACAGGCAGTGTTTTTGAGAATGTTTGCGTTGTGCCTTTTGTTATTGCTGCGCTTGCCTGGTCGACAGCATCATTTAAAATCAGGCTGCAGTTTGATACCTCAAAATCATCTGAAACATTGTAAGAAAATTCCTGTGCCGCGGTTGTTGTTGAGGTGCTGTTTGCAGGAGAGACCAGGCTGACTGCCGGTTTTGTTGAATCATAAACAAATGTAAAGTTTGCATTGGCAAAAGAGCTGTTTGAGCCGTTATTAAAGCTTAGGCAGTTCCATCTGTAGCTTGCTTCATAGGCAAATGTGTAATTAAACAGGGTTGAATTTTCAGTGCCGGAAACATTGGCTGTTTCAGTATAAGCCAGGGCAGTTGAGTTCCAGAGGTAAAATGTTATGTTTGCCAGCTTGCCGGGATATGTTCTTGCCCTGCAGCTGAAATTAGTGCTGTTCTGGCTTTTGTAGGTGTTGTTTGCAGGAGAGAGCAAATCAGCCTCAATTCCAGAAACTGCAAAAGTGAAATTTGCTGCTGTAAAACTATTTCCTGCAGCGTCAAATGCAGTGCATGTCCAGTTATATGTGCCGATAGGCATATTCGTCACATTTAGTGATGCCTGGCTGAATGTTCCGGAGATATTTGTTGAGTTTTCATAATATAATGCAGATGAATTAAATATTTTCAATGTGATATTTTTCAGCTGCCAGTCTGTTGCATTGCATGAAAATGTCTCATTTTTTGAGATAATGCTGCTGTCAGCCGGAGCAGCTAATGTTGCATTTGGCGCTGTTTCATCAAGGCTTAATGCAGCAGCATAGATGTTTATGCGCGAAAAGACAAGCCCGCTGCTTGCGTCAGCTATAGCTTTTCCAGTATTATTCAAGGAGCTCTGGATTTCTGAAGGGGTTAAAACCCTGTTTTTCTCTGCTTTTTTTAATTGCCTGAGCAAGGCGAATGCAGCAGAAACATGCGGGGTGGCCATTGATGTTCCAGAGGCAGTGGCATAACCGTTAGCGCAGCTTGTGAATCCAGAGGGGCAGAGCCATGTTGTTGAGTTTATGGCTGAGCCGGTGGCAAAGAGGCCGGTCAGGTTATTCCTGTTGCTGTAGCTTGCAATAGAATCTGTTTTGTCAGTTGCGCCAACAGCTGTTGAATTCTTTATGCATGCAGGTGATGCTATCGCAGTGTAATCTCCATTGTTTCCTGTTGCCACCACGACTGAAATGTTTTTTGCGATTGCGCTGTTTATTGAGCTGGTTATATTAAGCGGGTCGTCAACATAGTCGCAATAATCAGTGTAAAGTGCTGCGCTGCCAAGGCTCATGCTTATTACAGAGATGTTCAGGCTTGTTGAGTTTCCAACGCACCAGTCAATCCCCGCCTTTACATCATCATCGCCGCATGCCCCTGCGGCGCTGCATACCTTTATTGCAACAATTCTTGCATCAGGAGCAATACCCCTTAAAGTGCCATTAGCAGCAGCAATCCCTGCAACATGGCTTCCATGGCCATGGTCATCCATTGGATTGTCATCATTATTTGCAAAATCATAGCCGCCAATCACCTTGCATGATGACGAATTGCTGTTGTTGCCGTAGCATCCGCCCAAATCAGGATGGCTGTAATTTACCCCAGAGTCAATAATGCAGATGCTTTCACCACGCCCTGTGATATTAATGCCACTAATGCTCAAATTCCATGCCATGCTGGCGTTTACAATAGCGGCAGAGTCCTGCATAAAAATATTCTTGAAGCTGATTATCTCTATATCTTTCACATATGCATCATTCTGAAGTTTTTCAAGCCCGCTTTTTGTTATATCAGCAGAAAACCCATTCAGGGAAGAGAACTCATGCCTGGCTTTTTCCTTTCCAAGATTGTTCATTGACTCCTGCCTTGCAGAGCTTTTCAGCTCTTCAGTTTCGCTCTGGCTGAGTGTTTTTGGCATTTTAATGCCCTTAATTCCTAAAATTTCTTCAGGGCTTTTCATTACAACCAAAACCCTTGCGTTATCTTGGCTGTCAAATGCCTGAAGAACAGCAGCTGCTTTTTCATTAGAAGAATCAGTTGATTTTCCAGAGATACTGGATGCGAAGGAAAAAACAGCTGTTATGAATACAATACAAAGCAATAAAAGCATTGTGCCTCTTGCTCTCATTTTCCCACACACCTATTGTTCTGGCACCTGCAATCCTGGAATTCGCAGTTGTATAATGCTATGCATGCAATGTCTTTTGGGCAATTCTGCAAAATTTTTTGGTAGGATGTTGCATTTCCCCTGCTCATGCATTCTTTTTTTCCGCCCATGGTGCACGGGCAGCACCCTGTTTCCTGCAGGATGCAGCCGGAATCTCCTTCGCATTCGCTATTGCCGCTTGCTTCTTTTTCCTGCAGTTTTATGTAGCTGACTAACAAAATAAGGATAATAACCAACGAAACAATAACCCATAAAATACCTGCATTGTGCTCTATCTTTATTCGGCTGCCTCTTTTGATTTTCATGCTAAGGCATTGCTAACCAAGTTTAAAAAATTATTTGTTTGGCACCTGCAAAGATATTTAAACCACATTTTATTGTTGAGAACAAGGCAAACAAAAAAGGGGTTCATATAAGGCTAAAATATTAAAATGAAGATATATACAATCGGCGGCTTTAATGAAGTCGGCAAGAACATGGTTGCTGTCCATACAGGCGACGATGTAATCATATTTGACATGGGGCTTTACCTGCCGCCAATAGTTGAGCTTGAGGAAAGGGAGAATCTGTATAATGAAAGCAAGCTAAGAAAAATAGGCGCGCTGCCTGACGACACTATTCTTGATAGGCTGCATTTGAGGGAGAAAGTCAGGGCAGTGCTTCTTGGGCATGCCCATCTTGACCATGTCGGGGCTGCACCTTACATTGCTTACAGGTACAATGCAGACATTGTCGGCACGCCATTCACGACAGAGGTATTAAAAACACTATGCAGGGATAATGATGTGAGAATAAGGAATGGTTTCAGGAGCATCCAGCCAAATTCGTCTTATACCATAAGGGGAAAGAAAGAGTATAGCGCAGAGTTCATAAACATAACGCACTCCACTATACAGACTTCAATGATGGCACTGCATACTAAAGAAGGGATTGTGCTTTATGCCAATGACTTCAAGTTTGACAATACTCCTATAGTCGGCAAAAAGCCAAATTACGAGGCGCTTAAGAGGATTGCGAAAGAGGGCGTCAAGGCGCTTATTGTAGACTCACTTTATGCTGATGATGAGAGAAAAACGCCGAGCGAGAAGATTGCGCGCGGCTTGCTTGAAGATGTGCTGCTGACAACACACAATGAGAATTCTGCGATTGTCGTAACAACATTTTCTTCGCATATTGCGAGGCTGAAAAGCATAGTTGATTTTGGCAAGCAGCTTGGCAGAGAGGTTGTTTTTGTCGGCAGAAGCCTGTCCAAGTACACATCGGCTGCAATCAGGGCGGGCTTGTGCCCCTTTGAGAATGATATAAGGATTACAAGCTTTAAGAAACAGGTATATAGCGCCCTCAGGCAGGCAGACAGGGCGCGCAAAAAATACCTGATAGTATGCACAGGGCACCAGGGCGAGCCTGGAAGCGTCCTTGAGAGGATTTCACGGAATGAGCTTCCTTTTTCGCTGGGCAAGAATGACCACCTTGTGTTTTCATCAAGGGTTATACCGACGCCAATAAACATAAACAACAGGCAGCAGGTTGAAAAAAGATTAAAGCAGAAAGGCGTGAGAATATTTGACTCTGTCCATGTTTCTGGGCATGCTGCCAGGGAGGACCTGAGGGATTTTATAAATATGATTCAGCCAGAGCATATAATTCCGGCTCATGGCGATTTGCAGAAGTTAAGCGCTATGGCGGAGCTGGCATCAGAGCTCGGATACAAGCTAGAAAAGAACTGCCATATAATGCAGGACAAGCAATGCCTTGAGCTGTAGAAAATTAAATGCGGGCAAACAATAAACATGGTTAGGCAGGATATTCTCACAGGATTGAAAAATGCTGTTGAAAGGGGCTATTCTATTGATGTTGCAGTCAGCAGTTTTACAAATGCAGGCTATAAGGCAGAAGAGGTTCAGGAGGCAGCAGCTTTGATAAGCAGCTCAGTTCCTGCTGTGCAACCAAAACCGGCAGTACAGGCGCAAACAGCATTAATTTCGCCTCAATTAAAAACCGCAGCAACACTGGCGCAACAGCCTCAGCAACTGCCGCAAATGCCGGCGCAGCAGCCTGTGCAGATGCAGCAAATTCTGGCGAAAGAAAGGCAGAAAGGCTCTGGAAAGAGAATTGTTCTTGTTGTGATGCTTGCAATAATCTTTTTATTGCTTGCTGGATTCTTGCTTTTTTTGGTTCTGCCAGGCTTTGCAGAGCTCAGAGAGGAATTCTTCAGCATATTTGGCTGACACTTTAAAAATGCATATATATGATCCGGCAGAGGATTCATTTTTGCTTGCAAAGCATGCGAGAAAACAATTAAAAGGCATTCTGAGGGAAAATCCTGCGGCAAGAGCGCTTGACATGGGCACAGGAAGTGGAATTCAGGCAGAGGCATGCGCTGAGGCAGGGGTGAAAAAGGAAAATATCTCCGCTGTTGATATAAGCAAAGAGGCAGTAAAACTTGCCAAGAAAAAAGGGTTTAATGCTGTCTTGTCAGATTTGTTTTCAAACATCAGAAAAACAATGGGGCACCGCACCTTAAAAGGTGCGGTTTGTAAAGCCCCTTGTTTT
>CAYMCA010000021.1:0-15416 GCA_964388875.1 Candidatus Woesearchaeota archaeon
TTTCTGAAGTTCCACGAGCAATTCAAACCACAAGTCAAAGACTTGTGGAATTCTGACATTTAAAAGAATGCAATTCGCTGTTATTTCAGGAAATTGGAATTTTAGCGAGAAAAAACAATTAATAAATTGCCAAAAACTCTCAAGCTATAACTGCCCTTCTCAGCAGCTCTTCCTTGTCATCAATCTTTTCTTCAATCTGAATCTCATAAGCCTTTTCCAGCAATTCACTAAAAATCGGGCCGGGCTTGTAGCCTGCCTTGATAAGGTGCCTTCCCATAAGAACATGAGGAATTGGCTCTGTGCCATACTCCTTAAACAATCTCAAGGCTTTCTCGCTTGGCTCGTGATAGTCATTAAGAGAGCTGCCGGCTCTGCCCGTAGCATCTGCCTTTGACATATATGCAATAATGTTAAGGGGAATCTTATTATGCAGGCGCTTCCATGCAGAATCCTTTGCATTGTTCCTGATGAAATCGCCGGGAGCCATATGATTTTCAACAATGCTTAACACCCTGTCAGTCAGTTTTTCATCTTTAGTAATGCGCTGCATAAAACCTTTAGCCAAAGGCACTCCTGCCCTGTCATGGCCATGTGACTTTAACTCGCTTGTTGTTGTGGCTGGCTTGCCCGCATCATGCAATAATGCTCCATACATAAAAGGCTTTTTCCATTCTTCAGGTAGGTATTGCTTTAGCAAGGATGCGCAATCAACAACCATCTGCGTATGATTCCAGACAGAGCCTTCTGCATGCCAGTCAGGGTTTTGGTTAGTTGTTCTTAAGGAGTTTAATTCAGGGTAATGCACAATCCAGCCAGAATCAGCTAAGAAATCCATGCCAACAGATGGCTTTTCTGCTTTCATCAAAAGCTTGTTCCACTCATCAACTACTCTTTCAGCAGGCAGTGTGCTATACTGGCTGACAAGCGCCCTGCATAACTCCATGGTTTCAGGAGCAACCACTCTTCCTTTTCTCGGCAATAATTGCATTATCCTTAACACGCGCAAAGGGTCTTCTGAAAACTTATAAGATGTGTGGCGGATTATCCCGGAATTTAAATCTTCCAAGCCATTGTATGGGTCTACAATCTCTCCGCTGCCTAATAAGTCAATATACATTGAATTTATTGTAAGGTCGCGCCTCAATGCAGCTTCTTCTGGCGTGATGTCTGGCACGAATTCTATCTCAAAATCTTTATGCTTCAAACCGATTTTGTTCTCCCTTCGAGGCACGCTAAAGTCATATTCAACATCTTCAGATTTAAGCTTTATTATGCCAAAAGACTGCCCGACAAGGTTAAGGCTTCCATAACCAGAAAGAGCCTGCTTAATCTCTTTCAGGCTTAACTTATGTACCTCAATATCCCAGTCCTTTGCAGCCCTGCCCTGTATGCTGTCAATCAAAGCCCCTCCAAAAAGATAGCTGGCTCCGCCTCTTTCAGCAATATCCTCAACTATTGATTCAAGCTGCGGCGGCATATTAATCCTGCATTTCATATTAAGCAAAATCCCCCATCAACTCTTAGCCTCTTTTGCCCTAATCCGGCTGCGAACACTATCATAGAAATCCCTAACGCCTCTTGCAAAATCCTCTGGGCAAACAGCTTCTGCAATATCAAGAACCTCTGCCCTCAAGAAATTATAAATTTGCGGCGGATAGCCTGACAATTCGCTTGGAACAGGCTGCCCTATGGGCGAAACACCTGACTGCAAATTATATAATGCAAACTCAGCAGCCATATTAAATCCCTGCGGGACCAGGCTTGGATTTAGCATGCCAGAAAGATATTCCCCAAAAGCATAAACCATTTCCTGCCTGCCGGGCATATGCTGCCTTAAGTTTCTCAGTTTTTCCTTCACAAGCTCAGTTGATATTGATTGGGTATTCATTTTATTCTCCCATAAGCTAAAAAAATTATCAAAATTAAAAAATTAAAAAACAAAACTACCTTCGCCTCTCTTCAAGAATGCCTTCAAGGTTTCTCCTTGTGCTTTCCTTTACAAGATTGGCGTAAAGCACTCCCTCAAGGACATAGTTCTTCAGCAATCCCAAGGCAGACACAACCTTTGAGTATTCCTCGTATTTTTCCCTGTCTCCTGCTCTCTTGGCATCCTTTGCCTCATCTTCCAGCTCTTCTATTGTCCTGTCCTTGTATTTGTCTATTATAGACTTTACCTCGTCTGGAATGTCACTGAATCCCTTTCCTTCAACATACTCCATGAAATCCCCTACCTTTGACTCGCCGTATGCGATTTCATATTTCTTGGAATACAATTCTATTGCCTTGAAAATGCCGCTGTTTGTCACCTGCCCGTCCCTCGCACCTGCATATGCCTCTGCAAATGACCTCGCTAATACAGGGTCATCCTCATCAAGGCCAAAGCCGGCATAAAGCCCGCGCATGGCTTCAAGTGAGTAAGCGCTTCTGCTCTGGTCTTTAAAGATTCTGCCAGCCAGCCCGCCATACTCATACCTTTCAAGCTTTTGTTTGCTTGTCAGCTCTGTTTCTTCTTCTGTCATTTTTATTTTTTGTTTATTTAGTATTTTTTAATATTTCTATTTGCTAAACCATAACATCATAGGTTTTAAGCATTTCGTTTCTGAAATATATGCATTGCGGATGGCTTTCATCATTGCAATGCGTGAATATATGCCCGTATATCCCTGAAAGCTCAGTAATATTCCCCGCAGCATCTTTTTCCTCAAGCATCTTCATCCTCTCAATCACTGCGCATGTTCCTGCATAATCGCATGTTGACGCCTCTGCCTCTATTTCAGGCGTTGTCCAGCTGTTGAATTTTGGTGTCATTTTTTATCAGGGGTTTTATTGTTTTTTGGTTAAGACTTCAAAAATGCTCATTGAATTTTGGCATTTTTGATAGCTTCAGAAACGCTATGTTTCTGATAGTGCTCAAGATTTTGTGAAATCTTGACATGCTCAAGAACCAGAGCACGCTATATGTTTTAGCGCAGGGTTCTTGACATATGCAGGAGAAAGGGGTTTATAAATCTTTCGGTTATGTTGTAACCTATAAGTAGTAATAAATAGAAAGGTTTATAAAGAAAACTGCCATATAATATCATGGAAAAAATAGGAAGAGCATATGAGTTTTTTGACTGCAAAGCATCAAAAGAAGAAATAGAATCTGTATTGCCGTTCATTCGTGAAAGAGTTAGAACACCATCTAAACTAGAGATTTCACTAAAAGAAGTAAAAGAATTGCAAAGAGATAAAGAAACAGACCCTGATTTATTGTATTTTATAGGAAAAAATAAAATATACCCCGCCTTCCCAAGCAGATTTAAGGCAGAGATGAGAAACGCTAAGCCAATTAAAATGACAGATTTAAGATATGCAATAGAGGCAGCATATCCTGATGCAACAAATGAGGAAACAGCAAATCGTTTAGGCGATGTTATGGAGGGTATTTATTTTAAATATGGCAATAATATGCCATTTAATGTTGCTGTTGTTGCCAAAATTGGAGGAGAGTACATGTTTAAAGAGTGAAAATTATTAAAATAGCAAAATTACTGTTATATCTTCCAAGCATTGAAGATTTTGTTGAGAAAAGCGCACGCTAATCTTTAGTTTTAATTTTCCAATTAGATTCTATTTCTTGATAAGGAGTGCATCTGGCATCTTTAAAGAATTTAACAAAATCATTCACTAAATCTTTGCTTCCTGAAATAAAAAAATCATCTTCATGGGTTATCGTAAATATCCAATCCAAATTTTTATCTGCAACATGTATGTTAGTTATTGTATCAACATTTTCTTTCAAAAAGTTTTCTAATTCGGCAGTTTCTACAATTCCTGAAGGTATTTCATTTTCAAAACTTGGCTCTGGAAAGAAAATGATTTCATTGATTTTTTTATTGTTCAAAAAATTAACAAGATTTTTGATAGCCTTATGCAATTCAATTTCATCAATGACATATTCTTCTTCAAATTTCTTTTTGAATTGAATGTAAAACCAACTAACTTGGGGGTCTAAATCTCTCTTTTTTAAGATTTCTTCTATTTTTGATTTTGTTAATTCTTGCATATTTTCAGAATATATCCAATTCATCCTCGGTTATGTCCTTGACATCTTCCTCTGAAGTCTTTTCTGCATCTTCCTGCCCGCCTTGCTCATTTTCCTTCTCACTCTCTTCTTTCTCAGCGCCTTGGGCTTCAAAGGGGTCAAATCCTAATTCAACGCCTGTAAAATTATCCTCTGCCGGCTTTTCTTTTTCAGCATGAATTCCTGCTTCCTTTTTTTCCCCTGCCATTTTCTCTTCAGCTATCTTTTCTTCCTTAACCTCTGCTTTTTGCTCTTGCGCATTAGTTTCAGCAAAGCTTCCTGCCTCGCTGCCCCTTAGGCCTTTGTCCTCCAAATCCCTGACAAAAACACTAATCTCGTGCGCAGCATCTGCATTAACGCTTATGCTGTCTATGCCGTGCTTCACTAAAAATTCAACCATGTTCTTATTAGAGCCTGCCTGCCCGCATATGCTTGTCTCAACATTATATTTTTTGCATATGCTAATCACATAAGCCAATTGCGAGAGAACAGCAAGATGCATCTCATCATATAAATACTGGACAGCCTCATTGCCCCTGTCAATCGCAAGAGTGTATTGCGTCAGGTCATTTGTGCCGAAGCTGATAAAATCTATTCCCTCCCCGCATAGCTGCTCAATAATCTGGACAGCAGCCGGCGTCTCTATCATGACGCCGAGTTTTATATTAGAGCCATGCCCGCCAATCTTCATCTCTTTTAGCATCTCCTTTACCTTTCTTGCCTCATCAGCAGAAATAACCTGCGATAGCATTATTCCTATTTTTCTCGCTTTTGCAGCGCCTTTCATTGCCCTCAGCTCTGCCCTTAGGATTTCAGCATATTTGATGCCAGCTCTTATGCCATGCATGCCAAGCATTGGATTTGCCTCGCTCTCCTTAGGCGCGCCTTCAAGGTGCCTGTACTCATCGCTTCTTATGTCGCTTGTCCTTATCCACGCCTCATCAAAGTGCTTTGCTATCCTGCTTATGCCATTATAAACCACTTCTTCGTATTCACCCATATTTCCCTGCTTAAGGAAATAAGCCGGATGCCTGCCGCTTGATGCAATAATCCCTTCTATCCTTGTCAAGCCAACATCTTTGCATCCTGTCCTGCTCGCTCTTTCTGCAAAATCAGGCAAATCCACAATCACCTTTATTTTTGTTTTTGTCTGGACAACCGGATTAATCTCTGCCTTTTTTGCCACTGCCTTGCCTTCATAAATTCTTCCATTAAATCCATCAACTGTAACAAGCATGCCGTCTTTTAATACAGAGGTTGCTGTCTTTGTCCCGACAACAGCCGGAATTCCCATTTCTCTTGAAACTATTGAGGCATGCGCTGTCATTCCTCCTGAATCTGTAACAATAGCGATGCATTTCTGCATTGTCACAACCATGTCAGGATTTGTCATCTCTGTTACAAGAACATCGCCTTTCTTTATCTTGCCCAGCTCTGAAATGTCCTTAATCACCCTGACAATGCCTGAAGCAACCCCTGGAGAGGCAGCCAGCCCGCTTAAGATTAATTTTCCCTCAACCTCTTCAGCCTCTTTTCTTTCCCCGAGAGTTGTTATTGGCCTTGACTGCAGTATGTGTATATGCCCCAGTTCTATGCCAAACTCAATGTCCTGCGGCTTCTTATAGTGCTGTTCAAGCTCAATGGAATACATTGCCAGCTTCCTGATTTCATAGTCAGTCAAAACCTGCTGCATGCTTCTCTCTGCTGTCAGGCTGGCCTGCTCTGTCCTGCCCTGCGAGTTTCTTGTTAGCGCAATCTTTTTGTCAGAGACTTTTTTTTCAAGAATCTTAAATTCGGAAGAGAGGGCATAATAATCCGGAGATATTCTTCCAGAGACAATCCCCTCGCCCAACCCGAAAACTGCCTCAATAATTATATTATCCCTGCTTTTTCCTGTCGGGTCTTTTGAGAATATAACCCCTGATTTCTCAGAATTTATCATTTTCTGCACAACAATTGCAAGAAACGATTTGTCATGCTCAAAGCCTTTTTTCTGCCTGTAGTATACTGCGCGTGCTGTGAACAGGGAGGCAAAGCATTTTTTTACTGCTTCAATAAGCATTTTGCTGCCTTTTACATTCAGAAATGTTTCCTGCTGCCCTGCAAAGCTCGCATCTGCCAAGTCCTCTGTTGTGGCAGATGAGCGGACAGCAACAAAAACAGGCTCCCGAGAATATCTCAGTATTGCAGCAGCGCTTGGAGTTGCGCTCTCCAGCGCTTCCTTGTCAAAGCTCAGCGCTTCATACGCCTCTGTTATCTCACCCTGCATCTCTTTGGGCATCTCTGCGCTCTCAACCATCTCCCGAATATATTTTGCATTCTCTTCCAGCTCTACTGTGTTGTTCACATTCGTGCTTTTCAAAATATTGCCAATCTTTTCCTTCAGCCCCGCCTGCTCAATAAAATATGAAAAAGCCTGCGCCGTGACAATAAATGCAGGGGGCACCGGCATCTTTATGTTAAACATCTCTGCCAGGCTCGCGCCTTTTCCTCCGGCTATGGCAACATCCTTGTTTGACAGCTCAGAAAGCCACTTGATATATTTGCCAGATTCAGAATCACTCACCTTTTTCATAGAAATAGGATGTTGCCTGTTTTTTTAAACCTTTCCTGCAACAGAATAAAACTTATGTTCTTGAATGCCTTTCTTTATATTCTGCAGGGCTCATTCCTGTTTCCTTTCTAAATGCCTGAAAGAAGTATGAGTGTGATGAAAAACCAACAAATCTTGATAAAAAAACATTAGAAATCCACTTTTCTCTAAGAAGCTCTTTTGCTTTTTTTATTCTGGAATATGTAAGCCTTTGGTGAAATGTCTTGCCATACGCCTCTTTAAAACTTTTCCCCAGCATCTCGCTGTTTATTCCTAACCTGCACAAATCCCACCTATCTGCAAGTGTCTTTAAAGAAAGCGTGTAATCTGAATAGTGATTATCTGCAATATTTTTTACCTGCTTGATAATCTCTTCTAAATAGCATTTTCTTTTGTCAAAAACCATTGGTCAAAAACCTGTGGCATTCTGAAGTTTTAAGGCTGGTCATAATGATTTTTATTGCCGGTTATCTCCTCTCCCAGATAATCCTTGTCTTGCATGGCAGTTTTGCTTTTGTCTGGTTAAGGAAATCCCTTGCAAGCCGCGCGTGCTTGTCATTCTCAACAGCGACTGTAAATATCTCCTTGCCTGGCCTGACAATAGCCGCCCTGCCGACATTTGCGCCGAAGGACAGCTGCATTCCTTTCTGCATCCTGTCTGCGCCTGCGCCTGCAAGCTGCTTGTTCTCCCTAAGAATATGATGGGGGTAAACCTTTATTGCCATGAAATACATCTCAGGCATTGTAGTGTCAAGCTTCTTGTTCAGCATCTGCCTTGATGATTCCAGCGCATTGTCCCTTATTTTGACATCAACACGCTCGTCTGACACAAGCCTGAGCAGGATGCCAAGCTTGCCTGAGTCAAATGCCTTCAGGTTGCCCATGCCAAACTTAACTATCTTCTGAGGCGGCACTGTCTTTATGTATGCCTTGCCCTTAACACTGGATATTCTTGTAAAAGGCCTTGCCTTTTTTTTCGAGTATGCTGCTGCTCTTCTTAGTCCCATTTTATTCTTGTTTTATTTTTCTTTTAAGTATATTTGAAAGATTTATTTTAAATGCCAATGCCAATATCCTTAAATCGCATTTTATAATCCCTCTCAAAGTCCTGGTACTGCCTGCAAAATTCTGGTGATGCACTGAGGCATAGCTCATAATAGCCATCAGCCTTATTCAAATAGGTTATTGTTGATTTTTCATTATCCCTCATTCCCAGTAATCTTCTTACATCAGGGCATTCATTTAGATACTTGCACCTGACATTCAATTCTTCTTCCTTTGCAATTGTTTTTATTGGCATTTTTAATTTTCCTTTTTTTAATCCTTTATCTCAGCCTCTGTTGCAAGCGCCTGCCCTGGCAGCCCTTTCTCAAATATTGCCCTGACAATCCCTTTATTGCCGTGCGTTGCAGCAATCTTTCCCTTGATTATCCTGCCTGCAGGGCTTTTCCATTCAACAGCCTTGCCAACAAGCCTGCCAGCTTCCTGCTTGTCCTTCATTCCTGCGTCTATCAAAAAATGCCTTGGAGTGTATGTTTTCCTTCCCCGCCTGAACTGAATTACTATAGCCTTCATGTTTTAGAGTTTTATATTATCTTTAATATCAAACTAGATGCAGTTTATCAAAAGATTTGTGTTTTTAAATGTTTATGAAATCAAAAAAACAATGGGGCACCGCACCTTAAAACTTCAGAAATCTCTTATGGATTTCTGATAGCTTCAAAGTTCAAAGAACTTTGACAGTCATCAAGAACAAAAGTTCTTGAGATCATCAAAAATCATATGATTTTTGAGAGGTGCGGTTTGTAAAGCCCCTTGTTTCCGCAAAAATCTATAGATTTTTGGGGCCCTAAAAATCCCAAAAGGATTTTTTTGGTTAGGACTTCAAAATCTGGAAGATTTTGATAGCTATCAGAAACATAAAGTTTCTGAAGTGCTCAGAAATTAAAGTGGAAATGTTACGTCCGCATTATAAATAATGCAGTTTAATTTCTGACATTAAACTTGCAGTTGTTCTTTTAATCTTATGGAGATATCTGGGTTCCTTAATCTCTTAAGTGCTTTTGCTTCAATTTGGCGTATTCTTTCTCTGGAAACATTAAATACTCCCGCACATTCATCTAAAGTATGTGGTCGGTTGCCTTTAAGACCAAATCTTAATTTTAATACCCCTCTCTCACGATGGGAGAGTTTGCTCAGTACATAACTAATCTCATCATCTAATTCAATTTTATAAACCTCTTCAACAGCTTTATCAGAAGCTGCCGAGAGCAACCTTGTATCTTCATAAGATAATGAGAGAATATCCTGCCTTGGGATTTCTCTTTCAGCAGTATATTTTCTGCCCTTTATATGCTTTAGCTCTTCTGGGAAAACATCTTCCTCAAATAGAAATATGCCATTATTTCTGTAGAATTCACAGATTTTGGTTTGTAAATTCATGTCAGGATAATAACTCATTCTTTCAATGTTACTAAGTACTCCCGGGCTAATATCCATCCTTTCTGCTGCTTCCTTTTGTGATACTCCTAACATTTCTCTTGCTCCAACTAGCTGGGCATTTTTAACCCTTGCTTCTATCCTAAGATTGAATTTATCTTTTGTATATTCTGCTTGGTGCATATCAAAATCCTCAGAAACCTGAGGTGCTTTATCACCTCTTTATTAATATATCAACAATGCTTTAAAAATATGATGGCATCAGCTCTTTTATTATTAATTTAGCAGTAGTAATACACTCCAAAGATTTATAAAGTTAGGGGTTATTTTAAGCTTCATGACGGAATATGGTATTTTTGGGGCATTTTTTAAAGAGCCGCCGCAGTTTAGCTGGGCGAGAAATGTGCTTGGTGTTGGCAGAAATGCAAACTATGAAGAAATACGCAAAACTTATCTGGAAAGGTCCCGTGAAGAGCACCCTGACAAAAATCTGGAAAACTGGAAAGAAGCAAATGCAAGGTTTGGGGCACTGGCAAGCGCCTATAAGCTGCTTACAGATGAAAGGGCAAGAGAGGAGTCTATAAATGAATTTCAAAAAGCGCTTGAGCAGCCTTTTGTCGTTGGCAACAGGCTTTTTTCAATAGGCTCCCTGTATGGTGTTAGGATATTTATGCCTGAAGGATATGGAGAGCTGGTTAGTGACACGCGCAGGTTGCTGGCATCAGGCAATCAGGCCGGCTCATCCTATGCAGCCCGCGAGAATTATGCAACAGTCTACGGAATTAGAAATTCTATAATGGAATCACAGCTTGCAGACTTATTGTACACCTATTACGGCAGCAATGAAACTGATTCATCTAAAAAATTGCTTGAGGAGGCTTTTGTCAGAAGAAAGAGAGGCGGATTAGACGACCTTTTATGGATGCGAAATAATGACCTTGCAGCAGATTATTTCCTAAAAAGAAGATTCAAGGAAGCATCAGGGCTTTTTGAAGAGGTAAACCAGATGGTGCAGGACAACATAATCTTCATGTACAGGCAGGGCATTTGCCTGGAAGCCCTTGCAGCGCAATCAAGATATCAAGAACCCTGCGCTAATTCAGCAGAAGAAAACTGGAGGCACCATGAAAAAGCTGCCATAAGCCTTTACGAGAAATGCCTCAGTAAGCTAAGAAAAAGAAAAGGCGCCTGGCTGGACAGCGGGTATGCTAAAGAATTTGAGCCAAAATCAATGCTGACTGTGATGATGCAGCTTGCAGACGCCTATGCGCAGATGGGCGCAATTGGGTGGGCTAAGTCAAAAGAGCTCTGGGGAGAGATATTCCAGATAGACCCGTCATGCTATGAAGCAAGAAGAAAAGTCGGGCCGCTATTGCAGCTTCCATTGAGGGTTGCAGGCCTTTTATCGCACCGCCAGCGTTGATAAAAAACTATTATAGATTTTATTTTAGCCTATTCCTTCTCTTTCTTTTTCTTATGATAGCCCTGAAATGCCTCAATAAAGGCGCTTGTTATGGCTATTACTTTCCTGTCATAAGGAATATCCTTTGAAGAATTCGCCAGCATTACAGAATACTCTCGGGACTCCCTGTCAATCATGCCAAGCAGCCCCTTGCAGTCATTTTTCCACGGCTCTCTCCCGCTTTCTGTTATCTTTGGATTTTGAATTTCAATAAAGCCTGCAAGGGTCGGGCTCTGGTTTTCATACCTATTTGAAGCAAAATCCTGCCTGTCAAATTCAGCTATTTTCAGGTGAGGCCATTCAAATGTCTGTATGTAAAAATCATCTGCCTCTTTGGCAAAAACCTTCAGCCTTGGCTTTTCCAGCGAGCCCATAATCATGCAGCTCATAGTATTCTCTCTAGGAGTGCTTTCATAAAATGAGGATATTGTTTTGCGCTTGAACAGGCTGTCAGCTGTTTCCCTTGATTTTGTTATTGCCCATATAAGAAATGCCTTCTCATAAATTGAGTTCTCTTTCATCGCCTGGGAAAATGCCTCATAAAAAAGGCTGTCTTTGCTAAAATCAGGCTCTTTGTCCTCAAGCACAACATCTTCCATGCCATCAAGGGCAGTGTTTACCTTTTCCATAGCCTCTGTCAGGTTATTGCGGCTTGATTTTTTGAAGAAGTCATAAAGCCTGCTTTCAAGCTCACTTATGCTCTTTGGCTTGCCTAATTTTTCCATAAACTCTGCCAGCTCTTCCAATTTCTTCATGTAACTGAACATGTCTTCTAACCGCCCGAAAAAGCCCTCGCCAGATTCTCCTGCCATTTTTGCTTGTCCTTTCTTGATTTTAAATGTCCTCAGAAACCTGAGGTGCCTTGCCACCTCTTTATAAATTCAGCAAATTAAACTTTAAAAACCTTTATAATCCTCACAATATAATCTCAAATTCCCCAAGCTCCTTCTTCAGAACATTAAACAGCTTCCCGCTTATGCTTATCTCCTGCTTCTTGCCCTGCTCTGACAGCGCCTTTGCCAGCTCGCCTGCATTTGACTCAGCCAGCCTGCTTTTTTCCAGGCTTATCCTGCTGATTTTTCCCTTGTCAATCAAAAAGCTTTCCCCGCCTGCCAGCACAAGCTCATAGATTTTGTCTTTTGCCTTTAATCTCATCCTGCCTTTCTGCAGGCTCACAAGCTCGCATCTCTGGTTGTATTCTATAAGGTGGTTTATCAGCAAAGAGGCATTTTTTCTCGCGTCCTCAACCTCATGCCTTGCAATCTTGCCTTTCTTGAACTTCTCGCTCGCCTTTTCAATATCCTTCAGCGTTATGAGATAGTTTGATGGCAGCTTGCCTTTTTTTATGAACTCGCTTTCAAAGCTGTTTATCAGGACAGAATCCTTCTTTTCTCCGAAAATGCCTTTAAGCAGCTGGAAAACATCCCTGTGTATCTGAGCTATGGTTTTCTCCTGCGCCCTCTTTTCTATCTGCTCTCTTAGCTCCTTCAGCCTTTTCATGTATGCCTCAACATCTTTCAGCAGTGAATCAATCTCCTCCCCCTTAATCTCCTTAAGCTTTTCATGCTCATAATCCTTATATAATCCTACAATCTTCTCAAGGATTGCAATATATTTTTTTTCGAGCATCTTTTCCTTTTCAAAGAAGATTTCCCTCATCAGCGGGATTGTCTCCTTTGGTGTCGGCGGCGGCAACCCATAAAGCATGACTAATGCCTGGCTTGGCGTCAGTATGCTCCAGTAGATTTCATTGACAACAAGGTCAAGCAGCCTTCTTTTTACTGCCTCGCCAACCTTGTCGCCCATTGACATAAACATGTCTATAGCCTCTGGAGATGGCCTGATGCGCCCCATTTTCAGCAGCAGTTTCCATGGAAGGAATGTGCCTTTGTCAAAAAGTGGTATGCCATCCCTAATGAAGGTGAAAATCACAGGATGGGCATCTTTTACAGACTCCCAAAAATCTGTCAGAAGGTAAACCTGCGGGGATAGCTTGTTCCTCACACCTGCAAGCTCTGACGCTTCCATGACATACTGAAAGATAATGCTTCTCAGCTTTTCCTTGAGCTCAAGCCTTGGCATTCTTTTTACATCTGTGTCGTCTATAACAATATAAACATCAACATCGCTTGTCTTTGTCGCCTCTCCCCTTACAAGAGAGCCGGCAATAACATAGCTTGCAACATACCTCTCAAACTTTCTCAGGACAAGCGTCTTGTGTATCTCAGCAACCCGGAGAGCCCCAATCAGCCCCTTGTCATGCAGC
The DNA here is from genome assembly GCA_964388875.1 of Candidatus Woesearchaeota archaeon. Lineage (GTDB taxonomy): Archaea > Nanobdellota > Nanobdellia > Pacearchaeales > GW2011-AR1 > JACOYM01. The sequence goes on from CAYMCA010000021.1 coordinate 12,827, forward strand.
GGAAAAGCCATTGCAATAGCAGAAATCATCTCTGCCTTGCCGTCTAGCCCGTAATTCCATACATCAACAGGTGTCTTTACATGAAGCCATAATTTCGGCTTTGAGTCCTTTGACTGCTTTATCAGCTCCAGCTTTATCTTTGGAATCTCCTTAACCTTCTCTTCAGGCACGATAATTATTAAATGCATTGGCTTTTGTTTTTTTTCCTCATCAGGAATATCTTCCTCTTCCTCAAACGCCTCAACAGACTGCGGAGGAAGAATGCCTATTGCGATTGTTGAAGGATACTTCTTGATAATGCTCTTTTTAAAATCCTCAAGCTTCTGCTTTGTCTTTTCCATCTCCTGCCTTTGTTCGTCTGTAATCTGCGGCATCTTCTGTGCCATCTCCATGTACTGCTTTGCCTTTTCAGGGTCAGTCGGCGCAGCAGGCTTGTTCATCTCAGGGATTTCCTGCACAATCTTCCCTTCTTCAATTTCTGCGCTTTCCTTTTTCAGCTCTGTTTCCTTGCTTTTCACCTTAGAATTCTTTTCTTTATCCATCTGAAATTTAGAAAAAATGAATATATAAAGGTTACTGGCAGCCAGGCATAACTCTGCACACATTCGGAGCCCGCATCAACTTCACTTTTTTCTGGCATGCCTTGAGTGCCAGAAAGCAATGCTGACCGCAATAACTGCTGTCAGAATTATCACAATGGAATTAACAACAATTTTATCCTGTGATATCAGGGCTGTCCTCAGGGCAAAAATCATGAACACATACAGGATAAAATAAAACATAATCATGCTCAGCACTCCAGCATGTATTATGCCGCTCTCCTCAATTATGTCTCTCAGGTAAACAGCGATGGCAAACCCGACAACTATCAGCAGCAAAGCGCCAACAAGAGCCGGAATAATAATCAGGACTGATGTAATCCATTCTGTAACCTGCGGAATGTTCAGGCGCTGAAAAACAAGGTTGACAAATAAAATGTAAATTGACCATCTTACAACAGTCAGGAACAGGTTGGCAAAGCTCTGCCTTATTGTCCTCTGGAGGTTAGTCCTTTCTATCCACTTCTTAAGTATAAAGCTGGCAGACTTGCCGAGAAAAATGCCAATAGCAAACAAGACAACAGAAAAGATTATATTAAATATGGAGATATTCCATGTCCCGACCTGGAAATTTCTCATCATAAAATCCGCAAAGCCAGCCATACATTTCAAAAGGCAGCCTTATTTATAAACCTTCACAAGGGGGCTCTCTGGTACATTAAAGGTTGTTAGTTTTTCTTTCGTGTACTGAATAATTCTATGAAAACACAGAAAAATATTAGATAAGAAAGTTGGTAATGTTGCATATAATCGTTATATTTTCGATATTGCCAGAAAGAGTTGTTAAGGGAAGATTATTATCGGGAAAGAGTAATCAAAATTTAATTATTTTATCTGTTATTTCATAAGCTTTTGCCATACATTTTATGCTTCCTTTTGCATGTGCTTCAGGACAATGGTGTTTATCATAATCTTCGACATCTTGTTTTAAATCTATTTCATGTGCTCTTAGAATAACTCTCTTGCCCAAAACCGCATCTAAATTAAGCCATTTTTTACCATCGGGATAAGTCTTTACAGGAATTTGAATAGCTTCAACCATATTTTTATACTTCCTTTAATAACCCTTGCTTTATTAAGTCCTTTTCAATTATATCTTCAACTTGCTGGGCAGGTACTTTTAATGAAGAGGATATTTCAAATATGTCTACCTTCCCATTTCCCTGCATTTTCTTTATCTTTAAGTATTTGATTATCTTAGTTTTAGCTTGTTCATTTGTTAGTGATAGAAAATCAAAATTACTTTTTTCGCTTTTTAATCTCTCTATTTCTTCTTGTAAATTTTGTATAAGACTAAATATTCTCCTATCCCTTTCATCCTCACTATTAAATGGGATGCGAATTATATTTTTTTCCCAAACTATTTCATTACTTGACGGAGCACAAATAATTTCAGTATTCATTTTTTAGGTAATCTCTTTTCAATTATCTTTATAATTTTATTTAAAGTTTCTGAATTGGGACATTCTAAATGTAATAATTTATCCTGTACCTCTTTAGAATTTTGGTGATTTATTACTATTGGGAAACCATTATTTACCCCATCTTTTTTCATCATTATAAGAGCCACTACTTCTAAGTCTTTCAAGGAAGTATCTAATTCATTAATAAAATCATCTTTTAAAAATTCTTTAAGGAGCAAACCTTCTACCCTTACCCCCTCTATTTGTGTAGCCATAATAAAGTTCATATATTTAACCTTATATATTTTTCTATTGCCTGATAATGTATACTTAACGTGAGATAGATTTATATACAAACATCTCCTTGTTTTTGCAAGGAGGTGAAATAAATGAAATGTCCTAAATGCAAAAGAAATGATGTTGTTAAAAGAGGCAAGAGGCATAACAAAACTGGAGTAAAACAGCTTTATCTTTGCAAAAAGTGCAGCCTAACTTTCGTAAAAAAAGATGGCTTTGAAAGAATGAGGCACAGCAAACAAGTTAATTCGCTTCGCTCATAGCTCTAACTAAACAATCATATCCAATAAT
>CAYMCA010000022.1:0-15332 GCA_964388875.1 Candidatus Woesearchaeota archaeon
TTGTCCCGTTCCAGTTGAATTTCATTTCGCTTAAATCATCAGCATTTGTTATGCTGATATTGATTTGAACAGAGGTGTTTGTTGTAATTGTGTTATTTGTAGGTGTTGGATAGGTGAAGTTAATGTCAGGCGCTGCTGTTACATTGTTATAAGCATAAGCTACCTGCCCTCCAAACTCAAACCTAAGAACATGGGGCTTTGCTGTTAAAACCTTTGAAATTTCCTTAGCTGTTAGGTTATTGCATTCATAATCAGCAATAAAGACAGAACATTCCTGCCCAGAGCAGTTTGTGCCTTGCCATTCATACTGCTTTGTTTCATTGCCGCAATCTACCTCTAAGAATTTTAAGTCATAAATTGTTTCATTCTCGCTTTCATTGTGCCATCTTGTTGTAAGGTTTGTATAGTTCAAATCCTGCGTTGCTGTTATTGTTAGATTTGCCTGCCCAGATGTTTCAAACTCAACTGTCCAGTTTCCGTACAGAGAAGGATAAGAATGCACATTTAATATTGTTATGCTTATCTCATATGTCTGGTTGCTCAAGCTTGGAACAAGCCATTCTATATAGTCAATTAGAGTATTATTGTCTGTATCACTGAAATTAAAACCTATCTCTTTGACAATCATGCTTTGGTTGTTAAGCTGCTCTATCTCTTGAGCTGTTAGGTTTAGAAGAGACAGGTTTTGCCATGAATAAATCCTCCATTCAAGCTTTATTGCCTTTTCAGATGAAACCTCAGAAGGCAGGAAGGCATAAGACAGGATATTCTCGTAATGAACAGCATCTGAGGCTATGATAACCTCTTTTGAGCTGTTGCTTGTTTCTGTTTCAACAGCATAAGGCGCATCTGTATAGTATTCAAGCTCATAATCTGAATTTTCAGCTGTGCTGATGTTTACCTCAATCTCTGGCTCTGCCTGGCTTGCTGCATCTTCTGTAACATTTTCTGTAACCTTTCCTGTAAGCCTGAAAAGCTTTTTGAAGAATGTGATGAATTTTGGCTCTTTGCTAAGCTCTAATTCAATGCCAACCTTGCTAGAAATCATCTGCCCTGTCAGGCTTCCTGTTTCTATAACTTGCCCATCCTTTATCTCTTTCAGTGTTATGTTTGTTGCGCTTGCTGGAAGCTTTATTGTTATGTTTTTTGGCTGCCCTGTTTCTACTAACTTTTTCCATCTGACAGGCTGCCCTATTTTTGCCTGGTATTGTATTGTCTGGATTGTTATGTTTGTTTCCTGCACTATTATGTCAAAGACATCCTCTATTGAGTTGTTGCCTTGGTGTGCAGTTATGCTTGCATTTCTTGTGCCTGTAAAATTTGCCTTAGGAACAATTAAAGCATTATCATTCTCTATGTTTATTGTAATGTTTTCTGGCTGCAATGCACTATAATTCTCAGCATTGGCAAAGAATTCTGAAAGATTAAGCGTCATATTGTCATTTTTGCTGATTGTTATGTCTGGAATGTTCTTAATTAAGCTCAAGTTTGCTGTTATATTCTGCTCTGTTGCGTTTGTTATGTTAAGTTCAGTAATGTTTTGCCTTGTGATATTTTCTTCAGGCAAGGTGAAATTAGTTTCAGGCAAGGTTAAATTACTCTCAGGAGCTGTTTGATTGGCTTCAGTTATGTTTTCAGACGGGCTTGAGATGTTTTCTTCAGGCAGGATTGGTTGTTCTACATTTATTTCTGCGCTTGCTTGCATGATTTCAGCATTTTCATAGCTAAAGGAAATAGAAAGAGTGCTTTCCTGCGCTGTTAAATTCATGCTGCTCAAAGGAATTTCAATTGTTATTGTCTCTGTGCCGATAAAATCAGCTCCAAACCCTGTTTCTGTTTCAGAGTAGGATGTTGTTACAGAAACAGAACTGCCCTGCATCTGCAGATTTAATGCGCTTTTATCTACTTTTTTGTTGTCAGCTGTCCTAGCAGTGCCTGGGACAATCTCTGCTGTCTTTCCATCTTCAAGAGTATATGTGAAAGGATTGTCTTTTGAAACAACTGCATCTATGAGGTTTTCCTGTTTTTCACTAACAGCTGCGCCTGTTACTAGAGATGCTTCTGCCTGTGCAGCTGGAGTAGAAGCTGGAACTTCAGATACTGGCGCTGGTGCATGGGTTGGAGTTGACTCGACAGCGGGCGCTGGAGCTGCTGCTTCTGGCGCAGGGGCAGATTCTGATGGTGTTTCAAATGCTGGTGAAGGTGTTGAAGGTTGCTCTGCAGCAGGAGCTTCTTCCACAGGCAATTGCTCTTGAGGGGTTTCTTCAGCTGTCTCTGTAGGCGTTTCTACTTGTTCTTCTTCATTAGAAGGCTGTTCAACAGATGTTTCAGAAGGAGTTTCTGTTGTTTGTTCTGATTCTGTGGAATTTTCTTCAGGCTGGCTTGGCTGCTGCTCTTCCTGCGCCTTTTCCTTGCTTATTCTGAGCTTAAAACTTATTTCAGGATATGATTTTCTTTCTCCAGGAATGCCATAACCGCTTCCAGAGCCGCTTAATTGAGCATTTTCAGCATAGAAACTGCCATCTATTGCTGTTTGTGTGAGCAGTTCAGATAGCTGAAACTGCCTTTGCTCTCCTGCCAGTGTTGCAGAAACAAGGGTTGAGGCTGGGATAAGCTCGCCTGCTTTCAGGCTCAGCTTTAAAGCGCCTGAAACTGCCTCGCCTTGGGTATAAGAAGGATAAATCTGCAATATGGCTTTGCCAGTAGCGCCTGGGTTTGAAAGATTAAGAATAGTCAGTGATAGTGCAAAAATAAACAAAAGAGAGATGGCAGGGATTATAAATGCCTTGGAGAACCTTAATGGCTTTCTTGTGCTTGCATCTTCCTGGGAAGCAATGCCTTTGTAAACACTTACAACCTTATCACCCTCGCGCCTGCTCTCATAAATATAAGGGCCATATAACTTTCCGCCTCTTTTGATATATTTTTTATAAGACATTCTCCTCTTTTAACTGGTTTTATGCTCTTTTTGATGTAGGGTAACACAAAAAAACAATTGAATACCCGTAGGAAATAAAGGCATAAAAGCTATTTAAAGCTTATTGTATTTAAAAGATATAGAAAGCATAAAAATAATGTAGGGTAACAAAGAGAAGAGCATATTTTAAAAAGATTTATAAGGGTTTAACAGCTTTTATCTTGTGAATATGCCATTTGAAGATACTCTGGAATCAATGAAACAAGAAGCCCTTGAGATGGGCAGGTATTATTATAAAGGATTTGGGAATACTTTTCAAGGAATCTTAACAAAGGCTGAATCATACCTAACAAAACCTGAAATGCCTAAAAAAGAGGAATTATCTGTCGCTTCTTATCACTGGCTAGATAGAATTGATGCGCACTATCAAAGAATACCCTTTAGTGAATTGCATGGCAAGGAAAGATTTTATCCTTTGTTTATTGTTCAGAGATTATTGCCAAAATTCCGAGAAACTATGGACGAAGTTTTTAGAGAACAAAAACGAGATGCACTAAAAAATCTAATTACTGATGGGAAGAGTATAGTTAATGTTGGAAGATTGTACGATGATTCATTGAAAGAGCTTCTTGGAAAAATAAGGGCATACCCCGAATCAAGTGACTTTAGAATTAAGATTGTTGATAATCAAGACCAAGTTTGGCATTTTTAGGCATTTGTGAATAACATGTGCGTTAGGCTTTATCCTTGTTTTCCCTGTCAATTATGTTGCATTCCTGCTGCCATAGGCAGTATTGGCACATCCACTGCTTTTGAATGTTTATTTTTGCCTCTGCGTCTGGTATTTTCTGCGAAATCAGGGTGTTATGAAGAACATCAAACCTTTTTAGGATATCTTTTACTGCATCTTTGTCGTATTTGAGCTCAAATGATTTTGTCTGCAAGTCATCTTTTTTAACATACAGCAGTATTCCATCATGTATGCCTGTTGCATGCATGTACAGCTGCAGCTGCATGGCATTATCCTCCTTTGCTTCATTTGGCAGGAACTTGCAGGACTTTACCTCAACAAGATGCTGTTTTCCATCAAGCTTTACAAGCATGAGGTCATCTATCCTGCCAGAAATAATAAACTCCTTGGTTTCTATCTTTACAGGAATTTCGCTGTTTACAAGCTCTATTTCAGGGTTTTTCTCAGATTTTATCACCTCAGATATGAACTCATGAAGCATCTCCCCTGCCTTGAACACCTTTGTTGTGCTCTTGTCAGTTTCTTTGGGAAGCCTGTAAGAAAACCATGTCTTTCTTATGCACCCGCCAATCTCAGAAGGGTAGTATCTTCCTATGCTTTTTGCCCTGCTCTCTCTTTTCAGGTGCTTATCTATAAGCTCATTAAAATCAATCATGATTTGTTTTATATTTTTGGCAATTTAAACCTTTCGTGTTATACCAGAAATACAAAGGCAGCCAGATTTGTTTGTGGGTAATTTACCTCATGTCATGCAGGACTAAAATAACATAAGAAGCATTTGCTGCATTTCCTGCGTTATCAGATGATGTTAATCCTTAAAAAATCTACAACATTTATGTTGTAGTTTGTTGCTTGTAGATTTTTTGGGAATGTCAAGAACATAAGTTCTTGAGCACTCTCAAAATCTTTGATTTTGAAGTCTCAAAACCCAACGAACAAACCCCACACTTTAGTGTGGGGTAAAAACCCATCAGGGTTTTGTGATATTTATGTAATACCTCTTCCCTTCCTTTTCTGTTCCTAACCTTGATGCCAATAAAGGAACAACAATCCTGAAATTCCCGTTATTGTCAAGGCTTATTTCTTTTTTGGCATTATCAACCATTAAGGTTATTGAAGCTTTGTCAACGCCTGAAATATCAGTTTGCACTGCAAAGACAAGGCTGATTATTAATAGAAAAATTATGAGAGTTGCTATAACAAAAAGTGTTATGGTTCTTTTGTTTTGATTTGGCTTGTTATTTTTTCCAGCTAAAGCCTTTTTAGCATTCATAAATACCTCTAACCACCCCAAAATCAAAAAAACATTGTGCCACCACAAATTAAAAGGTGTGGTTTGCAAGGGCACTTGTTTTTAGGATGCTCAAGAACAAATGTTCTTGACATGACAAATTTATTTTAGCAGATTTATTGTAATTTCTCCTTTTCCATAATTGACTCCAGATATTTAAGGTAGTCAATGCGGACACGCAAGTCATAGTTTTTCCACCTCAGGTTTTCAATATTCTCGGGGTTGTCATCAATTTTCACATTATTTGACAGCTCATATGCCTTTCTTGCAAAGTCCATTGCCCTCTTATCCTTTGTGAGCTCATTGGCAATTATAAACTTCTGGATTATGTCTTTTAGAAGGCTTTTGTCATTAGTTTCAAGGTATCTAATATAATTAATAAAGCCGAGGTTAAAATACGCGTCTGCGCAAAGCTTGTCCAGCTCAATCGCCTTTGAGAATTCGCTTATGCTTTCTTCATACCTGCCTGATGCGCCATAAATCATGCCAAGAAAGTTATGATGAACAGGCTTGCCAGCATCTTTTTCAGCAATCAACTCAAGATAAAAGATTGCGCGGCCATAGTCCTTCACTTTTGAATAATCAGCTGCAATCTTCGCGTAAAAAATCATGATTTCCGGCTCGATTGATATGGATTTCTTCAGGTTGAATGCTGCTTTTGCTTTGTCACCAGAGCTTTCATACAGCATGCCCAAGCAGCTGTAATACTGAGAATTGCCAGGGTAAACAGAGGTTAAAAATTCAAGCTTAGAAATTGCTGCCTCAGGATTTCTGCTGTCTATGTCATTAAGGACAGAATCAAAAATCTCTTCATTTATGCCTTTATCAGGAAATATCTCCTTGCGCAGCCCTGTACTAACCTTGGGAACAGCGCCTGCATGCTGGCTGCTTAATGCGCTGCCAAGGAGAAATGCGGATAATGCTGACAGGGCAATGCCTGCACCCTTTTTGTCCATGCTACTCATAAAAACAGGCGATTTTTAAGCATTTATGTAATGCAATTCCATAAAGTATATAATTAAGAAATTCATTTTAACACATCAAAAATGCTCTTTGTATACGCTGTCTGTTTTATGTCGGAAATGCAAGATATCAACAGCATTTCTGACATTAGCCCAGAGTTTTTGACATTATTGAACTCAATAAGGAAGAATTTGAAACTTTATGTAATATAAAAAATTCCTGGCAATCTGACCCTGCAAAAGCATTTGATAGAACTCTTGAAAGCATAAAGAAATACGCTAAAATTTTTCTTAGGCTTGATGAAATTAGATTGATTAAGAGTGAAATAAGAGATGAAGCAATTTATGGAGCCATCACAACTGAAGAAGGCAGAAAAATTCTGAGAAATAAAAAATCCAAATCACAGCAAGCTGCGGGGTATTTGTCAAAAATCGACAAACTATTTTTGAGCAATAAAAGATATGAAAAATGGATTCCTGAATAATTACACATAGCTTGCCAGAACCCCTCAAACTCCTTTTTTCAGCTTTTCAAGCTCTCTTTTTGCTTCCTCAAACCTTTTTTCTGCCTCAGAAACCATCTGCTTCCTGTTCCTTATGCGCTCAATTTCATCCTGCGCCTCCCTGATTTTGCGCTCTGCTTCAGCAAGCCTCTTGTCCATGTTTCCAGTTCCTGCCTCTTTTATATCCCTTGGCTCAGCACGCAGCTCGCTCTTTGCCTTTGGCTTTATCTCAACAAAATTCGGCTCTCTTTTTTTAAATATTTTGAAGCGCTCTTTATGCCTGGCTGCAAATATAATAAAGTACACGATCCCGCCGGCAACAACAATGCCTATAATGTACCACATATAGGAGCGGAATTTCTCTGCTGTTTTGCCCATAAAGCTGCTTAATGCAAGCATTAGCTTGCTTGTCTGGTTGCTTGCATTTGTCGCTGCTGCAGTCATTGTTGCTGTCGTGTTTGTAGTGTTGGCTGCGGTGCTGGCAGTTGTGTTTGCTGAAACAGCGCTTGTATTTGCGCTTGAAGTTGTTGTTGAGCTTACAGAGGCTGCTGGCAGCACATCAATAGTTAAGGGGCCGTAGGATGAAGCATAGTTGCCTGTCCTTTTTGTAAGTATGATTTTGCCATCCTCCCTGACTATAACATAAAACGACACGCTTGCTATAGGCGGCACATAGCTAAAAACAACCTTTCCAGAGCTGTCTGTATCATTGCTTAATGACCTTATGGCATCGCTTGTGCTTGGGTTTATGACATTAACCTGGACTGAGAGAACCCTTGGCATTGTCTGCACTGTAATCTGCATATTTTCTGCAGAAATAAGAGGCATGAATTGCATAATAGCAAAAACTGCAATAAATATAATAGACAATGCCACAATCTCTTTTTTCATTTTACCGCTTTTTGCCCCCATAAAATGCCTTTTTACCTAGTTTACACATATAAATACTATTTATAAATTTTTCTTTTGTGCGCGCTGCCCCCGATATACACAGCTAAAAAATATGGCACGCCCACACCAGGAATCGAACCTGGAAATCCTTGCGGAAACAGGTTTTTCAATTGTAGTTTTTCTACCTTCCTAGAGTTTCTTTTTTTTTTAAAAAGAAACTGTAGATAGCAAACCTGCGCCGTACCATTGGGCCATGTGGGCACTGGTTAAAAAGAAACATCTGGCTTAAAAAGCTTTTCTTGTTGGTATTTTTTGGTAAATTTATTCTCTTCTTCCAAAAAAGAAATCAAAGATGCTTTGAATAATTGTTTTGCTGCTGCCGGAAGATTCAGTTATTGCTCCGCCTGTAACAGGCGCGGATTCTGGAGCAGGAGCAGATGGCGCAGGCGCTGCCTCTGATGCTGGGCTTGGCGCAGGCGATGAGCTGCCTTCGCCGCCTCCAGATGAAGAAGATGATGGCTCTGATGAAGAAGGCTGCTGTTCTGTTTGAGAAGCAAATTGCTCCTGCCTTTCATCTATCTGCTGAATCTCGTCATGTATATCCTGGATTTCCTGCCCTATCTCCTGGGCTTCTGCCAAGTCTGGCTGGAGCTGCTCTGCCTTTCTTTCTGCATTATCTGCAATCCTGTTAATCTGCTCGTTTGTAATGAACTCCTGGTTGCCTTCGCCATCAACAATCATCCTGTCGCCATTCTTTATCCTTTCCTCATTTATCCTTGACATGAAAATCTCGCATGAATTAGAGTCAGATATTCCTGCTGATGCGCACTCATGAGGCATTCCTGCTCTTTCTCCGCCAGCACGGCCTTCCCTGTTCTCTTCAGCCATTCTGCCTCTTCTTTCATTTATGCAATCCTCATTCCTACCACACTCTCTTTCAATCTGCCCTATTCTTTCTGCTCTTTCTCCTGGCTCAATCCTTTCCGTCCTGATACCCTTTTCTTTCATTATTGCCTTGCATTCATCAGGTGATTTGCCAAGGCATTCTGGAGGCATGTTTATGCCTATGCCCTGCTCCTGCCTGTTTCTCTCCATCACCCTTCCGCATTCTTCAGGCGTCAATGCACCTGCATCCCTGCATTGCCCGGGGATATTTTCATTTACAATTCTGTCTTTCAAAATCTCTCGGCATTCATCAGGAGATACAGCCTGCCCGTCTTTGACACACTCTTTTGGAATAGTTGAGATATCAGGCGCAGGGAGCGCAATGCCCATATCAGCAAGTGCCTTGTCACATTCCATTCCTCTTACAAAATCTGAGCCCCTTTTGCATGCCTCTGGAACTTCACTGAATCTTATTCCTCTTTTGTTTAGAAAATCAAGCTCACTTTCCTCACTGAACTCAATATTGCCGGACATCAGCTTTGCGCACTCATCAGGCGTTAATGCATTAGCATCTTGGCATTCCTTTGGCATTTTCTTATTTATCATTACTGCCTCGCAGTCTTCTCTTGAAAGTGCGCCTGCTTCCTTGCATTCTGGCGGCAGCATAATCTTTTCACATTGTTCAGGCGTTAATGCATTAGCATCCTGGCACTCTTTAGGGATATAGTTTTTCATTAAAAACTCCTCGCATTCATCAAAAGTCAGGCTAACACACTCCTGAGGGATTTTCTGCTGCCTTGAAGTGCCCTTTTTTGTGCCTCTTCCTGCCTGTCTTGGCTGCTGGGTTCCTATTTCCTGCATAATCTTTGAACATTCATCCTCTCCTATAAATTCTCCCTGCTCGTTGAGGCATTCCATAGGGGGGCCTTGGTAATTCATCATAATCTCTTCACATGCCTCTCTTGTTGTTGCGCCAGCCTCCTTGCATGGTGGCGGGAGCATCTTTTCTAAACACTCTTGTTCAGGGATTGGCTTGCCATCTTTGATGCACTCCTCAGGAATCATGCCGCTTGATATCATTTTCTGCTCGCACTCTTCCTTGCCGATAAACTTTCCGTTATTAACACACTCCTGCGGAATTTTTCCAGATTCAACCATTTTCTGCTCGCACTCCTCCTTTCCGATAAACTCACCATTATTCATGCACTCTGTTGGAGGAGGCCCGTATTTTGCAAACATAATCTGCTCGCATGCCTCCTTAGTAGTCGCGCCAACATCAATACACTCCTGAGGCGCAAATTTTTCCATCATTATCTTCTCGCACTCTTCCCTTGTTGTTGCTCCTGCATCAATGCACTCCTTTGGAGCAAGCTTGTTGAACATCTGCTTTTCCTTTTTGGAAATCAGCTCTTTCATTGTTTTTTCGAACATAGGTTTCAAAAAGGCAGGCATATTGCTTGGCACATCTGGCTTCATCTCATCAAGCTGGTCGCATGCAGACATATCTCCCTGAAACTCGCACCTTATTGCCAATGCTTTTGATTTCTCGCATTTTGACTGCTCTGAGACAACAGGAATTTTAGAGCAGTCGCACTCACGAGGGTCGCTGATGCATGTTGTCAGCTGCTTAATCATCTCGTCAGCTGCCTGCTGCTGCGCCTCTTTTGCCTTTTTTTCAATATCCTTTTTCAGCCAGCCAGGGGCATTTTCAGGATTGCATTTTTCATCCTTTAGCATAATCTCATAATCCTGCCCTGCAAGGCTTGAGCAGTAATCATAAAGTTTTTCTGACATCTCTGCAGAAAGCCTTGTTTTTTCCTCTTCTGTCAGGTGATTTTCCAGGTAGTCCTTGAATTCAGGCGTAAGGTTTTCGCTTTCAGTTATTCTTCTTTCAATCTCCTCAACGCTCAATTTGACTTCTTCAGAGATATTTGCAGAGACCTTTTCCTGCACAATCTCAAGCTTGTCAGAAGCAGACTCAAGATTTTTAACAGCATTCTCAGTATCCCCTGCCCGGGCATTCTCAATTGCAGATGCCACCTCTTTTTCCCGGATTTCTAATGCAAGCTTTACCTTGTCATCGCCTTGCGCGAAAAAAAGCCTTATGTTGTCGCCAAATCTCGAGAAGCCAGAATATCTTGCCTCCTGCTGGGCGTATGCGAAACTAGAAACAAGCATAATTGTTATGAAGCATATTGCTGTTAATGCACCTGCTTTTTTCATGCTTAAGCAAGGAAAAGGGCATATTTAAAAATATCGGTTTCTTGTCTATTAATAAAAAGAGGAAGAAAGAAAAATGCCGCAGGCAGTAACTCACATCATCATAGCATTGATTGCAGGAAGCTTGATTAGGGATTATGCTGTCAAGGACAAAAAGAAATTTCCCCTGCATTACATTCTTATACTCGGAATTGCAGCCATGCTTCCTGACATTGATGTTGCCATCTACTGGGTTTTGCACTGGTTTGGCTTCACGCTTTCTGAGGTGCACAGGACATTCAGCCATAACCTGTTTGTCCCCCTGTTATTTTTAGCTATTGCAGGTCTGACATGGAAACTTAAAAATAAGGGGCTTGGCAGGCATCACCTTAAGCTGCATACAATATTCTTGATGATAGCCTTGGGCGTATTCATTCATCTGGTTTTGGATGCAACAATCGCAGGGCAGATTATGCCTTTTTATCCACTTTCAACATTTTCACTAGGCAATAACATAACAGCTTTCATGCCAGCACCCTTAAACCAGCTATTCTTTCCAAGCCTGGATGCCGCACTCATCATTCTGTGGCTCATTTACATTGAATGGAAGCACAAGATAAGTGATTTTATATAAAGATTTAATCGCGGTAATATCCTGCATATAAATATAAATCATTTTTTGTTATTTCGTCAGGAAACCCTATGCTTTTCAGCTCCCTAACAATCTTTTCTGATTGTTCAATAATAGAGCAAATATCTTTTCCAGCTATAATAGAATCTGCAGATTGAGTATAAGACGCATCTATTTTTTGAGGAAGCACCACACCAACAACTCCAATGGTGTTCATTTCACCTTTTTCTTCTCCATCCTCTTCATCCATTTTTCTAACTCTAAAACCACCCATTTCCTCACTGTTAATTACATTATGCCTATACAAGCGCCCTGTTTCTTTTGATAATCTTTTAAGCTTCTCAACTAACTGGTTTTCCTTTATTATTTCTCTTCCAACTTGAAAATCATGATTATAATTATTTGCAGAAGTTACAACACCATACATTAGCTGTATTAACTCTTCTCCCGAACCTGAAAAGTCTGCTCCTTCAATCGCTCTTTCTGAATAACTATCTGCCATAACAATAGTAAAAAGCATGCCTTTTTAAAACTTTCTATATTATATAACTATTAAGTAGTATTAAATAGAAAGATTTATAAAAACAGGCAATCTAAATTTCTTGAGCGAGAGTAGGCTAAGGGGGATCATTAAAAGAGGCTTTAATAGCAGGAGATTTCAACCCAATAATAAAAAGACAAAATCCATTAAGCTCAAGATTGGGGCATATGATAATTCTTGCTTATGAAGTAAAAGTGAGAATGCCGATGAAGTGGTTTTAGGTGAAAACATAAAATTACATAAAGATTTATAAATATCTTTTCTTACCTAATCATATCAAAAGAGGCAGGAAATAGAATGGAAAAAAATATTTTAAAGCTGAAGAAGCTTTTTGCAGGAATTGAAACTCCCGAGTATGCATTTCCTACAGATGTTGGCTTTGACTTGAGGGCAGCAGAGGCTGCCACGCTTGCCCCTTATGAGCAGAAAGCAGTCAGGACAGGCATTGCAGTTGAAATTCCAGAAGCGCATGTCGGATTGATAAGGGACAGGGCAGGCATCATAACAAAGATGAATGTGCACACAGCTGCAGGAACATTTGACCCTGCATACCGCGGAGAGGTTTCGGTTGTGCTGATAAACTTCGGAGAGGAATCTGTAAGCGTAGAGCCTGGGATGAGGATTGCGCAGATGATAATTATTCCTGTCACAAGGGTTCAGATAAAAGAGGTTAAAGAGCTGGGCGAGACAGAGAGGCATGACAGGGGCTTTGGCTCTACAGGCATGAGGGAGATAATCAGGATTGAGAAATCAATGAAAAAAGCAAAGGGGAAAAGATAAAAAAAGAGGACACAAAAATGAAGAAGAAAATATTAAGGATATTATATTACATTGCATGGCTGATAGGCATAATTGCTGCGGGATTTTTGGTGTATGGCATTATCAAGTCGCTGGTATAAAGATTAAAGATGGATACTGAATTATTGGCTTGGTTTAGCAATTTCATAAATTTTCTGATATTCCTTTATATATTCATAAACATTGTAAATACATCGTGTTTTAATGTTTTTCAAACTTCAGAATTCCACAAGTCAAAGACTGGTGATTTGAACTGCTCATGGAATTCTGACAGTGCTCAAGAACCCGAGCACGCCCTGTGCTTTAGCGCAGGGTTCTTGACATGAGCTTATCACTTGGGGGTTTAGTGGCATCTATATTTATTCAGGTAATATCAATTTATATAAGAACCAAAGGTATATAAATTAAGATAAATTAAAAAATAATAAATAACAGGAGAAAAATAAAATGTGCTGTTGCTGTGGCTGTAAGACAAAAAAGAAGAAAAAGAAGAAGTAAACTGGCTAGAGATTAGAAGATGAAAGAGCATAAGAATAAGCTAAGCAAAAAGGATATTGTTGAGAATGTTACTAGGAGATATTATCTAATTATCTCTATTCTGACTTATATAGTGTTTTTGTTTCCCAAGCTATTTGGTGCAAAATTCTTTACTGCTATTGACATGTTTGTTTTCATATTCAAAACAGGCAAGTTAAATCTATTATTTTTGAATCAAGAGCGATTATCTATAGTACTTCCTCCATGGACCTTACTAATCTTTTTTTGTATAATACTTATATTAAACACTATTTTAATTATAGGTATACTCAAACATGATAAAAAGAAAGAGATTCGGTGGCCACATTGGGTTTATCTTGCTAATATTTTCTTGATATTATTATTTGGATTATTTATGATGAATTACTTTACTGTATTAGAAGGAGAACTTCAAAATGATATTCTCTCTGGTTGGATGGGTTATAGTTTTTGGGCATATCAGATATTAGGATATGGATTTGCAATATCGCTTGTCATATTGACAATATGGTCATATATCTTTGTGGGTAAGGAGGAATTTCGCAAACAAGCTGAAAGAGAGGGCTTAGGGAGACTTGTTCCTAAAGACTTTAAGTCTAACACAAATGATTATATAATCTATCTTGTAGTTTTTCTAATTGTAATGGCACTTCCAGTATCAACAAGCGGGGGAGTAATTCCATCAGCAATAAACGGAGCAATTAGAATAATAATAGCGCTGTTGGTAGCCAGTCTAATAATATGGATACTTAAAAGAAAAAGAAAAGATAAAAGGAGGCATCTATAAGGGAAAGTTAGCAACCGTAAAATCCAAAAGGATTTTAGGGCCCCGAAAATCTTTGATTTTCGCGGAGAAAACCTTAGGTGTTCATGCAATGAAAGTCTCTGAATTAATGAAAAAGGCGATTGTGGTTGAAGAAGGCATTTCCCTGAAAGAGGCAGCGAAGATTATGTCTGAAAAAGCCATAGGCAGCCTTATTGTCATAAAAAATGAGAGGATTGCAGGCATAATTACTGAAAGGGACATATTAAAGAACATAGACAAGCTTGGCTCAAGGATTTCCAAAGTCATGTCAAAGAGTGTAATAACAATCCTGCCGAGGCAAAGCGCGGACGAGGCAGCTTCAATCATGGCAGAGAACAAGATAAAGAGGCTGCCTGTTGTTGAGCATAATGAGATATTGGGCATAATCACGGCGACAGACATTCTGGCGCATTCTGATGCGCTGAATGAGGATTTTATGGTAGAGTGAAAGGTATCTGCTTGTTAGAGGTGACTACTTTTTCTTCACTTTGTAGCCACCCAGTTTCTTCTTTAATTCATTGTACTCTTTCATATAAAGCCTTATTGTGGGCTTTAAATCATGATTTTTCTCATAAGCTTGCAATGATGCATAATACTCCTGCCTATTTTTGAAATTTATGTTTATTGGCGGGAGATTATGCTTGATTAGAATATTATTCAGCAGGATTCTTCCAACCCTTCCGTTTCCATCTCTGAATGGATGGATATTCTCAAATTGATTATGGACAACTGCTCCAAGAACCAGCCCGGGATATCTGTCTTTGTTATTGCTGTACCATTTAATTAATTCATGCAGAAGATGGCTTATTCTTTCTTGCGGGGCGCCTTCATGGACAACATTTCTTTCGCTGTCAATTACAACTACCTCTTCGCCTTTTTTTCTAAGTTTTCCAGCGAAAGGCTTGGAGTTTTTAAACACAATTTTGTGTATTTTCTTTATAAGCTCCAATGAAACATGCTCTTTCACAATTCTAATATATGAAATTGCTTCATCTACTCCAAATGCTTCGGCAATATCCTCTTTTGATTTATTTGGCCATTTGTCTTTTTCCAGCAAATCCTTCACTTCTTGCTGGCTTAATTTGCTTCCTTCTATGGCGTTCGTATTGTAGGTAAATATTTTTGAGAATTCTTTCCATCCCTGTTTTGACAAATGTGATATTTTGGCAGGTATTTCTTTTTCTAATGCTTTAATCTCTTCTATTTCATCTTTTGATAACTCAAAATTCAGCGGGTCTCTTATGATTTCATGCCTGTGTATTTCCTCTAAAATAAGCTTTTCTGCAATTTTTTTTCTTTTGTCAATCTCATCTTTTGCTAAATCCCTGCCTAAGTATTTCCTGATTTTATAGACTTTGCCGCCTTCCCTGAATGAGTGTGCAAGATAGTATTTTATTCTTTTTTGAAGTTTTCTTTTTTCAATATGCATGATATAACACAGGTGACTACATATTTAAACATTTCGGTATTAGGTGACTACATCTCTTTGGTTTTGTAGCCACCCTGGCTTGGGCTGCATGCCGGCATCAAGTTTATTTCTTGGCGATTTTCCAGAGAGCTTCAAAATTACTTCTATATGTTTCTGCTAATTCTTTGCTCTTAATTAAAATAACTATCTCAGGTTTTGTTAGCAACCAAAATG
>CAYMCA010000023.1:0-3139 GCA_964388875.1 Candidatus Woesearchaeota archaeon
GTCTTTTACTTGTAGATTTTTTGGGAATCTCAAAACCCAACGAACAAACTCCACACTTTAGTGTGGAGTACAAAACCTATCGGGGTTTTGTGATTTTTCATCAAGTAATTGTTATCACTTGATAATAGTCTTATAATTAGAGGCTATTTATATATTATCTCCCCCTAAGTGAGGTGTAGACAGGAAGATTTATATAGCCCGCAGGGCTATCCTGAATTATGAATGAAAAACTGCTTGAAGATATCGGGCTTACCAAGGGGGAAATCAAGGTGTATTTAACACTCTTAAAAGTAGGAGAGACAACAACCGGAAGGATAATTGAAGAAGCCCAGATTTCCAGCGGCAAGATTTATGAGATTTTAGAGAAGCTTATCCGAAAAGGATTAGCCAGTTTCATAATAAAGGAAAAAACAAAATATTTCAGCCCTGCATCTCCTAATAGAATTTTAGACTATGTTCGTGAAAAAGAGAAATTACTGGAGCAGAAAGAACAGGAGCTTGCTAAAGAACTGCCGTCTCTTTTGTCTATAGGGAAAGCTGGAAAAAAGGAATATGAAACACATCTCTTCAAGGGCTTTAAGGGGATACAAACAGCAATCTTTGAGGCTTTGCAGGAACTGGCTCCCAGGGGCGAAGTTCTTGCCATGGGCATTCATTCATCCAAGGAAGAAAGATACAATATTTTATGGCAGAGATGGCACATAGAAAGAACAACTAAAAAAATTGCCTGCAAGGCGATATTTTCTGACAGGAACACAGAATATTTTAAAGCATTCAAGAAAATGAAATTTACCGAGATAAAAGTCTTGCAGGGAATAACACCATCTGCGATTGATATTATGGGCAGCAGAGTTTTGATTTTTACCTACGGCGAAGAGCCTTCCTGTCTGTCTATTAAGAATCTAGAGATAGCGCAATCTTTCACAGCATTTTTCTATAATTTATGGAGGATATCAAAGAGATAAAGATAATGTTCCTCAAAGCTTAATTTACCCTCATCATGAGGTAAAATTTTTTTGTCCTTTTAGTGTGGCATTTAAACAAAAAGGTTTAAATACCTTTATGTACTTTGCTTTTTTAACTTTTAACTAAATAAAATGATAGTGAAGGAAGAGTTTTTGAGCAGGCTACGAAAGATTTTTGACTTGAACTTGTACGAGGTGAAGGTTTGGACAGCATTGCTGTCTCGAGGTGTTTCAACTGCCGGCGAGTTAAGCAGCATTTCTGATGTGCCGAGAAGCAGGACATACGACATTCTTGAAAGCTTGGAGAAGAAGGGCTTCATCGTGATGAAGCTCGGAAAGCCAATCAAGTTTGTAGCTTTGAAGCCAGAGGAAGTTATTGAGAGGGTAAAGAAAAACCTTGTCGTGCAGGCGCATGAGAAGACAAAGAGGCTTGAGCAGCTTAAAGGCGACGAAGTCCTTAAAGAGCTTGCAACTTTGTTTACACAGGGTGTGAAGTTTGTTGAGCCAGCTGATTTGTCAGGAAGCTTGAGGGGCAGGCAGAACATGTACAATCATCTTGACATGATGATTAGGGAAGCAGAGACATCAATAACCATTGTGACAACTGCTGAAGGGCTTAACAGAAAGCTTGAGGCTTTGATGCCAAGCTTTGAGAGGGCATGCAGAAGAAAGGTAACAATAAGGATTGCAGCCCCGATAACGCAGGGCAATATAAAGGTTGCAAGAGAGCTTAGCAGGGTAGCAGAGATAAGGGATATGCAGGGAATGAAGGCAAGGTTTGTAGTTATTGACACAGAGCAGCTGATGTTCATGCTGACTGATGACGAGAAGGTGCATCCTAACTATGACATTGCCTTGTGGATAAACACAGAGTTTTTTGCGCAGGCACTTGAGCAGCTTTTTGAGCTTGCATGGAAGCAGTTTAAGCAAATAAAGCTGAAATAAAAGCATAACTGCAAAAGCCAAAAAGAGGCAGCCAGTTCAGAACTAAAAAGAGGAAAGAGAAGGATAACTCAAGGTAGATTTATCTGTCAGTTTTTTCTTTGTTTTTTGATTTTTACAAAGATTAAACAGAAAGATTTTTAATCTCAACAATATTCTATTTAATATGAAAGATAACTTAATTAAAAAAGCAGGTGTATTTTTTAGCGGAGCAGGTCTAAGTGCTTTGCTGTTGGCAAGCGGATGCACAACAACAGAGCATGCTATTGTTGGTGGCTTGGTAGGAGCAGGAACTGGTGCAATAATAGGGCATCAATCGCATAGGGCATGGGAAGGCGCAGGAATAGGCGCAGCAGCAGGGGCGCTTGGAGGGGTATTGCTTGGAGACGAAGCAGAGAATGCAGTCAGCAGGGAAAAGTACTGCCCGACAGGCGGAGAGGTTTATAGTGAGAATGTAAACTACTGCCCAAGGCACGGAACACGGCTGAGATACAGAGCACCATAACTTTAAGAATACAAGCAAGGCAGATTAGAAAGAATATATACAGCGGCGTCTATCAAATACTCTTTTGTTTATCACACTAATTTTTTTTCCGCAAACTTTATTAACCATCATGCACTTGTTATGCCATGGCTCATCAGTGCGTGCATTGCGGAAAGATTTATTCTAAGGTATCAAAGGAACTGCTGGAAGGATGCAGCTGCGGCAGCCATTTCTTTTTCTTTCTCAAGGACGAGCAGCTTGCAAACCTGAAGAAAAACCAGCCGGCAATTGAGTTAAACGAGGGAGAGAAGACACGAATAGAGCAGGATGTAAGAGACATGATTGGCTTGGAGGAGGAAGCGCCCGTCATACTTGATTTGGAGTCAGTAAGGATAATAAAAGAAGGCAAGTTTGAAATTGATTTGGTTAATGTGTTCAACAAGAGGCGCCCGCTGGTTTACAAGCTTGAAGAAGGCAAGTATATCATAGACTTGGCATCAACATTGCGCGTCAGCAAAGAGGACTTGAAAAAAGGCATAAAACTCTGAGAGATTTGAGCCCATATAATGTGATGTTGTATAACATATGCTTCTTAGTGCAGAAATAATTAAAAATGCATAAAATTGACATAAAGCATGGAAGCAAAGCCCAGATGTTCTACAAGACTTGCAGTTTATGACTCTTTTGGAAATCTTTTAGGGTATAAGGCAGACACCTTCTGGCAGCTTTCTAAGAAAGAAAAATACGC
>CAYMCA010000023.1:3149-14878 GCA_964388875.1 Candidatus Woesearchaeota archaeon
AAATTTCATTCTGCTGAGAATGCAAGGCCATCTTCTCATTTATTCCGCAATCTATTATACTTCCTAAATGAGGAGAAATATTGTAATCGTATTGCAAAAAAAGGTCATTTTGATGAGAATCATTCTTTGTATGTGATTGCTGAAGATATTAAATCTGATGAGATTATATCTCATGTTTCTGTAAGGAATACAGCGAGAAAGAAATATAAATTAGCTGCCTAAATTCATTACATAACTTCTTGTGCTTTTAATCAAGGCAAATTTAATACTATTCTTTATTACAACAATTCTTATAAACATACAAGACACAATAAAACATGGAATTGCAGAGATATTTGCTAAGAGATGAAAATAAAGGGGAATGTTTTGGCAGGCATTCATGGATAAATGGGCAGGACTTTGACTGGATTTTTGGAGACAACAGAATTGGCATAATGAAAACACAATACAGCCCAGATGAAGCAAAACATTTTTTTGATGATTTTTTAACAACCGATGACAGACTTATTGTGATACCTTACAAGGAATTACCGCAGATAGCAAGACAAGATATGCCTGGAAGATATCTTACCTTAAAAAATATAACTATTGGGCATGACAAGAATGTTGGCAAGTTAATTAGTATAATTCAATCGCAAGATGTGACACATGTTTTTCTATCATCCCAGTTTTCTGATGGAAGGCATCTAGACATACTTACATTCTCGCATCAGGCGCCTCCAGAAAGATTATACATTAAAGGGAGGGGCATGCCTGTTTCAGTAGAGGCAGAAGAAAGCGCTTTAATGCCAGCGAGAAGATAGAACATTATAGATTTTATAAAGGCAATAACTATTTATGATTATGGCAAAAGAAAACTACGCGCCTTATGTTACAAGAAAAGAGATAATTCCTGCTGAGAAGTTTTTAGAATTAAGTTATGCTCAAAGAAACTGCATTGTATCTGCAAAAATTGTTCCACCAAGCCTTGAGGGTTCTGGTTTTGGATTTATTGAAATAGAATATAAACACCAGAGATACAATCTTGATGCTATTTTTGCATAATTATTCTGAACCTTAAATTGGCAATATATAGAGAATTCTGATGATTGGTGTAACTTTTGTTCATAATTCTCTATCTGTATAATTCTGAAAAAAATAGAATAATCAACAGAATTATCCATAGAAAAGCTTTTTAAAAACAATTTACCTGTTTCTGCCATGGCAAAAGAGGGCAAGAAAAGAGATAAGGATAAAAAAATTAGGCAGATTTTTTCCGAGCAGCTTTCTCTGATTAAGCCAACAGGACAGGAGTTTTTAATTCTCAAGAAGCAGGCATGCTTGCTGAAGGATAAGATAGAAAGCTCTGCAAAAAACCTGAAAATCAAGGCAGGCTGCTTTATCGGCGGCAGCCTTGCAAAAGGCACAATAATCAAAAAAGACAGGTATGACATGGATATTTTTGCAAGGTTTGAAAAAAACCAAAAAGATCAAAAACAGCAAGGAGAAAGCATCTCAGAAAGCCTGGAAAAGATTTTGAAGCATTCAAAAATAAAATTTGAGAGAATTCACGGCTCAAGGGATTATTTTATTGTTCAGGGAATGGAGAAAGGCAGGAAAAACGGCGGGGAAAAAACAAAAAGCATATTCTTTGAGATTATCCCTGTGCTAAAAATAGCAAAGCCGCAGCATGCAGAGAACACGACTGATTTGAGCTTCTTCCATGTTTCTTATATTATGAAGGAGATAAGGAAAAACCCAAATCTTGCAGATGAGATAATGCTTGCAAAGGCATTCTGCCATGCGCAGGGATGCTATGGCGCAGAGTCTTACATAAGCGGCTTTTCTGGCTATGCCCTGGAGCTTCTTATGTGCAATTACAAAAGCTTCGCTAATTTTATAAAACAGGTTGCAAGCTCAACAGAAAAGATAGTAATAGACAAGGAGAAGCTGTACAAAAACAGGCAGGATGTGCTGCTTAACATGAATGAGGCAAAGCTGCAGTCGCCTGTTGTTCTTGTTGACCCTACATTTAAGGAGAGGAATGCATTAGCGGCATTGAGTGATGAAACATTTGAAAAATTCAGAAAAGCCTGCCTTAAATTTCTGAAAGCGCCAAGCAGAAAATTCTTTCAGGAAAAAAAGATAAATGAAAAGCAGTTTAATTTCATTCTTGAGGCAGAAACAGAAAAGCAGGCAGGTGACATTGCAGGAAGCAAGCTGATTAAATTTTACAGATTTTTAAGCATGGAAATTGACAAGCTTTTTGTGGCAAGGAAAGCTGATTTTGAGTACGATGAAAGCAGGAATATTGGAATATTTTATTTAAGCCTGAAGAGGAAAAAAGAGATTATCCTTGAAGGCCCGCCTGCAGGCATGCAGGAAAGGGTGGCAAGCTTCAGGAAGGCGCACAAAAATGTTTTCATAAATCGTGGAAAAGCATATGCAAGGGAAAGCGCTGACATCAGCTTTCCCCAGTTTTTAAGAATGTTCAAAAAAGAAAATTCGCAAAGAATAAAAGAGATGGGAATAACAGGAATTAAGGCAAAAAATTAAAATTCTGTATAATTCATTCTGGAGATTGTGTTGTCATTCCAGATAGGATAAATTCTGCGGCCGCTTTTAGGCAGTGTTTTTAGTTTTTGGACATAATCATCATAAACAATCTCAGCCATATGGCTGCACTTAAATCTTTTAAAAAGCCTTCCTTCTATTTTGCCGATATCTGCCTTGCCTTCAAAATCGCAAAGCTCATCAAATATCCTTGAAAGCTCTTTTTCAATGCCAGAAATCTTTGTCTCAAATACAAGGTATCTTTTCATTTTCCCTTACTTCTTGTTCATCGCTTTTTCAAACAGGTATGCAATAGATTCTGCGAGGAATTCTGAATTAAGCCAGACTGCAAGCTCGCCCTCTTCTTTATGCGGGTCTGAGAGAATGAAAACCATCTCTTTTCTGTCAGAAATGAAGAACTGCCCATTGACATTTATCTGCCTTGCCTTTGTGCTGAATAAAGAGTTTATCTTGCCGACATCGCTCTCTGTGCCGTGAACTCCCACAAGCACCTTTATGCCAGAGCTGCCGAGCCTTTCAAATGTCTGCTTGAATATTCTCTGGTTGCCTAAAAGATAGCCTGCATTTGAACAGATTATTACCTCTTTGGATGAATTTTCCAGCATCTCCTTCAGGTGGCTTGCAATATTAAGCCTGCCTTTTATTGAGCCTGACAAGTCCTCTTTCTTTACAGGGTTGATTCCTTCCTTGTGCAACTGCTCAAGCTCGGTGTATTCCTGCGTGTCTTTAAGCCCGCTCAGGACGCCTACTTTTTCCTTAGCCTCGTTTTCCGCATTCCTTTTAAGCTTTTCAATAATCTGGGACGGCTCAACAGCAATGAATTTTGCAGGCTTTCCAATCTTTGCAATCACAAATCCCTGCTTTTCCAATCCCTCAAGAACATCATATGTCCTGCTTCTCGGAACACCGGAGATTTCTGCTATCTCGCCCGCAGACGAAATGCCCTTGCTGAGCAGTGCAAGCCATACTTTAGTCTCATAGATATTAAGGCTAAAGTAATTTCTCAGTTTCTTTACAAGCTCTTGTTTTATTATCATTTTATCTTTATTTTTTTGTTTTTTTGAGCAATTTATTTAAATCTTGTTTATAATTGTGCGTTATCTTGATTTTTTCTGCATTCTCTGTCTCATATATTAAAAGAACAGCATGCATGACCTTGAATAATTGTTCAAAATTATCTTTAGTGTCGCAATTAGGAAGTTTTATAATATTTTCTGCTCCGCACAATGAGGCAATTCCAGACTTAATGTTTGATATGTTTCTGAAGTCATATTTATCCATGTCAGAATATTCTTCTAATTTTCCAGGGCATTTTTCATCAAATTCCTTTAAAAAATTAATACAAGCACAGGCTATATTCATATAGTCAAAAGCCCTATCTGGCTCATGATCTTTCATAAAATCTTTAGGTTTAGGTACTCTATATACATTGCACCCGCCTAGATATGCCCCCATAACATATGTTGCTTCTTCTAGTAATGCATGTGTTGGGTCTTTCATCTCAGGAGGCAGTTTTTTAAATGCATTCTTTCTAAAATTAACATCATTCAAAACTTTCTTTTCCAAATCTTGGTTTATTACGCTATTCTCAACCATTTTCAATATCCTTTGTTTATTACTTTTTCTCAGAAAACGCTCTGAGGCGAACCACCTCTTGCTTTAGTAGCTATAGAAAACACCCTTTATAAATCTTTCGCTTTTGTAACTATGCATAAATAACAACATAACCGAAAGATTTATAAGCAAATATCCTCATTACAAAGTGACATTAAATAAGAATAAATAAAGCTGGCCGGAATTGAGGCGGGAAAGACAAAATGAAAATGCTTAAAAAACTGGCAAAAATGCAAGGAAAAGCAAGGCTTGCGCTGTTTGCTGCAATGCTTTCTGTCCTGGCTATTGCCTTTTTTTATCTTGCAGGCAGCATCTCGCCTTCTCCTGACAACTCGCTGAAAACAGGCAATTATGTCGGGGCTGGAAACATTCAGGTTTATGATGACAGGATTGTCATAAGCATAGAGCATGCCATGCTTGGCGCATATGCTGATACCGGAAGCATGATTCCTGCTCTTGACGACAAGACAATAGGCATAAAGGTTATTCCCCAGTCAGAGGATGAGATAAGGACTGGTGACATTATAACATTTCAGAGAGATGGCATTCTTATAATACACAGGGTTGTTGAAAAAGGCGCTGACAAGAACGGCACATATTTTGTAACAAAAGGCGACAGCAACCTGTTTAATGACGGAAAGATAAGGTTTGAAGACATAAAGTACAAGACAATCATGCTTATATACTAATTTTCTGGTATAAATCTACCTTTAAAAAATATTTAAAAACAGAAAAATGTCAGGATTTGGCGAAATAGAGAAGAAAGCAGACAGGTTTCAATACTGCATTGAGAAGTATGCAATATTTTATACAACCAGCCGCTCGTTCGGAGGAATGTTAAAAGGCATTGAAGATGGCTGGCTTGTGCTGCAGCCCTTTCAGGGAGTTGTATATGATGTAGAAAAGGGGCTAATAAGAAAGATTATAAACGAGCCGATGAAAATCAGGAAAGATGACATTATAGGGATTGAGCCTACAACAGAGCAGGACTTAAGGAATTATTGCGAGTATTCAAACAAGCATCCTGAAAAAGATGCGGAGAAAAAAGAAAAAGAGGAAAAAGAAAGTAAATAATCAAAAGAAAAATTAAGATGAATGCAAAGCCATATGTCGGGGTAACAGGGCCTGTAACTAACGGGGAGGCAGAGGGCATATGCAGGGAATTTGCTGAAGCAGGCTATAATATGAACTCTCAGCATATTCCTATGTTAGGATTTCTAGCAAGTTATAAAACATTGAACGGGCAGGCTACGCAGAACAGAAGATACCCTCCTGCAAGAAGACTGCCTGAGCTATTGTCTCAATCAGGCAACAAAGTCCTGAATATGATACATTATAACTCAAGAGAGAAGGATTTGGCTGAGCAGGTATATCAGCTGTTTAATGGAGTTTATCCTCATCTGTGCAGGGCAATCCAGCTGAACATTGTCTGGCCAGATATAAATCATGTCAAAAAAGTAAAGGACAGGTTTCCAGAAATGCAGATTGTGTTTCAGGCGTCGCACAGCGCAATGGCTGGAAAATCGCCGGCTGATATTGCAAGAGGCATAAAAGGCTACGGAGACAGCCTGAGCTATGTTTTGATTGACCCATCTGGCGGCAGGGGCTTGGAGTTTGACTTGGGTGCATCGGTTAATCTATATTCTGAATTAAGAGAACAATGCCCTGGCTTGACTATCGGATTTGCAGGCGGGTTTAATGAATGGAATGTTTCTGAAAGGCTAAAAGAAATTATCTCTAAAACAGGCGGTACAGATTTTTGCATTGACGCAGAGGGGGGATTAAGAGACAAGATTAGTGATGATTATGGTGATGATTTGTTAAATATTGGCAAGGTAAGGGGGTATTTGCAGGCATCTTCAAATGTTTTGAAGTAATATAAACTGAATATGCACAGCTTACATGAACAAAGTAATAATTCCAAGAACATATGTGCGGGAATTGACAGCGCCGCTTATTTTTTTAGCAGGGCCCATAAGATGCGCGCCAAATTGGCAGGATGAGGCTATAGAGATTCTATTTTCACAAGAGCCAAATTTAATAATTGCCTCGCCAAGGAGAGGTGTAAGGGACAAAATTGCTTGTTATATTGCACCTGGTGATGAAACCTATTTTTCAAGGCAAAGAGCATGGGAAAGGCATTATTTGGACATTGCATCAAAAACAGGGGCAATTTTATTCTGGTTGCCGGGAGAAGCAGAACACGATTGCAATAAAGAATATGGGGCAATGACAAGAGTTGAGCTGGGGCAATGGATGACAAATTACAGGAATCAAAAAAACAATGTGCCACCACACCTTTTAAGGTGTGGTTTGCAAGGGCACTTGTTTTTAGGATGCTCCGAAATTAAAAGCAGTAAGCTACGACCCAATTCTAAAGAATGTGGTTATAATTTCGGACATAATGAAAATGTGCGTTTCTGCATTGGGAGTGATGGCAATTTTTCAGAGTTGCATACAATAAAATATGACTTAAAACTAGATGCGCCTGGCAAAGAAATCAGCAAAACATTGGAGGAAACCTGCATGGAAGCATTGCGGCTTGCACGCCAAAAACCAGCATGCCCATGAATTTATCAAAGAGAAAAACAGCTGAAAAACCAAAATGATGCACATAACAGAAATCAAAAATATAGCAAATGACATTAATTTTCTACCAATTTTATACAAAGCGTTAGCTTTCTATCCTTTAAACTCTAATGAGATTAAAGAGTTTAAAGTTATGTCATTTCCTATCTACTAAAGGCACTTTTTGGTAGATTATCTGTGTCCTTTAGTATAAGATGAACATGGTATTGAAAACTTTCCAGCAAGACAGAACTCTGTTAAATAAATATCCTGGCTCTGTAAATCAAAGAATCACAGCAGAAAACATAGAAAATTTAGCAGCAAATCATTTGTTTGATGATTGTCCCAAATGGTTTGGCATAAGCAAGCTTGAAGGGCATAAAATCAGGGCTTATTTTCAGGAAGGGGTTAGAGATTATAATTTTGTCTTTGAATTATATAAGAATTTTCCAGGCATCTTTGAAGGGGAAAGGCAAGAATACGCAAATAGAATGAACAGGTATAGGATGCATTCTGGATTAAAGCCTTTTTCTGAGAAAGCGATTAAAAAAATTCAAAAGCGAAAAAGCAAGGTGTAGAAACATTTATATACTATTACTAATATATAATAGTTATATTACTAAAAAGTAATATTATTGCAAAAGAAAAATGAACAATAATTTAAAGGTGCTAAAGCTGTTTGTGGGCAACAAAGATAAGTCATTTACAATAAAAAAAGCAGCAGAAGCACTGAAAATAAACTACAGAATTGCATATGAAGAGATAATGAAATTAGAGAAAGAAGGGCTGATAAAAATTGCTAAGCATGGAAATTCTAAGGTATGCTCTTTTAATTATAAATACCACAGCAAGATAGTTGAAATTGAGGAGGTAAGAAAACAGGAATTGTTCAAGAACAAGGACATCAAATTAGCTTATAAGAGGATTAAGGAAGCAAAAAGCCCATTCTACTGTTTAGTTATTTTTGGTTCATATGCAAACAAAATCAACCAAAAAGGCTCAGATATAGATTTGTGCCTGATAACAGGCAACCAGAAAATAAATAAAGAGGTGCAATCAATCCTAAGCATAACTCCCATAAATATTCACTTGCATGAATTTAGCTCACAACATTTTTTAGCCATGCTTAAAAGCAAGGAGCTTAATGTTGGCAATGAAATACTTAAAAATAACATAGTTTTACATGGAATTGAGGCATTTTATGAGATAGTGAACAATGTTAAGCAATGAACGAATAAAAGAGGCGGAGAAGAATGTTCAATTGTATATATCCGAAGGATTAATCAAAAAAGAGCAGTTTAAAGAGATTGTTTTTACAACCTATTTTAGAAACCACAGAGAATCTTTGTTGGTTGCAAGAAAGCTTTTCGATGAAAAATTATCTAATCTCTGGGCAGTTGTTATAAGTTACTATTCAATGTTTTATCTTGCGAATGCCCTGCTTTACAAAATTGGATATAAGGTTGGCTCAAAGGTTGCGCATAAAGTAACCTCTGATGCTTTGATTGTGTTTGTAAGGAACAAGCTTAAGGACAATCTTATTGAAGATTATGAGCTGGCAAGCAGTGAAGCATTAATGCTATCAGACAATATTATGCAAAGCTATGATTTAGAGAGAATAAAGCGTTCTGTTTTTCAGTATGAATCAACTGATGAAATTAAAATCGCCAAAGCTAAAACATCTTTGGAAAGAGCTGAAAAATTCAGCAAGGAAATAGAGAAAATGTTATAAGAATGTGCAGGTATTTCTTTTTTGTCTTGAATTATCACATAATCTTCGCCAAGGCAAGCGCAACTATCATCCCAATTATGCAGCCTGCTGTTATGAATGGCATTGCAGGATAAAACTTTCCTTTCTTTGAGAAAATAAACAAAGCGAGCAATGCTAAGGTTGCAAATACAGAGACAAGCAATGCGCCAATTATGCCCAATGGCATGGCAAATGTCTTGAGCATGACGCCTGATGTTATCAACGGGAAGACAACATCCCCGCCGCCGAGAATTGCAAGGCTGATTTTGAGCTTCTGCTTTTTCGCCACGCTGTCAGGAATCTTCTTGCTTTTATACCTCTGCTTTATCAGCCTTATTTTGTCCTTGGTTTTTTTGTCTGCATAAGGCACAAAAAACCCTGTGAAAAGCTTTAGCTTGTTTATCTGGAACTTTGCCATCTTCTGCATGAACTTTGAATGCCAGACAGCATAGATGTCATAGAGCGAGATTATAATAAGAAAGGCAAGAATTGTCCATATGTTAAGCAGGGGGACAAAGACAGCAGCAATGCCCGGATAAATCATCAGCTCTGTGATATTATGTACAATAATATTTCTCCTGAAAATCTTGTATATTGCAAGCGGCAGTGCGATGAGCAGGGAGATATACTGAATATACCACAAGCCCCGTAAAGGAGATAGCGAGAAAAAGGATGTAAGGGTTGTCCCCAGCGCAATAATAACCACCACAAAAAACCATATTCTTATGAAAAGCGCCGCCTTTATTCTCATGAGGACAAATATCAGGACAATTGCAAACACAAAAGAGATTATAAGGGACACAAGAAATGAAAGGGCATCGCCGGGCTTCATCTCTGGAGGCTGCATGCCATAAGGCAGCTGCGGCGTTAGGGTGACATTCTGCTCTGTGCCGTTAATAACCTGCACGCTCTGCCTTGGCAGGTATGCGCCAATAACAAAAATCCCAATCAGCTGCGTTATAAAAAACATGCTCAGCAGGATTATTGTTATGCTTGTTTTGTGCTTCACTTTGCTTTTTTCCTCTTTTATTGTTTTTTCTTTTGATTATCTTATCCTTACAGTTTCAAGGTTTTTAGGAACGCATGTTTCTATCCTGTTGAGCTTGTAGATTGTTGATGCCAAATCAAGGCATTTGTTAACCTCGCCGTGGTTTATTATAACTTTCTTTGGCCTAGGCTGGCAGTTGTTTACAAATGCAAGCAGCTGGTTCCTTCCGCTGTGGGCTGTCAATCCAGCTATTGTGTTTATCTCCATGTTCACCTTGACAATCTCCTCTTTGCCGTCGTTGTCCATCCTGAAGTCCTTCACGCCTTCCTGCACCTGCCTTCCAAGGCTTCCAACACCCTGATAGCACACAAATATCATGCTGTTTTTCCTGTTGCCGGCAAACTCCCTGAAGTATTCAACAGAGGCGCCTCCTACAAGCATGCCTGATGTTGCAAGAACAACGCATGGGCCGCCCTCAAAAACATCTTTCCTTTCCTGCGGCGAGCCAACCCTTCTGAATATCTCAGATGAAAAAGGGTTGTTGTCCTGAAATATCATATTTCTTACAGAGTTGCTCAAGAAATCAGGATATGCTGTATGTATGGCATTGATGTCCCATATCATGCCGTCAATATATACGGGTATTTTATCAAGCATGCCGTTTTTTATTGCATCTTCAATTATAAGCATTGTCTCCTGCGCCCTTCCCAATCCCAGCTCGGGGATAAGAACCTTTCCTTTTCTCTCTATAGTGCTCTTTATTATGTCTATCATTGTGCTTTCTGCTTCATGCCTTGGAGGCAGCACATCGTCCTTGCCGCCATAGGTTGATTCAATGATTGTTGTCTCAAGCCGAGGAAAGCTTGCAACTGCAGCTTCAAGCAGCCTTGTCCTGCCATACTTCATGTCTGCTGTATAGAGAAGGTTATGCAGCCCATTGCCTATATTCAGGTGCACCATGGCTGAGCCTAATGCATGCCCTGAGTTGTATAATGTAAGCCTGACATCTGGAGTGATGTCTGTAACCTCATTATAATCAAGGCAGATTGTGTGCTTAACCATTTCCTTTATGTCAGTTGAGCTGAATAAAGGCGTTGCTGCCTTTTTGTATGCCACCCCTATGAAATCCAGTGCCAGCAGGGAGGCAATATCCCTTGTTGGCGCAGTAAGATAGCATGGGCCTTTGTACCCCATCTTGTACAGCATCGGCACTAATCCGCTGTGGTCAAGGTGCGCATGGCTGATAATGATGGCATCAATAGAATTTATGTCAAATTCAGGAACATCAAAATAAGGGAACTTCTCCTTGTCAGATGCAGCAACATCAATTCCGCAGTCA
This sequence comes from Candidatus Woesearchaeota archaeon, assembly GCA_964388875.1. Classification (GTDB taxonomy): domain Archaea; phylum Nanobdellota; class Nanobdellia; order Pacearchaeales; family GW2011-AR1; genus JACOYM01. Next base: position 13,962 of record CAYMCA010000023.1, read on the forward strand.
AGAAGTATTTTTGATTCAGGCGTCTGCAGCAGCAGGCAGCTTCTTCCAACCTGCCTTCCGCTTCCAAGGAATGTTATTCTTACCCACTCATCTATCTTTTCAGGGTTCCACTCCTTGTAAATCTTCTTCCCTGTAGAATTAAGGAATTTTCTCCTGTAGTTGTTGTTCAGATAAAGCACGCTTCTGATATTCTCTGTTATCTGGCTTGGAATCGCAGGGCTTCTTTGAACCTGCGGAATCCACAATGTTTTTTGCTTTATCTCCTGCAGGATGCTGCCCTGCTTTCCTATAACCATGCCTGGCTTTTTTGCCTCAATAACGACAATGCTTCTCTGCGCGTCAAATATTATGTTGCTTACATCAGCATCTTTCGGAACAATGCTTTTTATTGCCTTTTCCGTGTCTTCCTGCTTCATAAGCACCTTTTCGTCTGCCCTCAGCTCTATTCTCTTTTTAATCTTGTTCACAATCTCCTTTATCTGCGCCTCGCCTTTTCTGAAGAATTCCCTGTCATCTGTATACAGGACTATGTTTGCGCCCTCAAAGCCAGCATCGCTTATTACTTTAGGCAGTTCGCTTGTTATGCTCTTTAAAATGTCTGTCATTTTTGCGTTTTATATTTTTAAGACCTAAATATTTCTATTCCAGAAAATATGATGTTATACCTAACGCATTATGTTTCCGATAATTTTTATGCGTTAGGTAGATAGGAAACGCTATCGGTTATTTAATGCGTTTACTATATTATTGAATAATAATGTTATCCGCCAGATAATGCATAATACTCTATATTTTAGCTATCTTCTTCCCTGTAATCTACTTCTTCTCTTCCCTGTACACCTGCTCTATCTTCTGCTTTACAACATGATTTATGCCTTCCTTTGTTATTGTGAAAACATCTATTCCAAACCCGCTTC
>CAYMCA010000024.1:0-14850 GCA_964388875.1 Candidatus Woesearchaeota archaeon
AAATACTGCCCATTCCATGAGCCTGTTAATATTCTGCCGGCAAGATTTATTTTTTTTGTCTTCTCTGCAGAATTAAGCTCAAAAAAACTCTTCCCTTCTATAAAATCCATCAAATAAGCATTTTCTTCATAAACATGGATTGTAGTGAAAATAAAAGGATACTCTGACTTTAAGATTTTAACTCTTTCAATCTCATCTACTTTATCATTTCCTTTTATCATCTTAAAAACATATCTTCCGCCTTTGCAATCAACCTTCAGTATTACATTCTCTCTTCTCCATCTGGACTTCAAGGTGGTTATGCCCAGAATCTCTTTTTTATCCAGAAATTCTTTTGTCCGGGGGTAGTTCTCAAGATTATCAGCCTCTTTTATCATTGCAAAAGGCTTTCGAATTAAGATATAATTAACCTTTAGTTTAATAAAAAGTAAACCAAAAAGTTTATAAATTAAACATATCCCGTATTCAGGTAATGACAATAAGCATAATTATTCCGGAAATTAATGTAAAGCCAAAAAGCACTAAAGACGCTGTTATAAACATTTTAGCATTAGAATGGCCTCTTTCCTTAAGGGGGGTATTCTACAAAATAAAAAGCAAGTATGGCTATAGCTCTTCTTATCAGGCAGTCTTTAATGCTGTCAAAGAATTGGCAGAATTGAAGGTTCTGGTTAAAAAAGACAAGAAATATGAGATAAATACTGAGTGGATTAAAAGAGTCCAGTCATTTACAGATATTGTAGAGACAAACTATTATGCAAAAGAAAGGGTTTATAACCTGTTCGGGATAAAAGACTCAAAACAGAAATCAGATATAATTGTCCTAAATTTCGACACGATATTTGATGCTGAAAAGTACCTGTATTATCTGATGAAATCGGAGTTATTTAAAACAAAAAATGACATTATATGCTGGAATCTTTCAGCAGAGTGGAGGCCAATTTTCTATTTAAGGTCAGAATACAATTATTATAAAAGATTAAGAAAAAGAGGGCATAAGTTTTATTTTTTTTGTTCTGAAAATTCCAAGTTAGAAAGGTTATGCGGAAAATTCTATAACGCTATAGGCGTTAATTTTAAGATTACGGATGAGAAATTTTCCAGTGATGTTCTGGTTTTTGGAGACTCCTTTGTTTCTATCTTCATTCCCGAAAAATTAAAAGCAAAAATGAGGAAACTCATAGGCAAAAAAAAGATCATGAATCTCCTGGAAGAAGTACTGGATTATAAGTCATCTATAAGAGTTGTAATAAATAAAGATTCTTCACTTGCTAAAGAGCTGAAAAAGCAGGCTGTTAAAAAGTTCCTTGTGCCTGTTAAGGCCAGTGCGAAATAGCCAGTATAATTAATATTCCGAGAGTATTCAATAAAAAGCTGATAGCTGCAAATGCCTTTTGCTTTATTGATGTCAGCCCGGCTAGCATTGTCACCCCAATCTCGTCAGCAACAGGCGAGGCAATAAGAACCTCTGCAAAGATATACAGCAGGTAGTTTCTTGCCTTTGCTGTCGTATTCTTCTCTATTGCTTTCGCTACTGCCCTGAAAGGCTTTGTTCTTTCAAGCCTTTTGAACTCATCCATCAAGGAAAATCTTACAAAATTGAAGATGAGCAAATCCCCTAAAATTGCACCAGCGCCGCCGGCAAGCGCTGAAAACACAATATTTTGCGGCTGCGAGACTATAAAGAACCCGACAGCAATAGGCGCGCTAAAGCCGAATGCAAACAAAATACCTGCAATGAAGCTGCTTATGTAGCCAAAATTACCTATGCCAAAATTCAAAATAAGCTCTTTAACATATTGGTTTGTAAAGATGAAATAGGAAAGAACAGTTATAATCAAGAGCAATAGCAGCTTCGGATACCTCAATCTTAAAAAATGCCTCATTTTTGCCCTCTTTATTGACTTTTTGTTTTCTGCTTTCAGCCTGCTGAATATAAAATAGCCCCGCCAGGATTCGAACCTGGGTCGCAAGGTTCAGAGCCTCGCATACTTAGTCTTCTTTTTGTTTAAAAAAGAATTTGACCACTATACTACGGGGCTATTGGTATCTCTTAATTTTTTGCATTATTAAATCTTTCTTTGCTTTAGTGAAGGAAATATTTATATACTAAAATGCTTTGGATAATGCATAAAAAATCAATCAAAAAAGAAAAATGGCAGTGTGGCTGATAGTCCTTCTTGTGATAGCACTTCTCTTCATGTTTACGAGGATGAGCCATCTTAAGTACAAGATTATAATTGGATTAATCATATTTCTTGTGCTGACATTTTACCTTGCAATTAATAAAAATCTTTCAGATGAGAAAATAAGCCTGTTTACAATAGAAGGCGCGGAAACAGCAGTAAAGACATATTTTTCATGGATGGGGCATGTAATTAAAAACCTTGGCTCTCTTACAGGAAATGCCGCAAAGGTTGACTGGTGGCATGTTTCGTCTAATGTGACAAATACAAAATGAAACTCTTGATGCTTGCCGTCATGCTTATTTTCATCGGCGCATTCTTTATCATAAGCAACAGCAATCTTGCCTTGAGCCAGGAAGGAAACATGCAAAAGTTTGTTTCAATGTACAAAGTATGGATTTTCAGCATAACTGACAATCTGTTAAAGACAACCGGCTACATGATAAAGATGGACTGGCTGCCAAAGTAGAAGATTATTTCAGCATAGTCCCTGTCTTGACATGCATAACTCATGCATCATGACTTTATAACCTAAGTCGTCAGCAGTTTTTTTAGCTCTTCTTTTATTGCCAGAGATAACTCGCACACTAAGATTTTTTTTAGGCGTTAAATTCATGTAGATAGTGCATCCGGAAAAGTGATATATGCTCTCTAATTCGCCATGTTTATTCTTTTCAGTTGATTTAACAACCAAGCCCTCTTCAGATAAAAATTTTCTAAGAAATCTCTGCTCATAACTGTTTGGCTCGTAGTATTTTAATTCTAAGCAATGCCCCCCATCACTAACACTCACCATAACCAAAATAGAAATCTTTACTTTAAAAACAAATCTGTTGTCTGAAATATACTTTTATAAATGTCTTATCTCCAGCCCCCCTGCCCTTGCTTCAGCCGTCAGCGATGTTGCGCATTTCTTGCTTGAGAAGGCGCAGATTATGCAGCACCTTGCTACAGGGGTGGTAATTTTTTGCTTGCATTTCTTGCATTCAAAGAACTGCAGGGTGTCCTGCGGATTTTGGGGCACTTTCATCCTGCTTCTATTCTCACAGCCAGGGCATTTTACCATAGCTGTTTTCGGGATTTTGATTACTCTTTTTCTTGGCATTTTGATTAATATCCTTAGTACATTTTCATGTACTCTTTCATTTCCTTTAGATTTGGCTTTACATTCAGGTAATACTCTTTATGCTCTGCCTGAACTTTCAGCGCTTTTTCCTCAGTTAAGCCAAAATTTCTGAATTTTTCATATTCATCAAGCATATCGGTAGAACTTCTTATTGGATAGGGCTGCTGAAAAACAATTGCAGGCTTTTTTGATGTTACTTTTTCTATCATATACGGAAGATGGTCATCTCTTGCATGAATGCCCCCTATGACTATTGCAATGTCCTTTTTTTCATTTAATTCATTCATAACTACCTTTGTTGTTGTCAAGTCCCTGTTGAAAAAATCAAAGCCAGAATACCTGTCAACAAGTACTTTTACGCTCGCTTCTGCTGATATGCTTTTTACTATAAAATAGGGCATGTCAATTCCGATGGTTTTGATACTGCTTTTTTTAAGGAACTCAATCAGATTAATGTAACCCCACTTTTCAAGGTCTTTTGCAGAGTTTCTGCTATTGTGGGCAAGCTTTTCAAGGCTTATTCTCGAATTCATGTAGTCATTGATATATTCTTGCGTGTCTGCGCCAAATGTCTCCAATCCAACAACAAGATTTTTTCTCTTGATGTTTTTTATTATTTCTATCATATTTTTGCGGTGTTTTGTGAAGCAGTGCGTGTCTGCCAATATTACAATGCTTTCTTTTTTTAGTTCATTGCACATCTCTTCCTTAGTTATCGTGTTATTTTTAATGTATTCCTCAATGTTGTCTATTGATGCAAGCCTGTCAGTTTGGTCAAAATATGCTGCATTGTAGCCTATTTTGTTGAGTGTTTCTTCCAGCACCCGGAGCGCGTCTTTCTGGTTTTTTTCTTCTATAGGCTGAATGCTGCCGGAAGAAGAAAGCTGGCTTAAAGTCCCTGCAAGCATCGGAGAAAAAGCAAGATCATAGATAAGCAACACTCCTGCCCCAAATTTTGATATCTTTCCAAGCACCATTTTCTTTTTTCAGCCTTCGTTTTTAAACTAAAACCTAAAGCCTCGACCGGGGATTGAACCCGGGACCTTATGCTTTTTGCTCTTTTTGAAGGAGGTTGAGTACCAAGGAACCTTGGTTCCTTGCATTACCAAGCATACGCTCCACCGACTGAGCTATCGAGGCGTGAAGACACCCATATTTTTATGAAATCTTCCTCATAGCAGATATATAAAGATTTATAAATTCTATCAATGACCCTTTATAATTATAATTATTATTAAAATGACAAAGAAAGAATCATGCCTTGATGAATTGAAAAAGAGGTACAGCGCTCTTCAGAGTAAATACAAGCTTCCTGATTTTGCATACCTTAATGAGAATTTTGAGGTTGAGAAGCTGTCAGAAGAGGAGACTGACTTCCTGTTAAGGGGCGTAAGAAAGATTATCCTTGAGAAGATTGTCTCATACCTTCAGTTTAATGAGCTTTTGCTCAACCCTTCAAACGGCCCGATGTTCTTCTTTGCTTTTGTAAGCAGTTTCTCGCTGGACGACAAGAAGGCAGCAGAGTCCCTTTATGAGAAGCTTGTTGATTTTGAGATTGAGGCAATGGGCCTTAACAACGAGTATTCAGAGGAGAAAGAGGCAGCATTCATAAAAAGAACATGCAAGGAATGGCAGGGTGTCAAGGAGGACATAGACTCTGTTTTAAAGTCAATAAAGGCAAACTGGAAGGTAAAAAGAGAAAAGAAAGACAGGAATTATTTTGGGTGAATTCATGAGCCAAGATTCCTGATGTCAAGAACACTTGACAAAACTCCATCCTTTAGGATGGAGTTGTGTTCTTGAGCATCCTAAAAACAAGTGCCCTTGCAAACCACACCTTTTAAGGCTTCAAAGTTCCTTGAACTTTGATAGTCATCAAAAATCATAGATTTTTGAGATGTGGTGGCACATTGTTTTTTTGATGTAACTCCACTACACAAATTCTTATAAGGCAGCAAGGCATTCCTGTCAATTATGGCAGATATAACAAAAAATCCGCTTAATGACCCTTATAGGAAAAAGTTATCTAACGAATATCTAGATACTATTATAGATAATGTTGATACGAAGCCATCTTGCATTGAGAAAAGGGCATATTACCACCATATGCGTGAAAGATATGGCGACCAAATAAATGAGCGGATAGAGCAAAGAGTATCGCTAATGACAAACATGGCGGATGCAAACAAATGGAAAGAAGGCACTCTGGCAAAGCTTCACAAGTATAAACCTCCTGTAATTGGCTATGAGTATGATGAGCAAAAAGCAACATTAGTGTCTACTTTTAACAGGTCATTTAGAATTTCAAGAGGGGCAGAGTTTTCAGGCACGCTTGAGACAACTGACAGGGTAAAGAGGTATCTTGGCTATGCTGCAGCTGCCATTATTATAGGGGTTGTTCTTGCAGGCGCCTTAATTCTAAGAAATACAGGGCTTAAGGCGCTCAAATCTTTAGATACATTTGATAAACGGACAGCAACAATGGAGAAAGCTGTTGATCCAAACAGATGATGGGATAGATTCTTTACTTTTAATTTTTGATTAGCCTTTTAATATATCTCCTCCACGCAAATCTCAAATGCCGCGACAGGCATTTTTATGCGCCACTTCTTCAGGAGTGAGGGATGAACCTCGCCCATTATGCCGATTTCCCTGCCCCCATAACATATTTTTCCGCATCTTCCATCAATGAAATTTGAATTTTCCGCCTCTTTCAGGGTGAAAACCTTGCCGAGCATCCTGCCAAGGTACTCAATAACCTGCTTTATGTCCGTGAAGTTTTTAGGGGACATTGCAGCAACTAAATTTTCCTTCTCGCTTATCCCTGTTTCCTGCCTTTCATCTTTCCTGAAAACCACGCCCATTTCAAAAATTTTCTGGGGATATTCTGCATCAACATTCTCCGCAAGTATTTTTAATGCAGGGCATAACAGGTTCTGCCTTAAGAATTTATAGTCTGTTTTGCTTTCCTCAACTTCAACCATCTCTTTTTCCTTTGCCCCTGATTTTCTCAAATCCTCGTTTGTAAGCAGGTGCAGGGATGATGTTTCCAGCATTCCCAATCCCGCAAGGATTTCTGCAATCTTCCTTTTTATTGTTTCTTTCCTGTCCTCTCCGCCGATGGTTGAAATCTGGGGGATTTCCGGGATAAATTTGTCATAGCCATATGCGATTGCTATGTCCTCTATTATGTCAACCTCATGCATTATGTCTGCTCTCCATGCAGGAACCTCTGCAATTCCCTTTCCATAATTATAGCACATCCTCTCAAGAAGCTTTTTTACACCTGCCTCTCTCAGCTCAAGCCCGAGGAGATTATTTGCGTGCTCAATGCTTATTTTAATCTTTTCCGGCTTAAAATCAGGCGTTGTTTCTGGATTTTTTCCGTAATAGAGCTTCATCTGGCAGATATTGCCGCCTATGTCAGCAAGCATTGTTGCAATAATATTCAATGCTTTTTTCAGGGCAGAAAAATCAAATCCAGAGCATTCAATAAACACATCCCTTGTTTCCTGCGTTATCTTCCCAGTTTTATTGCTGTTTATTACCGGAGGCATGCTGAGAATCTCGCCTTTCGCGTCAACAAAAACAGGAAATCTCTCTTTGCCCTCAAGAAGATGAGCATATTCCCTGCCAGCAGGGTGCTTTTGCAATATCTGCATTGCATTCATCTCCTCACTTGAATCTAGCGGAATAAATTTTATGTCCTGCGGCTTTCTTGCCTCATATTTTACAGGCAGTGATATCTTATCCAGCGGATAAACTCCTATTGCCATCTTTTTCCTGTTTCTGCCGAGGGTTGAGTGCAGCTTTTCCTGTATGCCAATAATCTCCCTGATTTTTTCATTATCAAGCTTTAAATCTTTCACAATGGCGCAGGCAGTATAAGGCCGGATGTTCATCACAGATTTGTCTATTTTCACCTCATAATTCTTCTTTGGCTTTTTCAGCCTGTATTCTTTTGGCTTTTTCTTCCCGAGATAGCACTCTAATGCCCTGAAGATGCCTGGCTGCGACAGCATGTCAGGCCTGTTTGGAGTAACCTCAGCATCAATGGCATCCTCTGTTATTTTTTCAACGCCCAAGCCAAACATGCTTAGCTCATCGTCAAGCTTTTCATCGGTTAAGCTCCCAAAGAGTTTCTTTATTTCTTTCTTATTTAGTGTTATGACTGCCATTTTTTATAAATAAAGATTTATTGAATTTTGAGCTTGTTTTGTTTCTTTAGGCAACTTAAATAAGCCTTCGAATTCTTTTAAATCAATTTTTTTGCTTTGTTTACCAGAAAATTTCTCTAAATCCTGATAGAAGATAAACTTCCATTCATTTTTTGTTATATTGTCATTTAGCATAGGGTCTTTTGTTTTTCTAAATAATAGCTTTTCTCTTTCTTTTGGAATAACAATAACTCTTTTCAAATGATTGTGGGGGATATTCGAGCCTCTCGCTATGGCTTCTGTTATTGCAGTTGTATTCTCAACTTCAAATTCAAATGCAATTCTTCCTTGTTCGTGCCAGATTACATCTATTTGATCTACCCTATTCCAATTCATTGTATTAACAAATCTCCATGTAGGCCTTTTTATGCTTACTAAGGAATCAAATTTAACTTTATTATAGCTGTCTGACTGTTCGTTTTTTCCAATCCATATGTCAAATCCTGCTTTTTCCCCTAATAAAGCAAGGAGATAAATCATTTTGTTATGAGCAGATTCTGTTAAGTTTAATTTAAGCTCCGGCTTCAACTGCCATTTCCCTTCTGACATTATTGCATACTCTTTTAAAACATCTTTTATTTTTTCAGTTTCAGGGGTTAATGCATTTGGATATTCCTTAAAAATTGCTTGCAGTATGTCATCAAATGAAACCTTGACATTGCTTTCTAAAACCCTGACTACGCTATTTTCAACCCTGTCGCTCAATGTTGGCTCACTAAAATGAGAAATATCTACCCCCTTTAACCACCATTTTTTTCCAATAGTTTTGCCTTTCTCATCTTTTATTGCTATCAGCTCAAATTCTTTTCCTACATGCTCTTTTAGAACTTCATCAATATTCTTTGCTCCTCTTGGAACTCTTCTACCTCCCTGCAATTCTGCCATTATTCCGTTAAGGATATATTGGTATATGGTTGGCTCGCCTCTTTCTCCTATTATTCTTTGGGCAGCATCAACAACTTCTAACTCGTATGTTTTCAGGTCAATTTCTTTTTCTGTTTGGAGAGTTTCTATTTCTGGCTTTCTGAATCTTATATAATAATCCCCAACAGCAGAGCCATAAGGCTGCAATTGCCCCTTTGCAGAAGGCATTGCAGGAGGCTGATAAATAATTTTTTCTAATTCAAAGCCAACCATGACAACGGCCTTTATAATGGAGTTCCATACTTTTATGTCTGTGCTGTGAAAAGTAACAGTCATGTATTTCCCGGGCTTTAATATCTGGTATATTTGCTTAAAAGAAGCTCTTAGCATATTATGATAATATTCAAAATCTTTATTTTGTTTAGGATTTATTGTGATTTCATCATTGTAATTTAAGTCAAATTTAAGCCAAGAAGCCCATAATGTGCTTAATTCAAAATATTGTATTGCTCCGCCATAAGGGGGGTCTGTAAAAACATAATCAACTGAATTTTCTGGAATAATATCTTTGATTTCAAGGGCGTTATGCGTTTTTACAAAGATATTTGCTCCGTCATTCAAATCAGAGAATTTCTTGGCTTCTTTGTAATTTTTTATAAGTTCGTTTGATTCTTGTTTGCCTCGTTTTATTTTATTAAATCTTTCTTCGAAACAATTCCAAACATTTCTTTCTAAATATCCTATTGGAATCCAAAAACTATGAATAGTCCATCCTCTTGTCATCCATTCTCTACTTGGACGCATATCAATAGAATTTAATTTGCTTGCTTGCTCAAGGGAAGAGGTAAATACAAACTTCATTAAATCTTGAATTTTATTTTCTTTAATTTTTTCAATTTCATTTAGCAAAATTGATAATGCGAGAAGATTTCTTTTAGTGAATAAATCATCAATAGCTTCAGACTTTTCTTTTTTCATAAAAGGAGTTCCATTATAATATAACTTTGTTGTTGGATACCAATAATCAATTTTTATTTTACTTATCTCTTCTATTTTCTTCAAATCAAAACTTTCTATTTTTTTCTCGTCTCTTTTATTGCATGCAGGACATTGATACCATATTTTCTTTAGATTTTCTGTCTTATCCTCCTTTTTGTCTTTTGCTAATACTACTTGAGTTAAAAATGCCTTTCCCCCACATTTTGGGCACCTTGTTTCATATAATTCTTCTATCACTGGTTTAACATTTTTCTCAATTTCTTTAAAAGCCTCTTCAAACTTCTTTAAATCAACAGGCATTGCAGTGCATCTTGTCATGAAGGCAGAAATTGGGTTTAAGTCAATAGCAATAGCTTTTCTTCCTGATTTTATTGCTTCTATAGCCGTTACACCTGAGCCTGCAAAAGGATCAAGAACAATCTCGCCTTCTTTTGTGTAATGTTTGATATATTCTGAAACAACATTATGCGGCTTTCTTGCCCAATATTTGTGCATTAAATACATTGATGTATGGGTTTTTGCAACTAATGCATAATTTAATTGTTCTTTTAACTTGGTTGTTGTTTTTTCCATTTTTTTATTTTATCGTAATACCCCGCAGCTTGCTATAGGGTGGAATCTATATTTTGTGTCCAGAGCTTGCTTTGGGGGTATAATACCCTTTATTATTTATTCTTGTTTATTTCCATCTCTCCCTTTGCAGCATCAAGCCAATAACACCATACCCGATTATGTCATTCCAGGTGTCCTCTATTGTTTCTTCAGGGGGGTTTATATTGTTTTCCAGCAAATGCTTCAGCCTTTCAATCTTTTCTGTCAGCCTTACTATTATGCCTTCTTTTCCTATTTTTACTATGTTCTCATCACCATACATCTCATTCTTTCTCTTAAGCAGCTCCTCTATTTCTTTGCAGATTTTTTTAAGTTCTTCTGTGTTCATTTTTTAATTTTATTTGCTAACCCTTTTAGTTCTTCCAGTGATTTTTTTGGCCCAAGTTGTGTTGAGATATATCCTTCATATTTTTCAAAGTAAACCCTATCTTTAGCCCATATCTCCCTGAATTTCTCATCTAAACCATAAATAGGGTATAATTTAATATGCGCATGATTAACCCCAAGCCCCTCCATTACCATTGCTGTTCTTTTTACTTTTAGTTTTTTGTCCAGCAGCTTTGCAACTTTTTTTGAAGCTTTCATCAATTCACAATAATCTTTGTTACCCATATCAAAAGCATAAGAATCTAAATGCTTTTTTGGTATCACTAAAGTCATCCCTTCAACATTGGGATTAACATCCAAAATTGCAATATAATTCTTATCTTCCCAAATTAGCGCCGAATCAATATCTTTTTTCACTATTTTACAAAATATGCAATTTTCCATTTTATTCCTCAAAAAATTTAATTTTCCTCAGCTGATTCAAGTCATTCTTGTATATCTCCCTGAAATCCTTTATGCCATAAAGCATCATCATCATCCTGTCAAAGCCGGGCCCCCATGCCAGCACAGGAATTGGCCTTCCCAGCAAAGGCTCTGTAACCTCTGGCCTGAATATGCCTGCTGCAAATACCTCTATCCACTGCTTTTTTTCATCATTCCAGACATCGCCTTCAAGGCTCGGCTCGGTATACGGGAAATAATGCGGCCTGAAGCGTATTTTTTCATACCCCATCTTTTTTGCAAACTCTTTTAAGTAGCCAATCAAATTCCTGAAGTTTGCATTTTCATCAACTACAATGCCTTCTGTCTGGTTGAACTCAAATCCATGGCTCCAGTCTACTGTGTCATTCCTGAAGCATTTGCCTATTGCAAAGAATTTTGCAGGAAGCTCTTTCAGGCTGTTTTTTCCGAGCATTGCAAGCGCCTGGGCTGATAGCGCTGTTGTATGTGTTCGCAGTACTATTCTTTTTGCCTCATTTTCATTCCATTTGTACTGCCAGCCCCTGCTTCCGCCGACTCCCTGCTCATGGGCTTTTTTTACCCTCTCTGCAAGCTTTTCAGGCAGTTTTCCCTTTATGCCTTTAATGTAGAATGTGTCATGTATCTCCCTTACTGGATGGTCCTGCGCTGTGAACAGCGCGTCAAAATTCCAAAAGCCAAGCTGCGTTAAATTTCCTGTCATCTCCCTGAAGCCCATCTCTGCCCATATTTTCCTTCCCCTGTCTGCTGCCTGGCTGGCAAAATGCCTTTTTCCTCCGGAAATATCTGGTACAGGGCTTATAATGTCATACCTGCGGAACCTCTTGCCCTTAAATGAATCGTTCCTTAGCATTTCAGGCGTAAGCTGCTCTATCAGTTCCTCTTTTGCCTGCGGAGCCAGCCTGATTATTTCCATTCCGCTTTCTGTAACCTCAAACACAACATCCTTCTTCTCGCCAACAACAATAATGTCTTTCCTGCCATGCAGGGTTTTTAGTGCATGCAGCTGCTCTGGCTGAAGCTTTTCATACTCAAAGGGCAAAAGCTCAAGAAACTGCTCTTCCAGGCTCTTTTTTGTCACCTCTTCCTTGCTTGCAGCGAGCATGAGCTTTCCGTTTTTAAGCTCAACAAGTGCCTTTTTTTTCAGGGCGCCGAGCGCTGCCTTAAATTCATTATCGCTCAGCCTGCTTGTTTTTTTTGCCTCGTCAAGCAGCAGGATACTTTTATCATACAGCGCATTCAGCAGCCTTCTTTCAGGCAGCCCGTTCTTTTTATAGAGAACCCCGTTAGTGCCAAGCTCAACAACATTCTTCTTCTGGACGCTTAAAGTTACAATATTTTTATTTGCAAGGAATTCCAAAGCCCTTAAAACAGATGTCTTGTCCATGCCTGATTTTCTTGCCAACTGTAAAACATTCTTCTCGCTGAGAAAAGGCAGGACTCTTCTTTCAATAGGAGACAGCTCTTGTATCACATCCTCTGGTTTTTTCATAATAATAACTAATCAATGCATTTTAAAAAGCTTTTTAAGACCAAGAATTACGCCAAAACTTGCTGTGAGCTAGCTGTGTATCCTGTGGCATGCAGTACAGCTTAGGCGCAGCCCATCTTTCTCTGCTTTTATATGGTCTTCCCAATAAATCTTTTTTTTGTAAATTGATGCAGACTAAAAATAATCATCCCTCTCGCCGCCGCAAACTACCTTGTATTCACTGCCTTTAATCTCCACGCAGTTTGCAAAGCCAAAAGAAGCCATTGCTGCGAGCAATGCAGCTGCAAGCCCCTTCTCAATAGGATTCATTTTAACCTCTTCGTCATATAAACTGAGTAAAACACTCTTTTTATTTTTTTCGCTTTTGCCCGGCCGGGAAAAAACGCAAAGATTTAAAAATGCACCTTTCTTTGTGGCATAAAGAAGGATATTAAGATAATCAGAGAGGCTGATTAATAAATCATATCACAAATCAAAGGTTCATAAGTTCACAACGTCATTAGTTTTATACTAATTGCATGTTTTGTTGTGCTGGGCTCGGCGCCCAGATTAGTGATGCTCAAAGGCTGGCAAACTGCATGGTAAGCGCTGGCAAATTAAATGCCTGAATTTAAGGGCATTTTTGATTTCTTAATATTTTTCTTAAAACAGTATATTAAATTTTAATAATTGGCAAGAATAAAGAAAAATGGGAAAAATAAGCCCGGTATCAATAAAGTACATGATATATGGGAAGTTCAGCGCAGAAGGCGCTGTCGAGAAGCCGGATGTCATAGGTGCCCTGTTTGGGCAGACAGAAGGCCTGCTTGGGGCAGAGCTTGAGCTGAGAGAGCTGCAGAAAGAGGGAAAGATAGGCAGAATAGAGGTTAATCTTCAGACAGCAGAAAGCAAGACAACAGGAGAGATACAGATTCCAACATGCCTTGACAAGTCAGAGACAACAATCATTGCAGCAGCAATAGAGACAATTGACAGGATAGGCCCAACAGAGGCAAAGATAGCTATAGAGAAAATAGAGGATGTCCGCGGAAATAAAAGGGATTATATTATTGAAAGGGCAAAGCAGCTTCTTGAGAAGGTAGAGGGCTCTACAGCATCTAGAGACATATCTGATAGCGTGAAAACATCTGCCAGAATGTCAAAGCTGCAGGAGTATGGAGATGAAAAGCTTCCTGCAGGTGATATTTCAGGAAGCGAGATAATAATTGTTGAAGGCAGGGCAGATGTTATCAACCTGCTGAAAAACGGGGTTTCTAATGTTATATGCATGAACGGCACAAAACTGCCAGAGGGCATAAAAAGCCTGAGCCTGGAAAAAGAAACAACCCTGTTCATAGATGGGGACAGGGGCGGAGAGCTGATAGCAAAGAATGTTATAGAAAATGCAAAGATAGATTATGTTGCAATTGCTCCCGACGGCAAGGAGGTAGAAGAGCTTGCATCAAAGGAAATTCTTATAGCCTTAAGGAAGAAGGTAGCTGCTGGAGAGTTTCTTGCTTCCCTTAATCCAAAGTCAAAGGCGAGGCATGGAGGAATGTCCAGGATTGGCTATAAAAGCAGCTACAAAAGCATAAGGGGCGAAGGCAGGGGCAGCGATGAGAGGAATGATGCAGGCACAGCAAAAGAAGTAAAAATCGCGAAGGAGCTCACTGAAGATGGCAAGGAAAAGATGAAGGAAATTTTCAATGATATAAAAGGGACTAAAAACGCTGTACTGCTTAACAGCAGTTTAGAGGCTATAAACCGGGTTTCTTTGAATGACCTGCAGTTTGCATTAAGAAGGACAAGGGGAGACATCTATGCTGTTGTAATGGATGGAACAGCAACATCCACAATAATCAGGGTGGCAGAGGATGCCAACTGCCAGCATCTTGTAGCATCAAACTTCGCATTCAGCGGCGAGACAAAAATCAACCTGCTGAGCTTTTAGGCTTGTTTTTTGTTCTTTCTTTTTTTGAAGCGCCTGCCATAAATGTATAGATGTTCCCGCTCATTTTTTCATATCCTTTAGAAGTATGCGTTCCCTTAAGCCTTAGCTGCCCCTTTGTTTTTCTAAATCAGAATAAGCCTCTCTTAATCTTTCTATCTCGCACTCATTCATATATTCCTCTTCTGTAAGCCCGATTGGTTGCCCAAATACAAGTGTATCCATTGCAGCCTTTGGCATATAGAATGCCGTCTTTACTGGCAGCATGAGAAGGTCTGATAAAAATGAGGGTTTCCTATTAAAATGCTCTGAAATTTGGCTATTTCTCTTTTCAAGTTGCCCTATTCTTTCTTTTATTATTCCTTGGTCATATCCAATAGGGTCTTTGTTGCGCTGATGCGAGTAGTATAACGGCGCTCCTTCAAGGAAGATAACCGAAGAAGCTGCTAAAGCAACACAAATCCAATTTTTCTTTAAAAAATCTTTAAATGCCATTTTATTACATCAAAAAACTAATGTCCTACTTAAACATTTCTATATTGTAAAATATAGTTCCAGAAAAAACAAACAGATAATGTATACTAATCGTCGTTTTCCTTATTAGCCAAATATCTCGCCAG
>CAYMCA010000025.1:0-14779 GCA_964388875.1 Candidatus Woesearchaeota archaeon
TCGCAACCTTTGTCTTGAATATTCTTTTCCAATCTGTTGTCAAAACCTCAATATCTTGTGTAGGCAGGATAAAACAATCTCTTCCAGCTATTACTTTATTTTTATTCTTTTCTAGCAGACTCTCTACAAACTCCCCTATCTTAACTTCAGAGCCGTCTGCAAGGCTGATTATTGTGTCATAATGAAAACATTGCTGTTCCAGCGCTTCATGCATTGCACTCCTGTCTGCCTCATCCATTTTTTCAATCTCCTCAATGCTACTCATTCCCTTGTTGCTTAGAACCATTGCTCCTGCCTCCAGAGCCCAGCCCCGCAGAAACTCATCCCTGACGACTGTGGCTGTAAGCCCTGCGCCAGATGCACCCCTGCCTGCCAGGTATCTTCCTTTAGGGGCAATAGTTGACATGAACTTCAGGATGTGGCTTTTTGCCACGCCTGGATCACCTACGAGCATTATGTGCATGTCGCCTCTTGTGTCTGTGACGTCAGCGCGCTTCTTTATTACTCCGCCGACCAATTGCAAGGTAAGCGACTGCTTAATTTCATCATATCCCCAAACTCCCGGGGCAATGCTCTGCCATAGCTTTTCAAAAATCTTTGAGTCTTCTGAAAGCTCTTTAATCTGCCTTTCATCCTCTTCGTTAACTTCCAGGCTCTCAAATGTTTCTTCCAGGGGGAGTATGTTATTAACCTCAATAGCCAGGTCAAATCTTGTTTGTATTGCCCCGGTATGCGAAGGCACAGGAACCTCTTTTAGAACGCCCATCAGCCTGACTCTGCTTCCAGGGGTTGTTCTTTCCTCCATCTTGGGGTCGACTAAATCGTCTTTCAGGAATACAGAGATTCTTCTTGGCTGTTCTCCGCCCTCCAGCGCCTCAGGAGACTCCTCAACAACTATCCTCTGGGCATCAACCATGTCCTTGCTTATAAGCTTGAAGCCGCCTTTTCTCCCGCAGGAGCATCTTGTCGGCTCCCTGAATGTTTTTTCAATCTGCAAAACAGAGATTACTGAGCCGCAGGAAGGGCATTCAAACCTTGCATTTATAACCTGCGGGCGAACCTCGCTTGCTTGCCTCACAATTCCCTCAATTGTTATAAACATGTTAAGATGTTTTGCCCTCAAGTCCCTTATCTTGACAAAATGCGTTGCAGGCAGGTCCAAAAGCCTGACGCGGGGGTTATTTACTATGCCAAGCTCATCAAGCGCCAGGTCAAGAATCTGCAAAATCTCTTCAGGGGATGAGAGCAGGCTTTCAGCCAGCTCGTGCGAGAATGAGGAAAGGTCGCTGAAGCTTATGAAAACAACATTCTTGCCGCCCCTTATGTATTTTCCAATCTCTTTTTTGTAAAAATTAAAGAAATTCTTCGCTTCTATGAGCATCTCCTCTGTTTTTATCTTTTTTTCCATGTTGCACCCTTTATTTTTTGCTTTTGACAAAAATAGGACAGGCTGCCTCTTTTTATTCTTTTTTATATGCTGTTATATACTTCAGTATGAATATAACAGCATATGCCTCTTTCAAATTCCCCTATAGTCAATAACTTAAATATTTCCTTAGTTTGTCTTTCACTATAGTTTGCAAGAATAAAAATCTGTTCTTTATTAAGCTATCTTTTTGCTGAGACTTCAAAAATGCTCTTTGTGCACCCTATCTATTTTAATGGATAGAAAACAAAGGCATTTTTGATAGCTTCAGAAATCATAGATTTCTGATAGTGCTCAAGATTTTGTGAAATCTTGGCATGCTCAAAGACCATAACACATCATACATTTAGTGTATGGTTTTTGACAAGTGAGGAAATAGAGATATGCAAACTGGAGATAAAAGAGAATTTGGACCTTATTGGATAGTTTCTTTCCAAAGTATACTAAAGAATTTTTTATAAGAGTCAAAGACTGTTTTGTCTTCTATTAAAAATCCATAAGGCTTGTCCGAATAGACTAAAATCGCCACTTTATTTCCACAAATTATTGTTTCAGTTAATTGTTCAAATTCTTTTTTAGTATATCTTACTTTTGTTAGTTTCTTTTTATTTAGCTTGTTTCCCCACCATCTTAAAGAATCATTGAATATCAATTTAGCAATTATCTTCTTTTCAATTCTCTTTCGATGAAAAGCTTCCCATGCATAATCCTGTAATAAATCATGCGCTTTTTGAGGCCCTCCATAAGCAAGGTATTCTCTTGCAGATGTTTCCAGCATTAAATTAAGAACCTCTTTTACCCCTCTTATTCCTCGGTATATTGTGGCCTTTGGCTTCTGTTCTGCTAAATTTCTTTTTGCTTCAAGTTCAGGCAGGATTTTTTCTATCCTAGACCTTTTTTCATCTATAAAGCTTAAAAGAAGTTTTGGCTCAATTGCTTGATAGTGCTTGATTTTTCCTTCAAAAACAAAGGTTATTAGCCCTTTTTCTGCCAAAGAATGAAAAGCCCTATGCACAACTGCATTCTGCAACCCCGATTTTTCAACTACATTTCCAGCTGTAGATGAGCCTAATTCCAGCAATGTGATAAATACCTTGATTTCAGCGCCTGTCAATCCTATGTCTTCCAATATGGAGGTGTCCATGCCATGAATATGCTTTGCTCATATTTAAACCTTTCTATTTAGTAGTCACAATTGTGATTATAAATATTTAAATAGGTGCATGTTATTACTATTGTATAATAAAAATAATAAATCAAGGAGATAAATGAAAATGAAAAAAGAAAATAAAATAACAAGACCATTGGAAATTTTGGTTGTGGAAGATAAAGAAGAAAATAGGGAAGCTGCTCAAAAATATTTTAATACAAGAAGCGATGTTCATATAGACATGGTTACTAACTATACAAAAGCTATATACCAAATGAAACATAAAATATATGCATTTGGAATTTTTGATGTTAAGCTTCCTCATGGAGGGATTCCTTATGGATTAAACGACAATCCAAGATCTTTCGGATATGATTTAGCTGAGGAGTCTGAGAAACTTTCTTTAGATTGGGCAATGATAACAGGGCTCTATGAAAGCTATTCAGAAACTCCTCCTATTGCTTATGTTAAATATTGCTTTAACACACAGCAGTATGGTAAAATTGCATCAAAAGATGGATTCCATAGAGTTGGAGGATATGGATATGGAAGGATACCAAAATTAGAGACATTAGCTTGGCGAATAGTATACGAAACGCTACTAGAAGAGCATCCAAATATCGCTGAAAAAGTTGCATCAAAAAAACACTCTCCAAAGATTAAAAGAAAAATGAAGAAGCTTACTTGTATGTCGGGTTTATGCCCAGGCGATTTGCTTCTTTTAGAAGCAATGAAAGAAGATCGAAAACGAAAACTTCGATATAAAAAGCCAGATTATGATCCATATCGTTTAGAAGATGGTACACCCAATCCTAGAGCACCATGTAATAATCCATATGATGATGCTTGGTAAATACTATTGTTAAAACTTTCAGTTTTCTGAACGCAACCTTCAAAAGACAAAATTTATCTTTTTACTAAAAAGCAGAAAGCAGAAAATTATTTCTTCATTGCCTTTATCGCAGCCTTTGTGTTCTTTATGAGCTGCCTCATGCTTTCCTCGAGCTGCTGCCGGTTTTTTGTGCCTGTGCAGACAAGCTTGCCATTGCTGAACAAAAGAAATGTTGCTGTCGGCTGCACAAGCTTGTAGACAAGCCCAGGAAACTGCTCTGGCTCATACTCGGTATTCTCGAGCTGCAATGCCAAAAGGTTCAGATTCAGAGTCATGTCTATGCTTCCGCTCGCGACAATGTTCTGAACATTTATCCTCGGCTTGTCTGTTATTTTTATGTTTATCCTTCTTAATTGCTTTATCACCTGGATTACCACCTCTTTAACCTGCTGCACTGACTTTGTGCCTGTGCAGACAAGGTTCCCAGAAGAGAAAACAAGAACAGCAGATTTTGGCTTTTTTACCCTGAGAACAAGCCCGGGAAACTGCTCTGGGTTGTACTCTGTATTATTTTGGGTGCGAGCCAGCTTTGTCAGTGGAATTGGCTTTCCAAGTGATGTTGTGGCAACAATATTCTGCACTCGCAGTGATGTTTTGGACATTTTAGAAGATAAATTGTCTGGGCAGGCTTTTTACATAAAGATTTAGTTTAGGTAAGATTTATAAATCTATTCCCTTTTTAAAGCTTTCGGTTTTTGCCGACGGGAAAAAATTGCTTTAAAAGTAAATTTTTGCCTGTTTTTTGTGCTCTTTCTCAATTTCAGGCAGGGTTGCAATGTCGCTGGCGCTTCTGTCAGGCCTCAGCCTTGTGAACCTTGGAAACCTCAGGGCATAGCCTGAAGAGTATGTTGGAGATTTCTGTATGTTCTGGTATGTTACTGTAACGATAAGCTTTGGCTTTACAGAAACCTCCCTGCCTTTCTCCTCTGTGATTAAAGGCTTGAGCCTTTTTGTTATCTCCATAAAGCTTAATCCTTCCTCCTCTTTTTCCTTCAAGCCAGTTGACACCTTTCCGATTTCAAGAAGATTTCCATGCTCATCCCTGCATGCAACAGTGTAGCTTGTCAGCCAGCCAGCCCGCTTGCCTGTTCCATATTCTGCCTTAACAATCACTAAATCAAAATCATTTTCCCCGGGCTTTAGCTTTACGCCGTAGCCAACCCTTGCGCCCGGCTTGTATGGCGCATCTAACTTTTTCAGCATAATCCCCTCTTCGCCTTCAGCAAGGGCTTTTTTGTAGAATTTATCAATATCCTCCTCGCTGTCGCTTACTATCTGTTTTGCAAGAACAAGCTGCCATTTTTTTCCTTTTACAGCCTTTTCAAGAATCTCCCTTCTCTTGCTGAACGGCTCTTTCAGCAGGCTTTTTCCATTGTAATAGATAATATCAAAAACATTTATTTCAATAGGCAATTCCCTTGCCATTTTCTCAATGTCATACTTTCTTTTTATCCTCTGGGATATGCCCTGAAACGGCTTGTATATTTTTGTTTTGGCATCAAAGCCAACTGCTTCTGCATCTATGATAAATGTTTTTGCCTGTATGTATTTTTCAGTATATTCCTTAACCTCTGGAAACTGGTTTGTGACATTGTCCAGCCTTCTTGTGAATATCCTAACCTGCCCGTTCTCGTCCTTGTTTATCAGCATCCTGAAGCCATCATACTTAAATTCAGCAGCCAGTGGCTTGCCGACAGTTTCAAATGCCTCTTTGATATCCTTAACCTTCAGGAAAAGCATAACCTTTACAGGCTTTCCTGGAGTAAGCCCTGTTTCCTGCAGGGTATCCTTGCCCTTGCATGCCTGCTCAAAAACAAGGGCAAAATCTGTTGCCTTGTCATAAGCCTCCTGCACAATTACATATGCCTCTTTGTCTTCCCTGTCAAAGCAAGCCCATACAATTGAATCCCTTAAAACACCCTCGCCTGCGCCAACCCTTAAGTCTCCAAGCAGTGTTCTTATGAGATACCTTGTTTCCAAAGGAGAGGCTGCTGACAAAAGCTCTGCAATCAGGGAAATCTTCTTATCAACTGTTCCCTTGCCCTGCATGCCCGGCAGCTTTCTTAAGTTGTCCAGCACCTTTTCGGTTGTAAGCCCTGCTCCTTTTAACAGGGTTGCCTGTTTCTTTTTAGCTGTGATTTCTTCAGCCACCTTGCCTAAATCACCAAGAATTTTCCATTTTCTGACTATCTCGCCGGCAGAAACCCCTGCAGCCTTTGTTAATGCCTTTATAGCAAGCTGGGTTGAGATGCCCATCTCCCTCGCATCATAATCAGGAAAAATCCTTCCCTTAACAAGATAAATAACTGATTTATCCTTCGCATTTTTCAGTTTCTGCAGCAGCTCTGCAAGTATCCCTGTTTTTTCAAGCCTCTTGCTTGTTGCTTCAAGCCTTTCATAAAATTCTGCAAGTTGCGAGTATAGCATTTTGAATCTTCATCCTTTTTTTATGTCAAGAACACTTGACAAAACTTCATCCTTTAGGATGGAGTTGTGTTCTTGAGCATCCAAAAAACAAGGGGCTTTACAAACTGCACCTTAAAAGGTGCGGTGCCCAATTGTTTTTTTGATTATGCAACTAAAGAGATAAACCTTGTTTTTATATTTTGTTGTTATCACTTCTATATTCTAATGTCAGAAATTAAACTGCATTATTTATAATGCAGATGTAACATTTCCACTTTAATTTCTGAGCATCCTAAAAACAAGGGGCTTTACAAACCACACACTTTAGTGTGTGGTGCCCCATTGTTTTTTTGATATATATCTTGCAAAATATATATTATAAATTATATAACATTTATAAATTCATGTTTGCTGTGTAAATATAATAAAAAGAGGCAAAACATGAACAAAAAATTGCTTGTTTCAAGCTTTATAATCCTGGCATTAGTCCTGTCTGTCTCAGTAGTTTCTGCCTTATCATTCGGGGAATTCTGGAATAAGATTACGGGGAAAGCAACTGCTGCATCAACTACAACATGCACAGATTCTGACGGCGGAATTAATTATGATGATTATGGAATTGTTACAAAGTGCAGTGGAAAAAAGTGCTCCAGTTACACAGATGGATGTTCTGGAATATCGGGAAATATTGCTGAAAGATACTGCAATGGCAAAAATGTTGCAACAAAGATTAACAAATGCGCAAATGGCTGTAAAAATGGATTTTGTATAAGCGGAGAGACAGCTGTTAATGAATCTTGCAGCTCTTTTCCCTGCTTTTTTGATGCAAAAGCAATAACAAATGACTGGTCCACTGTTGACGCGCCACCTCAATATGTTTCTGCAGTTTATCCTTACAGATTTGAGCTTGCAAGTACAACGCAGGCTAAATTAACAATAAGGTCTTTAGTTTGGTCAGCAATTCCTGCAGAGCATGGGAATACAATGTATATTAAGTTAGACAAGAAAATAATCTACCAAGAATCTAAAAAAGACTATAATCTAAGTGATGACACTAAAGAGATAAGCTTGGGAACTCTCAAAAAAGGCAAGCATTATTTGGAGATATATGCTACCCCTGACCCACTGCATTTTGCAATTGACTGGTTTTTTGTTGGAATAAATGATAGCAATCAATGCACAGATTCTGACGGTGGAAAGAATTATAACATAAAAGGCATTACGTTGGGCTTACAGCCTGAAACAGGCCAGTATGGCACGACTATAGATTATTGCAGTAAAGAGGAAGATTTCCTATATGAGGGTTATTGTTTATATTCTGAACATCTTGGCGCATATGCACGTAGCATTGATGTATATGGATGTCCAAATGGCTGCAAAGATGGAGTTTGTGTTACTGTAATAGCTCTAACAAATGATACATGTATTGATTCTGATGGGGAGAACTATTATACAAAAGGAACTGTGAATGTAAGTGGTTATAATGAAGATGGAAGTTATTGGGCTGGAATTGTTGATGATGTATGTGAAGGAAGTAATCTAACCGTACCAATAAGTATTAACAATTTAAGAGAGCGCATTTGTGATGGAACTCACGGAAAAGATGTTTTTTACACATGCCCGAATGGCTGTAGTGATGGCGCTTGCATAACAAATGCAAATCAAACCTGCACAGACTCTGATGGTGGAAAGAATTATTATGTACTAGGGAATGCTACAGGAGCTGATTATAGTGGTGGAGTAAATACAGTAAATGATGGATGTATTATTGGAGGACTTCATGATGGCTGGCTAAGAGAAGCAGTTTGTGAAGGTAATGTCGCTACTTGGTCTGATTATAAATGTTCAAATGGATGCGTAAAAGGCACTTGCATTAACTAGACATCAAACTCCACTATTTAATCTCCCTCTCCAAATTCTCCCGGAATCTTGGCAAATCCTCTGCGAGGATTTTTGCCCCGCAGGCATGGACATGCCCGCCGCCTGTTGCATTTTCCAGCCCTTCAATCGCCTTTAGTGTAATGTTTCTGACATTATTGTTTCCCCTTAAGGAGACATTTGCATTCGCCCCTTTCAGGTATGCCACAACAATTATTCTCTTAGGAAACCTGTAAAACAGCTCATTTGCAATGTCTGCGCTCAGGCTGAACTCGCCGCCATACTGGAAAAAAAGCATGTTTTCCGCCTGCTCGCCTGCAGCTTCCCTTGCCTTCTCCAGGAGATGCTGGTATTTTTTGTTTATCAGCTCATACCTTTTTGCTATGTGATATGTGCTTTTGTTTTCCTCTTTTAGGTCATAAGGCGATTTTGCACTGGCTAAAAATTTTAATGTTTTCACAACATTGCTTGTCCGGTCTTTCAGTGCAAAGCTCATCATCCTTATTATTTTTCCAAAATCTGTTTCATAAACAACCTGAAATGCTGTCTTTGCGCTGCCCCATAAGTCAGGATATTTCTTTTTAAATTCATCAGCAAAATCAGGCATGAAGCCGTCAGAGACGCATCCCATCATTGAAATCCACATATCATCTTTTTTTCCTGCAGTTTTATAAGCAAGGTAGGATACTGGCTCATATTCTTCATACTCTCCGGGATTTTCCATGGCTTCTGCCTTATTTTTATCATCATTCTTTTTTTCTTTCCTTGCAGGATTAAATATATGGAGATTTTCATATGCTTTTTCAAGCCTTTCATAAACATCTTCTGTGTTGCCGTTGTCATGATTTATATTATGGTGGTCAAGCCACACAACAGGAATATTCATCTTTAATGCCTCTTTGAGAAAGCCCTCGCCAATTCTTGGCTTGTCCAGGACAAACACATAGTCAGAATTCAGCTCATAAATCCGCTTTGCATAGCCTGCATCAAGCTCTGGAAATGACTTTATTGCAACTCCTTTCCCCCTGTTAATATGCCTTCTTAAAAGCAGGAAAGAGGAAAGCCCGTCAACATCATTGTCAAAGAAAAAAACAGGATTTTGAGCCCTTTCCAGGTGCTCATTTAATTTTTTAATCTGGGATTCAGACAGCATTTTATATCTTCCTTCCCATAAGCAGCTGCTCTTTCAGGGAAGAAAGCTCCTTTTGCAGGCTCTCTGCCCTCTTTTCGCCCTTCAAAGCCTCTCCAAGCTTTTGCATGCTTGCATTTAATATAAGGTTAAGGTTTCCGAAATAATTTATCAGGTTTTTTATTTCGCCTTTAGCAAGGCTTGTCTTGCTCAATATTCTGTGCCCCCTTGGAGAAATGGTATCATCCGGGTTGAGCTCAAACAGCAGCCTTGAAAGCATGTCTATGTCAAGCAATCCTTCATAGTTTAAGTGTGACAGCATTGTGCTCAGCCTTTTCTGCTCTGATGCATAGTCCTTAAGCAGCATTTTTTCCTTGATGTCAATGTTTTTGACAAGCTCTTTTAGCCTCATCTTTAGAATTGCACCCTCATTGCCCATCTCAAGCAGATAACGCTTGAGGATTTTTTCCATCCTCAGCATGATTTCTATCTTCTGCAGCAAGGCGCAGACATCTCTTGCATAAACAAGGTTTGTAATCTCAAGTATGTTAAAATTGTTCATTAAATTGTCAAAGATGTCCTTTTCCTTCTCAAGTATCTGCAGGGTTTCAGTAGCCCTTCTTAAAATCTCATCAGAATCTTTAAGGACATATTTTTTGTCCTTGTAATAGATTGTTGTCTGTTTTCTTCTTTCAGATATTGCAATAACAAATGTTTCTGCCTGTTTTGCTGTCCTTTCTGCTGCCTTGTGCCTTGTTCCTGTTTCATTTGACAGTATCTCTGTGCTTGGCGTAAGCAATGTGTTTGCATAAAGTATCTTCTTTAAGTCGCTGGACAGGATAATGGCGCCGTCCATCTTGCCCAGCTCGCTAAGCCTCTGCTCTGTGAACCTGCAGTTTACCCTGAAGCCACTCTGAAAAAGCCCGTCCATGCCCGGAGAATCAACAACAACCAGCGCGCCGCAGTCAGCCCTGACAATATTGTTTATTGCATTTCTTAGGGATGTGCCTGGAGAGATAAACTTCATAACATCAAAGAGAGTCTTTTTTTCCTCTTCAGGCTTCTTATTCTTTGGATTATTCTCTTTTTCGTAATCTCTCTCATTTGCGCTGTTTACTTTTTTGTTTTCAGCAGCTTCTTTGCTGTTTTCAGCCCCATTTTCCACGCTGCTGCCATTAGCACCAGCATTTATTATCTTCTCTTCCCCCTCTTTTTCAGAAACAGCATCTTTTTCCATGCAAATTCAAAAACAGCAAGAGATTTAAACCTTTTGCTGTAAAAGATTTAAACAAAAACTTAGAAGCAATGCTTTTAAGCGCCCCTATATCCATCTTCTTGCCTTTTTCTTGTATTCTAAATATCTTTTTCCGAATGCATTCTCAAGATTCTTTTCTTCATGCGGAATAATAAAAATATTTGTAAGAATCACAAATATAACTGGAAATGCGAAGGCAATTATTGAGCCAAGCAATACTGCAATTCCAGCCAAAATTAAAGCCATCCCCAGATATGTTGGATTTCTGGTTATTCTAAAAGCGCCATGAGTGACTAATCTGCTTGGTTTTTCATAAGGATTTATTGTTGTTTTAGCTTTTTTAAATGCAATAGCAACAAAAACAAAATTAAGATATGCCCCTAAGACTATCAGCAAAATGCCTAGGTAATTATACGGAACAAAAATAATTTGCTTAATAGGAAAGATATAATGCATTATTATTTCTAATGCTACAAATACAAGAAGATAATCTGGAGGGGTAAATTTCAATGCCATCTTTATTTTCAAGGAGTTATATTTTATTAAGCTATCGTTAATCAAAAATTTTAATAACATCCAAGAATCAGGCAAAATTTGCCAGCATATAACTTTTTAAATAAAAATCTGCTCTAATATCCATGGCAATCAAGGCAAGAAAAGAGCTGATAGAAGCATATTTGAAATTCTTTGAGAGCAGGGGGCATAAGATAATTCAAAATGCCCCGCTGATTCCTGAGAATGACCCGACTGTTTTGTTTACAACAGCCGGCATGCATCCCCTTGTGCCTTATCTTCTAAGCCAGCCGCATCCGCAGGGAAAAAGGCTATGCTCTGTGCAAAAATGCATCAGGACGCAGGATATAGATGAGGTAGGCGATACATATCACCATACATTCTTTGAAATGCTTGGGAACTGGAGCCTCGGTGATTACTGGAAAAAAGAGGCAATAGAATACAGCTTTGAATTCCTGATAAAAATACTAAAGCTGCAGAAGGAAAAGCTTGCTGTCTCGTGCTTTGCAGGCGACAAGGATGCGCCGAAGGATGAAGAATCTGCAAAAATCTGGCTGTCTCTTGGAATGCAAAAGGAAAGAATTGCATTCCTGCCAAAGGAGAATAACTGGTGGGGCCCTGCTGGCTCAACAGGCCCGTGCGGCCCTGATACAGAGATTTTTTACTGGACAGGAAATGAAAAAGCCCCTGAAAAATTCAACCCCAAGGATGAGAAATGGCTTGAAATCAGGAATAATGTATTTATGCAGAACAATAAAAAATGAGAAGGAAAATGTGAGCGATTAAAGCAGAAAAATGTTGACACAGGCATGGGTGTTGAAAGAATTCTTGTTGTTTTAAATAGCATTAAAGATGATTATCTCACTGAATGCTTTTTGCAGATAATAAAAGAGGCAGAAAGGCTGTCCGGGAAGCCCTATGGAAGAAGCAAGGATGAAACAAGGAAAATAAGGATTATCGCAGACCACTTTAAGGCGGCTGTTTTTATTCTTGCTGAGGGCATTATGCCTTCAAACAAAGAGCACGGCTATGTCCTGCGGAGATTAATTAGAATGGCTGTGAGATATGGCAATCTTCTGGGAATAAAGGATAACTTTGGAAAGAATGTTGCGCACGCTGTTCTTGCAGTTTATTCTGACTATGAGCACCTGCAAAAAAATAAGAAGCAAATCATTGAAGAATTGGAAAAAGAAGAGTCCCGCTTCAAGCAGACTATTGCTTCCGGGTTGAAATACTTTGAAAAAATCTCTGCAGGAAAAGAAAAAATATCTGGAAAAGACGCCTTCCTGCTCTACCAGTCCTATGGCTTTCCTATTGAGATGACAATTGAATTGGTAAAGGAAAAAGGGCTGGAAATAGATATTAAAGAATACAGCAATGAGCTGGAAAAACACCAGGAATTGAGCAGGATAGCAACAGAGGGCAGGTTCAAGAGCGGCTTGGCAGACACAACAGAGCAGACAACAAGGCTTCATACTGCAGCGCATCTCCTGCTTGCTGCTTTGAGAATTGTCCTGAAAGACAAAAATGTAATGCAAAGAGGCTCAAATATTACGGCAGAAAGATTAAGGCTTGATTTTTCATTTCCGAGAAAATTAACTGACAATGAAATTAAAGATGCAGAAAATCTTGTCAATGCGCAGATACAAAGCTCATGCGAGGTTATAAGGGAAGAAATGCCACCCGAGGATGCAAAGAAAAATGGCGCAATAGGTGTTTTTGACAAAAAATATGGCGAGAAGGTTTCTGTTTACAGCATAGGCAGTTTCAGCAAGGAGATTTGCGCAGGCCCTCACGCCAAGAATACAAGCGAGCTGGGAAAATTCAAAATCACAAAAGAAGAGTCTGTTGCAGCAGGAGTAAGAAGGATTAAGGCAGAGCTTTTGCATTCAGGCAAAAATTAATGTTTAAGTAACTGAATGTGGAAGCGAGTGTGTTGAAGTGATTGACACAACCTTTTCCTCCATAGCTTTCCTTACTAAATTGTAAATTTCATTGCATTTCATCCCTTCTTTATAAACCTCATCAAATATCTGGGCATATCCATCATCTGCCCATCTTCTTGCGGCAAGCTCCCATCCAATATCCATATTTTCTTTTGCGCTTTCATCGTATTTGAATTTTTCAATGCACTTTATCTGCTCCAGCTGGCTGCTGCCAAGCCCAATCTGCATAATAATTTCCTTTAAAGTGCAATAATTCTTATTGCATTCGCAGATGTCTTCTATAACCTCTCTGTGCGTTTTGTTGTCAAAGTTGTTTAAGTTATCGTGCATTATTAGTATATCACATTTTCTTGAGCAGTTTATGCTTAACAGCTTTTTAAATATTTTGATAGAATTACAGAACTCAATTATGCAGCAAGATAATTAACAGCCAGTTTTTCCTGCATCTTTATAGCCACTCGGGCATTTTGGGGCATCAAGGCATTGTGTTGTGTATGTTTTCTGGCAGACTTCCCTGTATTTTTTGGACTTTGAAGAATAGTCACATCCTGCAAATGCATCTTTTCTGCAGAAGCCTGGGTTGCATTCTTTTGATATATGCCAGTCGCCATAGTAAAGTTTTGTGCAGTTCAGCGAGTATTTTGTTGTGTTTGATGGCTGTTGCTTTATCAGTGCTTCATAAAACTGGACTTCAGAATGGTAACCGCCTGCCTTTGCGTCGCTTGTCCTGAACAGCCTCCAGTACCTGTGCTTTCCTTTGCTTTCCCATATGTAGCTGTATGTCCCCCCATATTTTACAGGATAGCTGCCTATGTCTGTTTTAGCTGGCGACCAGTTTTCATTGTCATCAGAATACTGCACATCCCACACTGCATAAATCGGCTCAAAGTAGAATGTTATGTCCACCCTTGCGAATTCCTTTTCGTTTCCAGCTCCAGTATCCAATGCAAGATAAGAGCCAAAAGGAGAGGCGTCTGTATGAAATGCGCCAAGGTTGTTTATTCCGTCATTCACCCTGTCTGCATAAAATGATGAAAGCATGCTTTGGCTCCATGATGATGCTGGCCAGAGCTGGCTCGTGTAGCTTATTATTGTTCTCATCGAATTGGAGGCTTGCGGCTGGGCTTGGCTTGTTTCATTAGAGGGTTCTGGCAGGATTATGCATGCGCCGTCATAACACCCATTTGCGCATTTGTAAACCTGCGTGGCAACATTTGTTTTGTTGCAGTATCTCTCAATGACATTTCCGGCTGTTCCTGTGCATTGGTCTGTGTATTTATTGCATGACTTTCCAGAGCATTTTTCAACAATGCCCTTTGCATTAAAATCCAGCCCATTGTCGCTGTCTGTGCATGTCTTATTGACACCTGCTGTTGCCTTGCCGCCTATTTTCAGCATTTTCATAAAATCCTGCCATGAGAATGCGCTGGCAAAAGGAACTAAGACTATGGTTATTACCAGCACAGCCAAACACAAATATAAAATTTTATTGTTCATGCTTCTTCTAACTTTTGATTCAAAAAGCAGCCTATTTATGTCAGAAATGCTGTGAAGCATTTCTGAGCATCCTAAAAACAAGTGCCTTTATAAATAATACCTTTTAAGGCTTCAAAGTTCAAAGAACTTTGACAATCATCAAAAACCTCAAAATTCTTTGAATTTTGACGGCTATCAAAGTCATAAGACTTTGAAGTCATAGATTTTTGAGATGTGGTGGCACATTGTTTTTTTGATAAGGTTTTCCAATTACAAAATATACACGCTGTCATTAGGCCTTACCCTGCCTGCAACCTTTAAGCCGATTGCATCTCCCTTGCCTGCCTCGCTCACCTTTTCATGCTCAATCTGCATGCTTTCAATCTTCTGCTCAAAGTCAGTTGTCGCACCCTTAACCCTTATCTTGTCCCCAACCTTTAGCTTTCCTGCCAGTTCAACCACTGCAACACTAATCTGGTCAAAGAAATGCGTTACCTTTCCTATCTCTTTTCCTTCGCTCTTTTTTTCTGCTGCTTTCTTCTCTTTTTTAGCCTTTACAGGCTTTTTTGCTTCTGCCTTCTTCGGCTTTTTCGCCTTGACAGGCTTTGCCTTTTTTGCCTTAGCTTTAGCCTTAACCATCTTGAAAATACAATGTTTTAGGCATATTTAAGGTTTTTGTTTTAGAACAAAAACTCAAAACAAATCCTC
>CAYMCA010000026.1:0-14274 GCA_964388875.1 Candidatus Woesearchaeota archaeon
ATGTTTATTCAGAATTATATATAAAACTATCATTCATTAAAAATTTTTTTTTTTTTTTTTCTTGCCCTGCTTTTGTCCTCTAATAGATAGCTGATTAGATTATCTCTGCTCGATAGTTTAGTTCATAATATAAGTTATAATACACTAAACTAAACTATCTCGCCCCATCCTATCAATCGCCAGTGGGCATTTATGTTTCTGGCAATGCCTATGTTCTCAGACTTGAACGGGACAACAGGAATTTTTAATAGAAGCTCTGCCTCATTTGCTTTTATTTTTATGACTGTGCCTATTGTTATTGATGTGTTTATGCTTAAGAGAAGCATCTCATTAACTTTTATTGCATCAACATGCTTTGATTCCTGGATTCCTATAATATTCTCAAAAAGCCTGAACTTCATTTTTATTCTGCTTGTTATCTCCAGCAATGTTCCTGACAGCCCTGCAATGCAACCTGAAAGAGAATCGGCTTTTGTCAGCGCAGGGTCAAGCTCTGTCTCAATAGCAAGGCTTCCCCCAGGGGTTGCAGTTTTAATTTCATTATTTCCCCTGAATATTGATGTGATTTTTGTCTTTATTGTTTCGTAAGTTTGAACATTTGCCTTTGTTTTGCTTATGCCAGGCTTTATTTCTATCTCGTCGCCAACAGACAGCTTTCCTTTTCTTAATGCGCCTCCAAGAACACCGCCTTTAAGCCTTGAGATTTCAGTGCCTGGCTTGTTTATATCAAAGCTCCTTGCAATAAGGAAGATTGGCTTGCTTTCTGTGTCTCTTTCAGGAATTTTTATGCTGGCTATTGCCTCTAACAACTTGCCTATGTTGATTTCCTGCTGAGCTGACAAAGGTATTATAGGGGAGTTTTCTGCAATTGTGCCTTTTATAAATTCCTTAATCTCCTTATAACTCTGCAATGCCTTTTCTTTTGTTATCAAGTCTATCTTATTTTGAACAATTATTATATTTTTTACATTCTTTGCCTGCAATGCCACAAGATGCTCTCTTGTCTGCGGCTTAATGCCCTCGTTTGCCGCAATAACAAGGATTGCGGCATCTATGATTGCCGCTCCGGAAAGCATTGTTGCCATAAGCATTTCGTGCCCTGGCGCATCAACAAAGCTTACATACCTCACAGGAGCGCCTTCTTTTATGTTATACCCCTGACTGCCCTTTCTTATCACAACATCTGCATACCCGAGCTTGATTGTTATGCCCCTTTTCAGCTCCTCGCTGTGCGTGTCTGTCCACTTGCCAGTAAGCTTGCTTAATAGCGTTGTCTTGCCGTGGTCTATATGCCCCACCATGCCTATGTTCAGCATAGGCAGATTTGACACATCAATGTTCTGTTCATTCATGTTTATTGGAAAACAAAGAGTTTTTTAAAGGTTGTTATGGGCGCGAATACCTATGGAGTGGAGATTTAGTTTGTTTCCGAAAGTTATTTAAATATAGAGGTATAGAGTTAATATGGAAGAAAAGTTATGCATAAATAAAAGTGCAATAGTGGATTTAATAAGAATTAGAGATGAATTTGATTCTGTAGTTGAATCTATAGAGCTTATGGGAGACAAGCAATTTATGGCTTCTTATAATAAGGCAAAAGGGCAGATAAAGAAGAGGGAGTTTGCAGATTGGAATGCCCTATAAAATTCTTCCAACTAAAGAGTTTGAGATGTAGGCAGCAGTTCTATTGTTTTTTCATTATGAATAAATATTTGAATCCTCTCAGATAAAAATTATTTTTTATCGCTCTTTGCTTCCATAAAGGAGTATTTGATGACTGGTTTCTTCTTGTTAAACAAATAATATCCATTGGTTTAAAATGTTTTTCTAACATTTGATAAATCTTTATTCCTACAGGAATAAATCCTGAATTACTTCTCCAATGGTCCCCAATAACCCAAGCAGCAACCTTATCATTTTTTAGTATTCTCTTTATTTCTGTTGCTACTTTTTCAAGTTCCTGATAAAATTCTTCTTTCTCACAAGAAATATTGCCAATACAATTAGGATTATCTGAATAATGGATATTATTTCCATAAGGGGAATCAATAAAAACCATATCAACAGAATTATCTTCTAAAGGAATTTTCCTAGAATCGTTTTGAAATATATCTGGTCTTGTAGGAAAAACATCATAACCAATAACTTTCCTGTTTTCTTCTTTGCAAACATCAATAGTTGTTCCACTTCCACACATCGGGTCAACTATTAAATCGCCCTCTTTAGTATATCTTTTTATTAGATTATAAATAACTCCTGCAGGGGTAACGCCATTAAATTTCCAATTTCCTTTAGGATTTTTGCCATAACTCTGTTTTGGGAAGTCCCATAAAGTTGTTGCTTCTATAAATGGTTTACTATCATTTAGATTTTCCATTTATTAAAACCTTCAAATCTTCAATAAATTTGTCAAACATTTTTACTTTATCGCTCTCTTCAATTTTAGTCTCGCTTAAAACATAACTTCCATCAGTATCTACTTCCACAATTGCTCTGCCTTTCTTTGCAGGCTTCTTTATGGTTAAAGTTCCATCTTCGTCTGGCGTTACGAAATAGACTTTTATATGCTTTGTTGCTTGGTCTGAAGAAAGCTTTATCTTCCAATAACCTGTTTGTGCTATCCTTTCTCTTAGCGTAACCTTGCTTGAAAGAACAGCTATCACTTTGCTTGTTTTAGGGTCATAAATTATTATATCAACATCAGGAAGATGCGAGCCAAATTCTCCGTAATCAATTATCAAATTTCTTTTAACTTGACTCAATTCTTTTGGCAGGTTTTCGGCTTTTGTTCTTTCAAGTGCATTTCCATCAACAATCTTTAATTCTAATGCTTTTACTTCATCAGCGATTATATGAACAATCAACTTTTCAAGATTTTTACCTTTGAAAGCTCTCCAAGATTGTTCATGGTCCCCATTTTCAGTAGGGCTTTTTTGCCAATCTTTTTTATGTAAAACCTTTGCTTCTTCAAGAAGTTCAGAAATATGCTTGTATGTATCAATACCATGCTTCTTTTTCTTTTCTTCATATAAACTTACCAAATCTGCGAATTTCATCTTTATTACCTCATAGTTTTTCCATTATTAAAATGTATTCATAAGCATAAGCCAGCCTATCTGCCTTTTCAGTTGCAGTAAATCTTCCTGTTTTTGAATCTCTGGTTTGAGGCAGCACTTTTGACGGTATTCTTCGTTTTATAATTTTATGTATCTTAAAGCCTAAATTTAGCATTATCT
This sequence comes from Candidatus Woesearchaeota archaeon, assembly GCA_964388875.1. Classification (GTDB taxonomy): domain Archaea; phylum Nanobdellota; class Nanobdellia; order Pacearchaeales; family GW2011-AR1; genus JACOYM01. The sequence continues at coordinate 3,237 of CAYMCA010000026.1, forward strand.
CAACAAAAACTTCTGCATTCAATATAGGGACTTTTCTTAATTCAGTATTCCCAATAACAATACACGCCCTTCCTTCTGGTTTCAAAACTCTATGCATTTCTTTAAAGCATTGTTGCATTTCAAAAAAATAATTTCTTACTGCTTCCGCTTCTTTTTTTGACTTTTTGCTTAATTCCTCTATTTCTTGTTTTGCTAATTTGCTTTTAATTCCATTGTGGTCAAATTCTTTTTTATGAACAGAACCTATAAATCCTTCTCTAAATTCGTTTACGCTTTGAGTATATTCAAACCATAAAGCAGTAAGCTGATGTAAATCTGCATATTCATAAGAAGTAACATAGGGCGGTGAAGTTACAATTAAACTTACAGAATTATTCTCTATGGGAAGATTTCTCGCATCTGCTTTTTTTAAATTCAGGTAATTTTTTAAGTTATTCTTAATATTGGTTGGTAAAACATTCCAATAAGTTTCATTTCCCCTAATCATCTTCTTAATTTGCCGAGAAAATAAATTCATTGGAGAATCTATTTTTTTATTAAGGTCTCTTGTGGGTTTTATACTTTTCATTAACCAAATAGAAGCATTTTTTAATATATTTGAAAAAGCACATAAGCAAAAATCATGAATATTTTTATCCTTAATAATATCTATTCTTCCCAAAATTATGCTTAAATCTTCTCTTAATTTTTTGTCAGGAAACCAATACTCAATTCGCTCATTAATAGGCACTCTTGGTAAAATCTCTATTTTTGATAAAGTCTTTTGTTTATTATGGGATTCAAAATACAGATTCAAATCCGATAAAATCTTGTCCATTTCGATTTTTAATTTCTCAGGATTTATAGGAGTTGTTTTAACTTTAGAAATTAAATAAGCCACAGGATTTATATCAACCCCTACTGCTTTTCTTCCAGAAACTAATGACTCAATTAAAGTAGTCCCACAACCCATGAAAGGGTCACAAACAACCCCATTTGAATCTGTGTTCTCTTTTATACATCTTTTTGCTAGTTGAGGAATAAATTTAGCAGGATATTTATGAAATCCATGTGTAGCATAAGAGGTATCTTTCTGTGTTAAATCTTCAAAAACCCAACTTGAGTCTTCTGCCAATTGCTGAAAAATTTCTTTTAATTCCATTTGCATATTGGGAATTGATTCAATTATTATTTTTTTCTTTGTATGAAACAACTGAGAACCATTCTTTTTTGCCAAGTCTTCATAAAGCAATTCCATCTTATCTCCTCTTTGCATATTAGTAATCTAAGAACTTTATTAATGTATCCTTTTTAAATCGTTCGTTTTTAACTCCCGTCTGTTACAATATCAGAAAAATATTGAAATAACTTCTTCCCCCAAAATTCCCCTTATGCCTTTGCCTGTTCTGCGACAGCTTGCGCAGCCTCTGCGGGCTTTGCCTCTTCCTTTGGCTTTGGCTTGCACTGCTCTGGGAAGATGTCTTCCAGCTTCTTTTCGCCCTTCTTTTTTACAATTGTGTTTATCTGGATTATGCTTGGAGAGATTAAATTTCCCCTTACTGTTTTCCTGAGGCGGAGCCCTTTAGGGCTTTTTCTTGCCTTTTTTCTCAGCCCTTTTGGCTTTTTGTGCATGCCCTTGCCATATGTCAATAATATCCTTTTCAGCCCCTGCCCTTCAACCTCTTTGAATGCAGCAAACCCTGCCTTGTCGCTTGCGCCTTTGATTTCAAGAGCATAGCCTTTCAGCTCTGGCGAAATATCCTCGCCCTGCATAGTTTCGCCTATTGTTTTTCCAATCAGTGCCTCACTTTCTGTCTCTAGGTGAAATGTCTTTCCCTTTTCTGATATGTTTATTTTAAATGCCATTTTGCCTGATTTTAGTTTATTTTTTGTTTCTCTGGTATTTTTTCTAAACTAAGAGTGTTATCAGTATTATTGCCAGGGCAATGATTATTTCCATGAGCCCAATCTCCTTGGCAATCATATCCTTCTTGAATATTTTGTCTGTTATCTTCTTCATCTTCTTTGTGAAGAGCATGTAGCCAATACCCTCGGCAAGCATGATAATGCTTATGACGAGCAATAATATGCTTGAAACTCCCATTTTTATAACTGAATAAGCATATTTTTAAATGTTTGTTTGTGCCTTTTTAAGCCAGTATAACTACAAGACAGGATTAATGAATAATTTTATATACTCCTCTGCAGGGGCTATTAATATGAAATATGAACTTGAAAAGAATTGTTATCTGTTTCATTCATTTGTAGGGGATTATCCAGTTGAATTTATGAGACTTGTGAGGCATAAGCTTAACAGGAATATAGATAGTGAAAAGTTTATGACTTTTTATAATGGAGGAAATTCAGTTGGAGAATTAGAAAAAAGCCTTGGATTGGATGTCAGGGAAGTAATGTGCTGTGCTTCAAAAATCAGCCCGGCAGTGATATATCACAGGCCATACGGGTTAATATTATCCGGCGAAGTCAAGGTTATGTTTGACAATGATTCTGGAGTAGTCATGCTGCCTGATGGAACTTATGATTCTGAACCTCATTTTGATTTTACACATAAAGCTGATTTACAAACACTTATGACTAAATGGTATGATGAGTTTAAAAAATCACCAGTTTTTACATGGAATGAAGTAATACTAAAAAGAAATTCAAAGATTATCGGGGCGTTTCATGACCCTTCATTTAACCCGGAATCTCTAATGTTTGCTTACCTGTGCACATTTAAAGAGCAGGAATATGCAAAATTTTTGGAAAAAGTTAAAAAGCTTGGTTTGGGCTTGCTGGAGATAAATGCAAAGTTCAAGCTTTAGACTTCAAAAATGCTCTTTGAAGTTTTGGCATTTTTGAATGTGTTCAAGAACCCGAGCACGATGTTTTAGCGCAGGGTTCTTGACAAGATTTACGCCAGATTATCCTGCTTTGACTTATATTTCTGAGGATATAAAAGCTTATTTATGGAGATTTGCCTAAAGCCATGGACTGGCTATGGGAAAGACAAAGGAATTACTGCCCCAGCAGGCAATGAGGGCTGCCAACAGGTTCAGGCTAAGCAGGGAAAATCTTTTAAAAGAAAGGCTGAGCCTCGGCGAGAATGAATTTAATTCTCTTCTGGACAGCTGGAAGAATGAGAGAGAAGAGAGGAAGAAAGCAGACAGAAAGAAGCTGGCAGATGAGAGGAAGAGGCAGCTTGAGCTTTTTCCAGAGCAGAGAGAATATTCTTTATGGAAGAAAAGCATTGAGCAGCTGAGCGCATCAAAGCTCTCAACATACAGGGGATGCCCTATTGCCTATTATTTTAATTATATCATGCGTTTCAAGGTGCCGCAGTCACCGAGCAAGATTTTTGGAAAAGAGGTTCATCATATGATTGAGATGTTCCATAAGGTGAATTTTAAGTCATCAGAGAGTTTTATAAAATTCTGGATGCATCGCTGGTGGGGTGTTGTAAAAGGAGAGTATGGAGATACAGACATTAAGTTCAGGGACAAGGAGCAGCCGGGAATACTCTGCGGCCTGGGCGTCAACATCCTTCGCCCATTTTATGAGCATAATAAAACCCTTCCAAAGCCAGAATTGTTTGAAGAGGACTTTTCAAAATACAATATCACTCTTGGCGGAATTAAGCTGACTGGAAAATGGGACAGGGTTGACAGGATTGATGGAAAGTTGATAATCACAGATTACAAAACAGATTTTTTCTCACCTGCGCAGAACACCTTTCTTTTGCACAGGCATCCTCAGTTCACCTTCTATGCACTGGCATGGAATTTGAAATACAATGAAATTCCACATCTTGCACTGCATCATTTAAGGACAGGAAAGGTTTTCAAGACAAGAAGGACAGAGGATGATTTTGAATACCTGAAGGATGTTATTGCCAAGACAAAAGAAAGGGTGCTTGAAGGGGATTACACGCCTTTTTACGGGTTTCACTGCAAGAACTGCGATTTTATGATCTCTGCGTGCAGGCAGCATTGTGTAGGTGTTGGCTCAAAACTCAAAAATCTTGAGCAGGAGCTTAAAGCAGAGCCGGAGATTGATGAGAGGTTTTCATATGATGTGCCGCGCTCAAACAGAATTATCTCAGGTGATGGCGCGCACAAGAGGTATGCTGACAAAAATGATTTCAAAAATGCATATTATTCTTTGATAGAATACCTCCAGGATATGCACTGCCCGATTGAAGCGCGGGAGGGCATTATGTCATGCATGCTATGGGATGAGGACAGCCCAATGCAGCTGCCAGAGCCGGCAGGATAGGCTGCCGGATAAGCCAAGAAGCAAAGTTTATAAATTCCTTAATTCTTAATACAGCATGAAAAAAGAGGCAAAGCAAAAGGATGAGAAACCAGCGGCAAATTCAATGAGAGAGAAAAAGCCAACAAAGCTGGATACTGAGCAGGCATTGCTTGAGAATTTTGTTTCATTGCAGAGGGTTCTGACAAATCTTTCTATTAAATTTGATACGCTTTCAGATAATATCTCAAAGCTTCTGCAGCTGTTTGAGATTTCTGCAAAGGGATTTATAGGCAAGCAGGGCATAAAGGAAATAGACAGGGAAAAGAGCGTTGAGAGGGACAGGGAGTTTCTTGCAAAGCTTAACACGCTGCTTGACCAGAATAAAACAATTGCGAAAGGGCTTACTTTGATGGGTGAAAGGGTAAGGGAAAATATTAGCGGAGAGGGAGAGGCAAGAGCTGCAATTTCAGAAAGGGACAGGATGCCTCAATTTTTGCAGAGGCAGCCCCAATTTTCTCAGCAGAGAAAAGTTGAGCCGCAATTAGGGCAGGGGCAGGAAGGCGCAGCAGAAAGCATTATCTACAAAGATTCTGCAGGGCAGGATATAAAGCCAAGGCCGCTTCCAAGAATTGAGTAATGTTATATAGAGAACTGCGTAGCTTATAACCAATATTGATTGCAGTTCTCTATCTGTATAACTGCAAAGAATAAAGCTATAAATGATGCAATTATCCATAATGCCTACAAAATGCAACAAATAACTTCTTTTTTGGATGAATTCACAAAAGAGCTTATTGAGAATTATTCGAGGCTCTTTCTTGATGCCAGAAATGTGGCTCAAACCATGCCCTTTAGTGCATCGTACATTTCTGAGCATCCAGAAATTCCAAACAAACCATACCATTTAGGGCATGATAAACAAAATGAATTTTTTGAGAGAGAGATAGTGCTGGAAAAAGAAGAGGCACGCCCTGCTAAATCAGCAATGCCTCAGATGCCTCCTGCGCAACAACTCCGGCAGGCATTTCCAATAATGCCTCAGCCAGTATTGCATCCTTACAAGCCACTAACACATCTGCCGCCTGCGCAGAAACCCATGCCATTGCAGCAGCAAAAATATCAGCCAAGCTCATCAATCCTGATACCAACAGGAAAGCTGGGGTTTGATAAATTAATTCAATTGCTTGGCGACGCGTCAGTTACAAGGATTGAGTACCAGGCAGGCAATAAGCCTTTGCTGATAACAAGGTTTGGGCAGACATTTCCTTCAAAGATTATTATATCAGAGCCCGAGGCAATGGAGGTTCTTGAGGAGTTCTCAAAACAGGCTAAGATACCGCTTGTGAAAGGAATTTTTAGGGTTGGAATAAGGAATTTAATGGTGTTTGCCGTGGTGTCTGATTTTATAAAGCCGAGGTTTGTTGTGCAGAAGACGCGCGAGTTTTGATAAATCAAAAATCCTCTTTGAATTTTTCCCTTCTTTTCTCATGCTGTTTGCCAATATTGCAATCAGCAATAACAGCAGCAGCCATAAAACCCACTTAAGCCATGACATTATAAAATCAAGCATGCCTGTTTTCAGGGGCATCTCTATGCATGCCGGGCAGTTAGGCCCGCCGCAATCAACAAGCTCTTCATCATAATCCTTTATTTTGTTGTAGCAATAGTCACAATAGCCTGTGAAGTTTGTTGCTATAATCTTGATGTCCAGCCTTGTTATATTTCTCACTGCGCTTTCCTTAATCCTGCTTACTGTCATGTTCTTCTCCAGGTCAATCAGCTCAACATAGGTATTATTGCACCACTCAACGCTTTTGGTAGCAATAGGAATGTTAAAGGTGCATGGCTGGTATTCTATCTTAGGCAGCTGGCATGCTGAACTATCTGCGCATATCCTGCTCTGCCTGCCTTCTGTCAGCGTCCTGCCCTGAAGGATATCCTCTGATGTGTAGGAAACATCGCATGCGCTCCATTCTGTGCAGTTTAATTCACTGGCGCAGGCAGCGCCTGATTTTGTTATTCTTGGCTTGAGCTTGCCTGTTAATGGGTCAAGATAACATGGAACAGAAACCGGCTTTTGGAGGTTTGTGCCGCAGCTGTTTATGTCAGTGCAGTTTACAGCAATTGAATAATTTTGCTCATTGCATTCTGTCCATGAGCACTGCCAGCCTTCATTGCATTCTTCAATATCTAAAATATTCACATTCCATGACAGCCCTGCTGTCTTGTAGCCATTTGAAACCTCTGCCCTGGCTGACGCGCTTTTGTTGAAAAGATAAGGCAGTGAGCTTTCTATGCTCTTGCCTCCATTTTCTTCCTTGACAAGCATTTCATCAACATACCACTTAACATTCAGGCTTAGGTTGATGCCCTCAACATTTGACTGCTCCAGCGCACTTATTGTGAAAACAACCTGTGAATTATTGCTTGCATTCAGCTGTAGTTCAGGCGAATAAAACACAATAACTGGCTCTTGAATCTCGCAAGCCATTGTTTCGTTTGGCTTTTGCGAGGAAGTGCCGCAATTATTGCTGTCTGTGCAGCTTCTTGCCTGCTGCCCATTTGCGCAGGAGCTCCATGTTGTGCACTGCCAGCTCTCCTGGCATGCACCGCATGCCTGCTCCTCGCTTTTTGAGTTTCCGCACCCATCGGTGCATGACCTTGCCTGCTTTCCATTTGCACAGCTGCCCCATGCCCCGCATATCCATGAAGGCGTGCACCCGCCGCCAGGAGGCCCTGGCTGGGATAGTATTTTTATTGTGTCGTTTGCTGTCAGTGCGTCATAAGCAGCATTTCCAGAGCATGAAACATTCCAAGAGAAGTTTGATGCTGCGCTGAATGACTTGTTGTATTCATGCAGCCCAGAGCTTGCATTGTAAGCCATTGCTGCTGCATTGCTCCAGCTTCCTGTGCTGTTCTCCCCGAAGTTGCAGCTTGCTCCAGAGATTATTGCCACGCTTGTTGAATTTGTGTAGTTCGCATAGAATCTTGCCTGCTCGCCTGTATAGACTGCATTGCTTCCGCCCTGCGCATCCCTGCTGTCCCATATTGTAAGGTTTGCATTAAACCCTACTCCGCCGGCATATCCTGAGAAGCTTGTTGCATTAAACCAGAAATGCGTTGCATTGCTTCCATAGTCATAGTCTCCTGTGTTATTGCACTGCCAGCTTCCGCTGCATGATGCTGAGCTCATATTCCATGCCTCACACCTGCATATCCTGTCAATTGCCAGGCTGTTTTTTGCGAGTATGATTGTGGCATTATCAAACGCCAGGCTTGTTGCGTTCATAGAGAATATGTTGCTTAGGTTTGCGGCAGCGCCTAAATTTGTTGTGTTGTAATTTTCAACAAACTGCGTTGCAACTGTTATGTTTGCTGTGACATTTAACCCATGGACAACAAAGCTCTGGTTTCCGTAGCTTAAGTCAACCCTATATTTATCATCCAAAGTGGCGTCCCTTATCCAAGAGGCATTTCTTGAGCCGAGTATGTAGCTATTCCTGTCATATATTGTTATGTTCGCGCTTGGTATTGAGGCTTGCGAGGCATTCACAAGGCTTGCATTTATCAGCCCATTCGCGCTTATAACATCCCTGTCTGCCTGCACTGCAGATATTATGTAGTTTGCATAGCTGTCATTGCTCACATAAACATCCCACCTTACAGCAACACCCTGGGATGAATTGATAATTGTCTTGCTGTAGTACCTTCCTGTTTCTGTTCTGACAATATCCCCCGGGTAATAATGCGTTTGTATGAGCGCAAGGGCAGATGTTGTAGCATTGACTGTTATATTTGCAGGGTCATAGAAGCTTCCATCTTTTGTTATATTAATCTGCAGGATTGCAGCATCACCGCTTCTGTACTGCCAGACACCCCCAATCAGCCTTGCATTATCTGCCACTGGCTTTGCAAGATACTGCACAAGATTAAATGTCGCATTGCTGTGATTGACATTCTTGTTGTAGTTTGCAATCGCGCTGTAATTCACGCTTATATTATGCCAGCCAGCATCATACCCGCTCTTGTCATAGCTGAAGATGCAGAACCCTGATGAGTTTGTTGCATTCGCTCCAAGAAGAGAGCCATCAAGATAAAAGCTGCAGTTTACATTTGCAATTGCCTGAAGCGTTGTGTTATCGTAAACACTGGCAGTTATCTGCGTGGCATTGGCGACTACGCCCTTATCATCCTCTCCTGCAATATTATCCCTGCCCCTTGCTATCTCGCTCCCATTTATAGGAGAGGTGATGTTAACAGATGCGTAGTTTGCCTGAAGTATTATCCTTCTTGATGGTGTTGAATTAAGGTTCCCTGCTGTGTCATATATTGTCACATTGTATGTGTAGTTTGTGTAGGATAGGTTTGTCCAGTTTATTGCATAGGCTGTAGTTGTAAATGTGGTTGAATTTACCTGCGATGTAAGGTTCCACAGCACGAATGTTATGTTTGCAAAATTCAGCTCTGTCCATGTTACATTTGCATATACAAAGTTTGCTGTTATGTTTGTGCCGTCTGCTGCTGTGAGAGAGCCGTATGAGATTAGGGGATAAACTGTATCCTTGAAAAAACTAACCCTTGAGAAATTCACATTCCCTGCAGAATCATTGGCAGAAACAAGCCAGGTATTGCTGCCCTCGCTTGAAGTCAATCCTGTTGCATTAGCCCCGCAGGTTATGCTTGTATTAGCCAAGCCATTATTAAGAGAATACCAGCACGCCTGCAGGTTTGCATCTGAGACAGTATAATTAAGCCAGCTGACATTGACAGCATAGGATATGTTGAGAGGGTATGTAAGATTGATTACTGGCTTGATTGTATCAACAATAAATCTCACGCTTGATGAGTTTACATTATTCAAGGTATCATTAACATAGACTGTAATGTTATTTGCCCCTTCAAGCCAAGTCTGCCCCGTGATATTTGTGCCACAGGCGAGGGTTTTATTAGTCCTTCCGCTATCATTAGTCCACCAGCAGGTATTAAGGTTTATGTCAGAAACAGTATAATTAACATTTATGTTACTATCTGATGTATTTGTATTATTTAAAGGCGTGGTTATTAAGATTAGGGGGAATATACTATCTATGAAGAAAGTCACACTAGACTGATTTATGTTATTTACACTATCATTCACATAAATCCTCCAAGTATTAGCACCTTGAGTTGAATTTACTCCGCTCATATTCATCCCACAAGTTATAGTTTGATTTGTAAGCCCATTATTAGATGAGAACCAGCACGCCTGCAGGTTTGCATCTGAAATTGTGTAATTTAGTGCAGAAACATTGATATTATAAGTTAGATTCAGAGGGTAAGTCATGTTTATAGAAGGCTTTGTTGTGTCAATGCCAAATGCCCTTGACTCTGTTCGGTTCCAGTTATTTGCTGTGTCATTGCAGTAATATCTTGCAGTGTATTGCCCGTCTGCAATGCTTGAGTTTGTGGCATTGAAATCCCTGTTGCCATTGTTTTGCATGCTGTAATTAAATAAGCCAGAATTAAGCGAATACATGCAAGAGCCGTTTTCATTCAGTGTTGCATTGAAACTTACATTTGATGTTGAATAATTCTGCGCAAGTGGAAGGTTGATTGTGACAGCTATAGCAATCCCTTCTACTGTCAATACCCTTACTTCAGTGCAGTTCTCATTTCCTGAAATATCTTTTGCACAGCCAGAATAGTTGTATGTATAATTGACATTTGGTTCTGAAATTGTTTGATTGCTGTAAAATGCCCATTTATCTGTGTCATATTTGTATAAATTAGAATAATACTGCTGCTGGATTTCTGCTGCTGAGAGGCTTCTGTTGTAAATACGGGCTTCGTCGATTGCGCCGTTATAGTGGTAAGTCGTAATGTATGAATCATTAGTTCGTGCGCCAATGGTTATGACCTGATTAAGCGAGTATCCAGAATTATTGGCTGTGCCTTTACTCACTCCATCTATGAACAATTCTGTCTGACTGCCATTATAAGTCCCAACAATGTGATACCATGTCCCATTCTTAAATGTTCCTGCACCAGGATTCATAAAATTGCCCCAGGCAGAGCCATTTCCGATAGCATAATCCATACTCCCATCAGCATATGTAACAAATGAAAGCCATCTATCAGTAGTACCAGCCGAAACTGGGTCACCATAGTCATAAAGATTGGGCTTCATCCAAAAACTAATACCAAAATTGGAGCCGATGTTAATTGTAGGTGTCCGCACATAATCATCACTTCCATCAAAGCTCAAAGCACCTCCATATTTTCCAGAAGTTGTCCAATTAGGCTTTGAAGTAGTGCTATTTCCAAAAGTCCCATTATTTCCATATTTGCTAACATCAACCGCATAGGTTATATTATCTCCCAAAGCAGAAACATTGTCAAAATTAAACATTAAGACAAGGCTGTCGTTGTAAAAGGTATAGTTTGTGCTGTTCCAGTTCCAAATAAATGTGTTTAAGTCAGGCGTGTTTGTTATGCTGATATTTATCTGTATGCTGGTGTTTGCTGTTATTGTGTTGTTTGGAGGAGTCGGAGAGGTGAAGTTGATGGAAGGATATGTTACATCCACATTCAAATACCTTGTTTCAGTTTGGTTGTTATTTCCTGCTGTGTCTTTTGCAGCTCCGAAATATGTGTAAGTTCCTGTTGTTAAATTGCTTTGGTTTGTGTAAAACGCCCAAGAATCATTTGCATACTTGTAGAGATTAGACATATAGCTCTGATTAATCTCTGCTGTACTTAAGCTTCTGTTCCAGATGCGGACTTCGTCAATGGAGCCATTAAAACCATCGCTCTTTGCTATCTTTAA
>CAYMCA010000027.1:0-14131 GCA_964388875.1 Candidatus Woesearchaeota archaeon
ACAATTCTGAATAGATATATTTATGGCTACCTTTAATATAATTATAGAGCAGGATGAAGACAGCATGTTTATATCAGAAGTATTTGAAGTCCCAGGATGCCACACGCAAGCAAAAACCCTAGACGAATTACTAATTAGAACAAAAGAAGCTATCTTATTATGCTTGAAATACCAAAAAGCAAAAGAGGTTAAAGAGAAGTTCTTAGGGCTTCAGCAGATAGAAATTTAAAAGAGTTATTCTACCAATAACAGCTTGATTTCTGGCAATCAAAAAAGCTTACTCCCCTCCGTTCTCCCCAATCTCTGACACCTTCACGATGTCTGTAACCTTGTCATCGCCTTTCAGCCTTACAATATGCACGCCCTGCGTTGCCCTTGACATAATCCTTATCTGGTTTATAGGGCTTCTTATCACCATGCCCTTTGCTGTTGTAACAATTATGCTGTCCTTGTCAGTAACAGAGACTGTCTTTATGACATGCCCTGTTTTCTCGCTGACCTTCAGGTTAATCACTCCTTTCCCCCCTCTATTAATCAGCCTGTAATCATCTATCTCGCTTCTCTTGCCATATCCTTTTTCTGTTATTGTAAGTATTGTGTCCTTGGTTTTTTCTAATGGCAGGACTTCCAAGGATACAACCTCATCGCCCTGGTTGAGCCTTGTTCCTGCAACCCCATAAGACGCTCTTCCCATTGCCCTTACATCATCTGAATTAAACCTTATCGCAAGCCCTTTCTTTGTCACAAGCAAAACCTCCTGCTTGTCCTTGATTGGAGAGACATCAATCAAAATGTCTGAATTGTCAGCAGGAAGGTTTATTGCCCTAAGCCCGCTTGCCCTTGGATTTGACAGCTGCTGCATAGCAAGCTTCTTTACAATGCCCTGCTTTGTTGCAAACATCAAGTAATCCTCAAACTTTTTCACAGCAATAACACTCTGCACTGTCTCATCCTTCAGGTTAAGCATATTCACCAGCGCCTTTCCTTTTCCATATCTCTCTGCAGCAGGAAGCTCATATGCCTTCAGCCAGTAAACCTTTCCTTTTGATGTGAAGAACATAAGGTAATCATGGGTTGAGCATGTCAAAAGCTGCTTGACAAAATCACCCATTGCCAGATCAGAGCCTATAACCCCCTTGCCGCCCCTTTTCTGCTCTTTGTATGTCTTGACATCCATCCTCTTTGCATAGCCCTTGTCAGTTATTGTAACAACAACATCTGTCTTCTGCACCAAGTCCTTTTCCTCAAGCTCTTTAATCTCCCTTTCCATAACCTGCGTCCTTCTTTCATCCCCGTATTTTCTCCTGACCTCTAGCAGCTCCTTTCTTATAACATTTAAAATCTCCTGCTCGCTTGACAGAATCTTTTTTAATTCCTCTATCCTTGCCTTTAATTCCTGCTCCTCTTTCTTAAGCTTGTCCTGCTCAAGATGTGTCAATGCAGAAAGTTTTATTTCTAATATTGCCTCGGCCTGCTTTATTGTCAGCTTGTATTTGCTGATAAGCTTTTCTTTTGCATCTGTTGCATGCTCTGCTTTTTTAATCAGGGCAATAACATTATCTATGTCCTTCAGGGCAATAATCAATCCAAGCACAATCTCTAATCTTTCCTCTGCTTTTTTAAGGTCAAATTTTGTTCTCTTTTCAACAACATCCTTTCTATGCCTGGCATATTCAAAAATAAATTTCTTTAAGTCAAGAATCTGCGGCTTGCCTTTAACAAGAGCAAGAAGATTAATGTCAAAGCTGTCCTGCAATCTTGTGTATTTGTAAAGCTTGTTTATTACAAATTTAGAGTCTACTCCCCTTCTAAGCTCAACCACTATCCTTATCCTGCCTTTGGCGCTTTCATCCCTTATGTCTGATATCTCTGCAAGTTTTTTCTCCTGCGCAAGCTTTGCTATCCCGCTTACAAGGTCTGCCTTGTTAAGCATATATGGAATCTCTGTTATTATTATTCTCTCGCGCCCCTTCTTTTCCTCTGTCGCCAGCTTTCCCCTTAGCGTTATCCTTCCCCTGCCTGTCTTGTAAATCTCAAGCATATTTCCAGATATATTCCCTCCTGTCGGGAAATCAGGGCCTTTTATAATATCAGCAAGCTTCTCTATGCTCACCTCAGGGTTTTCAATATATTTGATTACAGCATCGCACACCTCTGTCAAATTGTGCGGAGGAATGTTTGTTGCCATTCCGACTGCAATTCCGCTTGCGCCGTTTATCAAAAGATTCGGCAGTTTTGCCGGAAGCAATTCCGGCTCTTTTAATGTATTGTCAAAGTTTGGGGCAAACTTTACTGTTTCCTTGTCCAAGTCCTCCAAAAGCTCCATTGCAATATGAGCGAGCTTTGCCTCTGTATATCTTTGTGCAGCCGGCGGGTCGTTGTCCAAAGAGTTATGCACAAAAATTCCTGAAGCAAGAGCAAAATTATGAGTTTTATCTATTGTTAAATCATATACGTCTGTGAATTCATTTAAGAATTCAATGCTAACAACTTTGTGGTTTTTTTTAATAAGCTGCAACCCAAGAGCATTATATAATCTTTCAGCGTCATTATCAAAAAATTTGCTTATAGCATCTTCAAAGTGCATTATTCCTGCACCATTTCTTGAATTGTATGCCCTTCTTGCTTTCTCGTAACTTTCTTTATCTAATTTACCGCATAATTCAACTGCTTTCTTGCAAACTGCTAAAAACCTGAAATAATTTGCTTTTCTGCCATTTTCAGAGAGGATTTTTAAGAAATAATCCCTAAAATTCTTGTCATTTTTCCATTTGTTTACATAAGCACTTATAATCTTATTCTTGTATTCTGCATCTTTCCATTGTTCTTTTGATAGTTTAGATATAAATTCTCTATGTGCTGGATTTGACCAGATTTTTTTTGAGCTTTCAGAAGTAAATTTCTTTAAAGAAGGATCTTTATTTTGCCATCTTTCCTTCATTTCCCTTGATTTTAGTTCACTCATCATTTCCATGTATTTTTCATTTTTCCATAATTGTTTTAGGTTTTCACTAGCCCTTTCTCTTGCCTCTGGGTGATTTTTAACAAACTCTACATTAGTTTTTCTTAAAGATTCAATCATATGCTTCCTATAATCCATATTCTCCCAATTTCGTTTGTTCCTTTTTGACAATTTTAAGGAATATTTCTGCTTATTTTTTGCATTACTCCAAAATCTATCTCTGCCATCTGCCAATTTTTTTCTGTATTCAGAATCTGTTTTATGCTTCTTTGAAGTAAAATTATAATGTGTTTGCCAATGTTCCTTCCATTGAACTCTTTGAATATTGTTAGGATTATTATTTAATTTGTTAAAGTCTATATGGTGCCTTACTCTTCCTGCCGATTTTTTATAAGCCTCATTCTCTATGTTCCACTCATCTGAAAGTATATGAACAAAATCCCAAGAATTTGATTTTGGTTGCAGGACCATATTATAACCAATAGATGTAGAGCCATCTTCTTTTGTAGAAAGCCTGAAATAAAGAGGCATCAAAGAATCACCGGGCTTCAAATTCATTGCTTCTTTATACTCACCATTTCTTAACATGAATTTATGGTTTAATGTGCATTTTATTTCTTCTCCATTGTCTAATGTCACCTTCATAATCTCTGCATTTTCTTTTGTTTTTCTTGGATTTTTGATTTCAGCTATGGTGATTTTATCATTGTCTATTGTAAACGCAAAATTCTTTTTTCCTTGTTGTTGCTCTTCTATAAGCTCTGCAAATGAAAGGTTTCTACCGTCAGCCAAAGAAATCTTTATATCAGCTGTAAAGCAGCCAAAATTTCCCTGCCCGATTATTAAAGGATAACGAAGTGAAAAATCCTGCGCCATTCTTACTAATGCATCATAAACAGCCATATCTCCGTGAGGATGAAACTTGCCAAGAACATCTCCAACTATCCTTGCTGACTTTCTTGTCTGGCTTGATGGCTTCAAGCCAAGCAGCTCCATAGCATAAAGAATTCTTCTGTGAACTGGCTTTAATCCGTCTTCAACAGCAGGCAGCGCCCTTGCCACAATAACAGACATGGCATAATCTATGTATGCCTTCTCCATCTCCTCTGTTATCTCCGCGCTGACAATCCCTTTCTCATCTATCATCTCTTTCTTTTCCTTGCTCTCGCTCCCATTCTCGCCATTTTCATCTTCATCATCAAACTCTTCTTCCTCTTCTTCTTTCGCGATTTCCTTTTTATCTTTGTCTTCTTGTTTTTTGTCCGGCATTTTATTTTTCTCCTTTTACATAGATTATTATGTGCGCCGGGTGCGGGATTTCCGTAATGAAACTCGAACCCACAAAACCTTGGTCAGGTTTCTGGCTCATCAGGCCAGTGTGTTTACCGATTCCACCAACCCGGCTTTGCACACCGAAAGATTTATAAAATCTATCAGTGTTATTAATGTATAACTTGGTCAGGTGTTTATTGGTTCCATCGAACCCTTTTTCTTTATTTTGCATTTTATTTTCTCTTGTATACTTTATTTATTATTACTTCTTTGTTTTTATTGATTTGTAAATGAACATGCTCTCCATAATTCAGGTTTTGGAGTTTTTCTATCAAGCTGTTTATTTCCTCACCAGTTATTTCTATCTCCTCAACCTCACAACCCCCTTTATTTTTTGCTTTCTTTTCTTCAGGCATTTTTCAGTTTTTTCTTGTTTTTGTTTAGTTTATTCAGCTTGTTTAAGTCAAAAATCATAATTGGAAAAAGCCCCTCATTTTTGCATTTTCTGCATTTCATTCTTGGGATTATTCCAAATATATTGCGGAATTCAAATATATAGCCGACTTCCTTGCTCTTGCATTTCGGGCAAAAATACAGCTTTATGAATTTGTTTTTTGCTTTTGGCATTTTTTAAATATCCACCATTGCCTCATGGGCTTTTTCAATTATAAACTGCTTGCGGGGCTCAACCTCATCGCCCATCAAGACTGAAAATATCCTGTCTGCCTCAACAGCATCATCTATTGTCACCCTCTTCAGCATCCTTTCAGCAGGATTCATTGTTGTGTCCCACAGCTGCTGCGGGTTCATCTCCCCAAGCCCCTTGAACCTTGTAATAGAAACACCGCCTCCGAGCTTGTCAACAATCTTCTTCAATTCCTCATCAGAATAAACATAAGCATCCTCTTTTTTTCTTACCTTATACAGCGGGGAAACAGCAATGTAAATATTTCCATTCTCTATCAGCTGCGCCATAAACCTGAAGAAAAATGTTAGCAAGAGAGTCTTGATATGGCTCCCGTCAACATCAGCATCTGTATTATGGCAACAAATTCCACCAAAGCCAGCTATAAAGTTTTCATCTTCATCAACTGAAAAATCATAAACTAATCCTGTGCTTGATTTAACTTCCTCTACATTTTTAACTTCAAGTGCAACTAAATCCTCAGAAATCTGATAGAATTTTTTATTTATTGATGGAAATCCGCTATTTAATTTTTTGCTTAGAAGATAGGAATTTCTATGGCTGCTCCAAACTTTTTTTAGGTATAATAAATCTTTTTTTGAAGTTATACTTATAGTATACACCTTATTTTTGGACTTAATTAATTTATTCTGTGAAGGCTCTCTTTCAAAAACACTAGCTATAATATTATGTGATAAAAATAAGTACATTAATTGATTCGCCAAATCTTTTGAGGTCGTTGTAAAGGAAATTCCATTTTTGCTTATTGTTCCATCACCAAGGAAATACATCCTCAAAAATTCTATTTGCAGTTCCTTGCTAATATTAAAAACTATATCAGGAATTCTTTTAGTTTCTGAAGAATAATTAGAAAATCCAAAAAAACTCTGCCAAAATGCACTTGCTACTCTATTTACTAATTTTAACTCGCTACATCGTTCCCTTCCTGATGACAATTTTGGTGCTTGTCTGAATACATTGACAAAACTATCCTGTAACTCTTCAACAAAACCGAAATCGTTATTGCCTATAGCTAATCTTATGCCATTTCTTTGAGAGCAAGAACCTTCAGCTAACCAAAATCCTATAAGCTTCATAAGATTTGAGTCTATATCAATATATCTTTTGATTCCTTTATTTTTATAATGAGTTGGGCTTATTATAATGTTGTTATTAACATACTGTAAATCTTCTGGTTGAATATCAACTATAGAGATATATTGTTTAACTTTATTTCTTTTTGAGTTTTTATATTGTGTATCCCAAACTCTATCCAGGCTTGATTTTGTTATTTGGACCTGTGAAAGAGCATCATTTCTGTTCATTCCTAAAACTTCTATATATTTTTTAAAATTCTTTAATGTGGGCTTATTTTTTCCTTTTTCCCAGCCATAGTAAGTACAAGGTTGTTTTATTCCTAATTTGTTGCAGAGTACTTCCTGTGGAATTCTTTGTTGTTCTCTTGTTTCTTTTATTAATTTATTAAGTTCCTTAGGAATTATTACCCTACTCTCAGTTAATTCTTCATCGTCCTTATAAAAATTTTTTATTTTATTTTTGATCAACTCTTCTATAATTTTGCCGTGAACATAAAGTTTTCCATTAATCTTCTCTTTATTTTTTATTAATACAGAAAGAACATCTAATCTTTCAGGGTGAGAATAATTATATAACCGAAGATTTGCTGGAGCAACAATCCTGTCCCCTTTTTTAACCTCATTACCTTTTTTGAGTTTAATTTCATTGTTTTCAAGAACAAATATGCTATGGGAAGAAGTTACTTTAACATTCCTTCCATAAGAAGTTTTTATTTCATACAATTTTTCTTCTATTGGATGTTTTATTACAGATTTTATTGCTTTAAATTGTGTCTGTCTATTTCTTAAATTAAAGCAAAGAACCTTATATTTTGAAGGATTTGTCTTTTTTTCAATTAATTTATCAATGAATTCGCCGATTTTAATAAATTTTATTTCATTTGAAGGAGTTTGAATAAATGTTCCCTCTTCTCCATCAATACTCATTATAATCACCTTGCCGTATCTTAACTTTTCTATATTGAACTGCTCTCCTACGCCTGTGCCTATTGCTGTAATCAGGTTTGCAATCTCCTCTGAAGACAGAACTTTAACAGAGGCTGCCTTTTCAACATTTAATATCTTTCCTTTCAGCGGCAAAACTGCCTGAAATTCCTTGTTGCGAGCCATTTTCCCGCTATTATGGACAAATATTCCTGAAGCAAGCGCAAAGTTATGCGTTTCTTCTACTTCTAAGTCATAAACATCAATTCTTTCGCTTAAGTGTTCAATTATTTTTATCTTGTGGTTATAATTCTTTGCAGATTCCAGCATCTTTTGTTCATTATTATTAAAAAATCTTGAACAGAATGTTTTCATGCTTAAAATGCTTCGGTCATTATTAACTATCCTAATTCTGTCAAAGTTTTCCAAACTGCCGAATTTGTCAATAACATTTTTCATTAATTTTAATGTTTTCTCGTAATATGTCTTGTTATAAGCAACCTTTCTCTTTTCCCTGAAATCTGGAGTCCACTGCTCGCTTGTCTTTTGCCTTCGCCAGATTAGTAACATTTCATCTTTCCACTGCTCTTTAGCCAGATTAGATAAGTATTCTCTGGCATCAGGATTTTCCTCAAAGAACTTTCTAACCTTTCTGGCAGCCTTTTTTCTGTTTTCTTCATTAGCCCAGTATTTCTTCTGTTGTTCATTTAGAAGTGTATTGCTGCTTTTTCTGTATTCTTCATTTTTCTCATAAAATTCCTTAAATTTCTGTGCCATATGCTCCTTGTATCTTTGGTCTTCCCATAACCTCTTAGAATTTTCAGAAATTAGCTTGTTCACCTCAGGTGTCTTCGCCCATTCGCTCATCTTTTTTCTGTACTCCTTTGTTTGATGGGCTTTTCTCGCCTTTTCTTTAATGTCTTCTCTAAGAATTGTCTTTTCTAGATACTGGGTATGGAGAATTAAATGTTCTTCTCTAGGCATTCTTATTATATTATATGGATTGTTATTTAATTTGTTGAAATCAATATGGTGCCTGGCATCACCTTGTTCTTTTGAATAAGCTTTGTTAAGCAGGTTATATTCGTCAGACAATAGATGAGAAAAAATCCACCTTTTTTTAGGGCAAAAAACCATTTCATAACCTTCAATTGTAATTCTTCCGCCCATTTTTGAAAGTGTCCTATACAAAGGCATTAAAGAATCTTCCTTTGTCAATTGTTTAGCTTCCTTGTAAGTCCCATCTCTTAACATAAATTTATGGTTGGGGGTGCAAGTTATTTCCTCATTATTATCCAGAACTATCTTAATAACTTCAGCATCTTTTCTGGTAATTCTAGGATTTTGTATTTTAGCTATCCCTATTGAGCCATCTTTTGTTATAGTGTAACAGAAATTTTCCTTGCCCATTTTATGCTCGGTTACAAGGTTTGCAAAAGATAAGTTTCTTCCATCAATAAGCGCAACTTTTGTGTCTCCTGAAAAACAGCCGGCAGCGCTCTCTCCTTCCACAATATACAGCTCTGTCTTTTCCTTTTTCCTGCTTGAGCAGTCTGCAAGCTTGCCAGGCAGCCCGCTGAAGCCAAAAGCAGATTTTCTCCTGACTAAATCCTTTGCCTTTGATGCTGCAATCCTTGCCTTGGCTGCATCACTGGCTTTAAGCGCAATCTTTTTTGCAATCTGAGGGTTTTCCTCAAAAAACTCTGTCAGGCATGAGCTGACTATAGAGTCTATTATGCCCTTCAATTCAGAATTTCCAAGTTTAGTCTTGGTTTGCCCCTCAAACTGCGGCTCTGGAATCTTTATGCTGACTACTGCTGTTAATCCCTCTCTTACATCATCGCCTGTAAGCCCTCCTGATTTCAGGATGTTCTGCTTTTGCGCATAATCATTTATCACCCTTGTCAGTGCTGTTTTAAACCCAATAATATGCGTCCCACCCTCAACAGTGTTTATTGTGTTTACAAAGCCAAATATGTTCTCCTGATAGCCTGAATTATACTGTATTGACACCTCAGCAATTGTGCTGTCTGTCTGTTTTTTAAAATAGACTGGCTTGTGCAATGTTTCCCTGGACTTATTAAGCCATTTTACAAACTCTATAAGCCCTCCTGTATACTGAAACTCCTCTTTCTTATCCTTTGTTTCATCTTCAAGTGTTATCTTCAATCCGGCATTCAGGAAAGCAATCTCCCTCATTCTTGTTGACAGGGTATTAAAATCAAAATCTGTTGTGGAAAAGATTTTTTCATCAGGCCAGAATGTTATTGTTGTTCCTGTCTCTTCTCCTTGGTATTTTCCTCCTTCCTTCACCTGCGTTGTGGGATTGCCTCTTGAATACTCCTGCCTGTAAATCTTCCCGCCTCTGCGAACCTCTGCAATCATTTTCTTTGACAATGCATTTACAACACTTATGCCCACCCCGTGCAATCCTCCTGAAATCATATATGCCTTCTTGTCAAACTTTCCGCCGGCATGCAGCTTTGTTATTACAATCTCAAGCGCAGATTTTTTGTATTGGGGGTGTGTTTCAACAGGAATGCCCCTTCCATTGTCTTCTACTTTTACAGAGCCGTCTTTATTGATTGTTATCTTTATGCTCGTGCATATGCCTGCAAGGCATTCATCAACCGAGTTGTCAACGACTTCATAAACAAGATGATGCAGCCCTTCCTTGCCTGTTGAGCCGACATACATTGAAGGTCTCATCCTGACTCCTTCTAAACCTTCGAGGATTTTTATGCTATCCGCACCATATTCTTTCTTTTCAGGCATTTTTCAATTTTTCTTTAAATTTATTTGGCATTTTATTGTATTTCCTATGTATTATTACCTCTTTGTTCTTATTAATGCAAAGGTGTATATGCTCTCCTATCATAATGTTTTAAAGTTTGTTTATTAAATCATTTATCTCATTATCATTCATTTCAATTTCCTCAACTCCATAATCTTCTTGGTTGCTTTTTTCTTTCTTCTCTTTCATATTTTAGATTTTAGGGTTCTGCCGCTAATCCCCAAATCCTTACGGCGAAATTTTAGGTAGAATTTACCCTAATTTAACCTCTTTACACATATAAAAAAGCAGCTGCATTTAAAAACCTTTCTGCTGCCAAAATGCAGAATATCGACGATAAAACAAGGAAAATACCTAACTGTACAGTAGAATATATATGTTCTGATATATATAACCTATTTTTGCCCATCTCGCAATCCTTTCATCATCCTTGAATAAAGCCGCAGGTTGTGGATTGTCGCGAGCCGCTCTGCTTTTTTCCTGTCATTCCTGAAAAAAGCATGCAAATCCCTTACAGAATAATTCCTGCAGAAGTGGCAGTCGCAGTTTGGCTTCATGTTAAAATATTTTTTTCTGATATTTATTGAGCTGATATTATTTATGCTGTTCTTGCTTTTGCCCTTGCATACAAACAATCTCTTGTGCCTCGCATCCCTTGTAGGAATCACGCAGTCAAACATGTTATAGCCGAGCTTTGCTGCATCAATAATGTCCTGCGGCTTTCCAATTCCCATGGCATACCTTGGCTTGCCTTCTGGAATAAGCGAGGAAACATATTTCAAAGTTTCATTCAGCAGCTTTCCTTTCCTTACAGGCCAGCCGCCAAAGCTGTATCCATCAAACCCTATTTTTAAAAGCTCCTGCGCGCAGTATTTTCTCAATCTTTTATTTTCTCCTCCCTGCACTATTGCAAAAATCAGGGGCTTTTTTATTCCCCCCGCATACTTTTTATTTCTTGTCAGCCTTTCAAATTCATGCTTACATCTTTTCGCCCAGATTATTGTCCTGTCAACAGATTTTTTCTGTTCCTGCTGCGATACAGAAGCCTCTGTGCAGTCATCCAGGCACATGACAATATCAGATTTTATTTTAAGCTGCAGTTGCATGCAGATTTCAGGGGTTAACACAACTTTTTTTTTGTCAAGCATGAAAGTAATCTTATCATTCTCAATCCTTCCTAACTCTGGATTCCTGTGTATCAAAGACATAACCTGAAAACCTCCAGAATCAGATATAATGGGCTTGTTAAAATTCATATGCTCATGAATTCCGCCTTTTCCTGCAATCTTCTCAATCAAATTATTCTTCAGAAGATGATATATATTGACAACAGCCCCGTCAACCCCTGTATTTTTCAAGTCATCAGAGCTGACACTCTTCACAAACCCGCATGTTGCATCAGGAAAGAATGCTGGAAAATTGATTTTGCCATGCAAGGTTTTTATTGAGTTTATTGAATCTTCTTGCTTCATGCCTAAAGAAAAATGCCTGTGTTTATAAATATGTCAGAAAAATTATGCGGCAGCTTTAGGCATAAAGCTCTCTAGTGAATTAAACCAGCGAGGTATTGGGCAGTCTATTTTGCATCCGGGAAAATGAAGCCCCAGTTTAATAATCCCCCTGTCTTCTTCATCTAAATCTTCTATATTTTTAATTTTTGATTCATCTGGTTTGAAACTTGGTTTAGAATACTTGTCCGATGGAAAAGGCATATCAACTTTTCCAGTAAAATTTAAAGCAAAAAATGCCTTTGCAGCATTCCAGTAAATATCAGGATGTTTTGAATTATTGTCATATTTTGCAGCAAAATAAGCAGTTTTTTCCAGCCAGTAATGAATCACTGAACCTGCCCCTGAAAAAGATGGATGATTTTTGTTGGTTAATTCACAGAACCTATTATAAACTCCCTTTATCAAGCCCATAGAAATCAAGAGAAATTTTAATTATTAAAGATTTATATTGTAGACAATATAATTACTTCTTCTCCGCCGGCTTTTCCTCTTTCTTCTCTTCCTTTGGCTTGGCTTCAGCCTTTTTTTCCTCTTTTATTTCAGCAGGCTTTTCTTTTACTCCTGCTTTTGCAGACTCTTCTTCAACTTCAAGCTTGCTTATGCCTTTCTGCTTTGTCACCCACTTTAGCTTTTTTCTTCCCATCTTGTAGTTCTTTCTGCATTTGCTCGAGCAGAAATGAAGAATTCTTCCGTCTACATGAACAAATGTCAGCCCTTCGGGAAATTCATAATTTAACTTGCAAATTGAACATTTTGGCATTTTTTATACAAACCTATTTTTATTTTATTTAAGTATAAGCCCCCTTTGTTACGCTTGACCTTATTCTTCTTGCCTCAATCTCTGTTTCACGAAGCATCAATGTATCACCAGGCCTTATCGAGCCCTTTACATTTCTTCTCAGAACCTTTCCGTTATCCCTTCCATCAAGAACCCTACACCTTACCTGTGTAATCTCTCCCCTGAAACCTGTTCTGCCTACAATGTCCTCAACAACTGCAGGAACAGCAAAACTCAATGCCCTCTCCTTGCCTTTTTCGTCCCGCCTGCCTGCCTGCCTTTCAGGCTTGGCTGATTTCCCGCCTTCAGGCATCTCATTCTCTGCTTTTTCTTTTCCTTTTTCCTGTTTTTCTGCCATTTTAAATTTTCTTTATTTAATCAAGACATTGGATGCTTATTTTGCCTTAAATTGGGCAAGTTCCTTATCCGCATCGCCTGCGTCAATTACTGCTACAGATGAACAAGGCACTTTTATTCCGACTGCTACCCCCAGCTTCTGCTTGCTGTCTACTTCAACATACTTAATGTTCTTTTCCTTGCATAAAATCGGCAGATGCTGCACAATCTCTTTTGGCGAAACATCTGCTGCTACAAAAACTGCCTTTGCTGTCATTCTTTCAACAGCTTTGGTAACTTCATTCGTGCCTTTTTCTATCTTTCCAGTCTTCCTTGCTTTTTCCACTATACTGTAGAAATCTACCATTTTTAACCTCCCTCATATTTAATCAGTCATAGGTAATTCTATGTAAGTTTTAATGCAAAAAGGCATTTAAAAAGCTTTGCCATAAAAAAAAATTGCCCGCTTTCCCCTCACGCGCCCGCATTTCTCCTGTACCACTCAAATGTCCTTTTTATGCCTTCCTCGATGCTGACTTTTGGCTTGTAGCCGAGCTTCTGAATCTCGCTTATGTCCACCTCAACATGCTGCGGCTGTGCTGTCTCCGGCGGAAGAAAAACCTTGCTGCCCTTTCCTGCCTCTTTTATGAAAATGTCAGCAACATAGCTTACCCTTGTTCCTTTTCCAAACGCAATATTAAACTCCTTATTCCTCTGCTTCATGGCAATCATAAACCCCTCGATAAAATCATCAACATATGTAAAATCAAGAGTCTTGCTCTCATCGCCGTAAATCTCAAGTTTTTTGCCTTCAATTGAGTTTCGCGCAAATATATCCACGAGCCTGTTGGTTTTGTCGTCAAAAGGGCCATAAACAGTTGAGGGCCTTATTATTACATACTCTATTCCATAACACTGGCTGTATCCCTTGCATAACTCCTCGCCGTAAATCTTGCTTGCCGTGTAAGGATTTTTTTCCTTGCTCAAAATCCTTGATGATGAAGTGAATATTATCTTTGGGATTTTATTCCTTCTGCAAAACTCCAAAACTTTATATGTGCCTAGAACATTATTGTCAAATGCAAATTGAGGATTGCTAATAATCTTGTTTACCTTGCAAAAAGAAGCCAGATGAATCATTATGTCTGCCCTCTCTCTCAGCTTCGCTTTATCAATATCAACGATATCACAGCCATCTCTTTTATCAACCAGCAAAATAGGCTCATGCCCCTCTTTTTTCAGCCTCTCAAGCAAAAAGCTTCCTATAAGCCCTTTGTGCCCAGTCATTACAAATTTCATAGCAGAAAAAGAGAATATGAGTTTATAAAATTATATGCAAAAAGATTTTGATAATATATTTTTGTTGCCTAATCCCCTATCTTAAATAATCAAAAAAACAATGTGCCACCACATCTCAAAAATCTATGATTTTTGATGTTTTCGGGGCCCTAAAAATCCCGAAAGGATTTTTTTGGTTAGGATGCTCCGAAATTAAAACCACATTCTTTAGAAGGGGGTCGCAGTTTACTGCTTTTAATTTCGGACATAATCATTCATAAGCCTTAAGCTTAATTTACTGACTTCATCCTCTAGCTTTCTGCTGTAGCTTCCCGGCGCAAAAAGTACATAGCCATTTTTGCCTTCGGGTATTGCTGTTAGCCCTATCTTCTCAATTTTAGAATGTTTCCTGCCAAATTCCTTTATTATGCCTTCTATCTTCTTGATTTTTCTCATTTTGTATCTTCTAAGTTCATTTCATAGATATTCTTATT
>CAYMCA010000028.1:0-13612 GCA_964388875.1 Candidatus Woesearchaeota archaeon
TTAGAAGTATTTCATTTCTTTAAAGAGCATAAGAAGTGAATTAGTACGCAAAGCTGATATATGCCATGTTTAGATACTTCAGGTACTGGAATATAACATGGACAAAAAAGAAACAATATGCTCAAAGTACAAGAGCACAGAATTAATTATACAGAACAAGAGGAATACAGAGAATTGAAGCAAAATTCAGAGATTTAAGTGTAAATCCTGTGTTTGGAGCACAACCCCATTTAACACACCAACGCCACAATAAGGCGCGGCAGAAAGATTAATAAATGGGCTTTCTTTTGTTTTTTTATGAAAAGAGGCTTGCAATGCGCAGCAGTCAGTGGGCTGGTTTTTTCCGCGCTTTTGGCTGATGGCTATGATTGCGCCGGCAGGGACATACAAATAGAACCTAATGAAGGCGTGAGTATCGCAGAAACAGCTAGGATTTATGCAAAAGATGCCAAAAACAGGAATTCTGAAATAAGGCTTAATGAAAGGCTGGAAGTCGCAAGTGAAGAGGAAGAGTGGCCCGGCTATATGGAATGGATGGTTGATGCCAAAAAGAATGTTGAGGATTTTAAAGGCTACATAAACAGCTT
The DNA here is from genome assembly GCA_964388875.1 of Candidatus Woesearchaeota archaeon. Lineage (GTDB taxonomy): Archaea > Nanobdellota > Nanobdellia > Pacearchaeales > GW2011-AR1 > JACOYM01. The sequence goes on from CAYMCA010000028.1 coordinate 588, forward strand.
TTCCAATTCTATCTCAAAAGAGGGCGAAAACCTGCTGTACATAGACCTGAATGCTAAAAGCAAAAGCGCAACATTTTATATCTACAAGAAAAAATTTTGATGCCTGAGAGTTGCCTGTTATCCTTCTGCTGAAAGTATATTCTCTTATATAACTATCTTTATAAATTTTAAAACCAAAGTTTATATGTTGGCTCTGTTAAAAAATATAAGTTATAAAGATTTATAAATCATCTAAGGAAAGAGAAAATGTATAAAAAAGAAGGAGAATTAATGTAAATGAAATTCGCACATCTTGCAGACTGCCATCTTGGGGCATGGAGGCATCCTCAGCTGCAGGAGCTGAACATGGAAAGCTTCAGGATGGCAATAGGCATATGCATAAAGGAAAAAGTAGATTTTATCCTGTTTTCAGGTGATTTATTTGACTCTGCCTATCCGCCTATTGAGATACTCAAAGAAACTTTTTCAGAGTTCAAAAAGCTGAAAGATGCAAAGATAAACTGCTTTATTATAGCAGGAAGCCATGACTATTCTGTCTCAGGCAAGACATTTCTTGATGTGCTGGAAAAGGCAGGGTTCTGCGTGAATGTATTCAGGGCAGAGGGGCTTGAGCAAAGAAATGACAAGATAATCCTGAACCCGATTATTGAGAAGAACATTGCTATCTACGGCTATCCTGGAAAGAAATCAGGGCTTGAGGTTGAAGAGCTTAAAAAGATAAAGCTCCAGGAATGCCCCGGGCTTTTCAGGATATTCATGCTGCACACAAGCATAAAGGGCGCTATCGGCAGCCTTCCGATTGAGTCTATTGACGAGAAAGAAATGCCAGAGGCAGACTATTATGCGCTCGGGCACCTGCATATTGACTATTGCAAAGGCAGGTTTGTTTACGCAGGGCCAGTATTTCCCAACAATTTTGAGGAGTTGGAAGAGCTTGAATATGGAAGTTTTTACATTGTTGAGCTAAAAGGCACAAGCGCGCTGGACAGCAGGATTGACGCAAAAAAGGTTGAGTTAAAAATAAAGGATGTCGTCTCTGTTGAAATTGAAATTAAAAATGCCCTTTCAGGAACAGAAAAGATAATCTCAGAATTGGGAAGTTATGATTTAAAAGACAAGATTGTGCTGTTAAAGGCATACGGCAGGCTTGAGCAGGGCAAGGCATCAGACATAAAATTCTCAGAAGTTGATGATTTTGTAAGAAAGAAAGGCGCATATGCATTTTTGAAGAGTGCATCAAAGCTTGCAACAGAGGAATCTGCCAAGATAGACATGGATAGCATGAGAAACATGGAAAACATTGAGGAAAACATAATAAAAAAATACTCTGATGAAAACCCTTCAAAATTCAACAGCCTGATTGTGCAGCTTGTTAATGCCCTTGATTTGGAAAAACAGGAGGATGAAAAGAATTCCCCATTTGAGGAGAGGCTTGTCAGGGACATAATAAAAATACTGAATGTTTGAAATGAAAATGATGATAAATGTCCCGTTTTACAGGTCAGAAAAAGACATAGACTGCGGCCCAATTGCCTTGAAAATGGCTCTTGAGTATCTTGGGGAAGAACATTCTATGGAAGAGATTTCAATATTGGAAAAAAGATTAAAGAGCGGGCTGGTGTGGTCCACTGGAATCGCGCTTGCATCTGAAAAATTAGGGTTTCCAGCGAGATTTATCTCAATTTCTAATTTTATCCCGGAAGATATAGAATATTATAAAAAATATGCTGATGACAAAAGCAAACTAATCCTAAAGGAGATTCAGGATGAGCTTAAAAATCTTGGGGCAAAAATGGAGGAAAGAAATATTGCTCTTTCTGAATTATTAAATTATGTTTCAGAGAATTCTGTTCCTATTGTCCTATTGGATTGGCATGTAATATCTGGAAAAGAGGGCTATCAGGGGCATTATGTTCCTGTAACGGGTTATGATGATGAAAATGTCTATGTGCATAACCCAGGAATAGCAAATGCCATGGCTTTTATGCCTATCAAAAGGGAAGTTTTCCTGAAAGCATGGGAGGCAAAAGGCACAGACAAGGACACAATTATAATTTATAAAAAATGATAATAAAAAAAGTCACGCTGAACAACATAAGAAGCTATGAAAATGCAGAGATATGCATTCCTGAAGGAAGTGTGCTTTTGTCAGGAGACATCGGAAGCGGCAAAAGCTCTGTCCTGCTGGCTATTGAGTTTGCCCTATTCGGCTTGCAGCCCGGGCAGAGGGGCTCTTCACTTCTAAGAAACGGAAAGGATGAAGGCTTTGTAAAGCTTGAGATGTGTGTTGGAGAAAAGAATGTTGCGCTTGAGAGAGGATTAAAAAAGGGCAAGTCTGTAACGCAAAGCTATGCAACGCTAAGCATTAACAATGACAAAAAAGATATTTCTGTCGGTGAGCTTAAGAATTTTGTCCTTAACATACTCAACTACCCTGCAGAATTCGCAAAAAAAACCAACCTGCTTTACAAATTCACTGTCTACACCCCTCAGGAAGAGATGAAGCAGATAATTCTGGAAAAAGCTGACACTCGGCTTGATACATTAAGGCATGTTTTTGGGATAGACAAATACAAAAGGATTGGAGAAAACCTTGCAGTTGTGCTTGCAGAATTGAGAGAGGGCGCAAGAAACAAAGAAGGCATTATAAGGGATTTGGAGCTGCAGAAAGAAAAGAAAGCTTCCAAGGAGAGTGATGTTGATAAGGCAGTCAAGGAAGAAAAAGAGACAGAAGAAAAGCTCATGCGTATCTCAGAAGAGAGAAAGAAGCAGGAGCAGGAGATAAAGGGGGTTGAAGAGAAAATAGAGCACAAAAAAAGATATGAGCAGGAGATAGAGAAGGCAAAGATAGCAATCTCCGGAAAGAGAGACCAGACTGCAAGGCTTGAAAGGGGCATTAATGAAATAGAATCTGCATTCAGGGACGCTTCAGGCAGGTTCAATAGGGAGGAGCTGGATAATTCTTTAAGGCTGCTTTCTGAAAAAAGGGCACAGGTTGAGGCGCTGCAAAAGGAATATATTGAGCTCTTCAGCAGAATCAAGTCGCTTGAGATAAAAAAGAGCGAGTATAAGGACTCTGAAAACAAAATCTCAAGGATGATTGTCTGCCCCACATGCCTTCAAGATGTCAGCGAGAGGCACAAGACAAACATAAGGCTGAAGATAGAGCATGAAATTACTGAAATAGAAAAGGCGCTTGCAGAGCTTCTGCCAAAAAAGAAAAGCAATGAGAAAAATGCCCAGGCAGCAAAAGATGATGCTTCAAGGGCAGAAAGGAAAAAGTCAGAGCTTGAGATGCTGAAAACAAGAATTGAAAGCCTTGGATATGACAAAGTCGGGGAGATGAAAAAAGAGCTTGAAATGCTGAAAGCAGACATTGTGCTGCTGGAAAGCCAGATTCTGACATTAAAGAATTCTGCGTTTGAGCTTTCAAGGTTTGAGAGGGTATATGAGCAGAAGAAAAACGAGCTTGAAAGCACAAAGGGGAGGGAAAAGGCAGCAGAAATAAGCAGGGCGGAATTGAAAAAGGAAAGCGAGATGCTCCTGCGGGAAATCAGCGAGCTTGAGAAGGAAATAAGCAGGAAAGAGCAGGTAAAAAAAGAGCTTGCATATATGAATGAGCTTGTAGGCTGGCTTTCAGGCAATTTCACAAGCATGATTCAGTTCACAGAAAGAAATATCATGATAAGGCTGAGGGAGGAATTTTCAGAGATATTTAACAAATGGTTTTCAGTCCTTGTTTCTGAAACACTGAGGGCGCGGCTTGATGAGGACTTCACTCCTGTAATTGAGCAGCAGGGCTTTGAGATTGACTATGCCTACCTCTCGGGAGGCGAGAGGACAGCTGTCGCGCTCGCATACCGCCTTGCCTTAAACCAGGTTATCAACTCCTTATTGAGCAGGATAAAAACAAAAGACATTGTTATCTTGGATGAGCCAACCGATGGCTTCAGCGAGCAGCAGCTTGACAAGATGCGGGATGTCCTTCAGCAGCTTAAAGTCGGGCAGCTCATACTTGTCAGCCACGAGGCAAAGATTGAGAGCTTTGTCGACAAGATTATAAAGTTCAGGAAAGAGGACGGAGTGACGAGGGTGGAGGGATGAAACAAACCGAGATTACTTGGTAAAATTAGCTGCTAAAATGGAAGTGTGGTCACTAACTATCTGCCATAGCTTATTCGGTTTTCTCCCTTCTTAGCCCAGATATTTGCGCAATATCTGATTCATCCAGATTATACAAATTAAAAAAACAATCACACTCACCCAGTAAATCTTCACTTATAGTATTGAATCTCTTTTCTTCTGGAACTGGAGATAAATATGCTACAATGAAAACTAATTTACCATATCTCTCTCTGATAAGTTTGATATTTTCCTTCATGTCAGCATCACCAGTTAGCAAAATAGCTACATCAAAAGCATTAGATTGGGCTAAAACCAATAAATCTGTTGAGAACTTTGCGTCAACACCTTTTTGTTGGATTATGCCTTGTCTTGTCACTAAAGGTGTTGTTCTAAATTCTGTGAGGGGTATTGTATTTTTTACATAATTAAAAAACTTTTTTTGCCCTTCTGACTTTTTAGATTGCTGAGCAATAACCAGTATATTCTTATCTTTAACTCTTTGAAAAACTTCTTTAATTGAATTCACATGGACTGTAACCTCTCCTCTTAATTCATCATGATCTTTTATTTCGCTTACCTTTTTGAGTAATAAATTTTCTTTTGCGATTAGCTCACTCATTTCTTTTATTTTAGAAGCACAATTCCTCTTAGCGTTAAGTAAAACTTTCTGATTGTACTCACCAGTGTAAATTAAAGTTTTAACTAACTCTAAGCTATGTAAATTATCACCAAGGAATTTTCTAACTTCTTTGAAAATAAACTCATGGAATAAACCAATTTTCCAAAATCTTTTAGCTGTAGAATCCCTTTTGCTATTCAACTGATTTAAACTTCTATCAGAATTTTCTTTATCATTAAAAATAATACATCTCATTTTAGCTGAGGAGTTGATGCCCCTCAATCAATGAAGAGCACCTATCCCCAAGTATAATAATATTATATAGATTAATTAGAAGTTTATAAATCTTTCTTTATCGGATTCTGAAACTTAATGGGTAATCCTAAGTCTTCTTATAATGTTCCCCAAAACACTTTTCCCCATATTAGATTGAATTTGATTTATCTTCTATAACTTTGCAATATTTAATCCTTTCTACAAATCTTTAATGCATTACAAAATCCTCACCAAAATCTTTCTAAAAGTTAATCATTTCTAAATAGTAACAAATAGAAAGGTTTATAAATCCGCGCGCCTCTTATGAGACGCGAACATGGGAGAACTTTTGATATTCAAGGACATTGCAGACTCGCTGATGGACAATCCGCGGGATGTTACCCTATTCGGAGAAAGAAACCTTATACCAACAAAGGAAAGCAATTTTGATTTATACTACCATTGCGCAGAGGGAATATGGTGCCCTTCGCCAGGACAAAGAGTAATCCCTTATGTTCCCTTTCCAATACTCAAAAATCAGGGCTCTAATGATGACTTGATTGAAAGGCTTGTTGGTTATTACAAGGAAAATGGCTGTGACTATGCTGGCTTATGCAGCAGAGAAAATTTAATTTTGTATAAGGCAGGCAGGGCTGAATCAGGAGTAACATTAACCCCTTTGAATTTTTCTAAAGGAGATTGTTATGCCCCAATCAGGGAAGAGGTTTTCAAAAAGCTGGGAGAAACCGGCAGGGATTTTTCAGGTGAAATAAGCAAAAAAACAAAAGAGATTAAGCGCCTCATTAAGTAATAATGTTTGCCTGTTCCGGGATTATATAAATCAGCTTGCTTCTTAAAATAGGATGTTTTTGCATTAGAATATCAACTGCCTCGCTCATATGCCTGTCTGAACTGACTAAAACAACTTTAAGCTGGTTGCTGGTGTCTTCTGCAGTTGCTACAGCAGACGCCAGTATATCTGAGTCTCTGTCTATTCTTGTGTAATGCCTCTCAATTTTGTTCCTCAGGTGCGGCCATGCTTCCTCAACGCTCATTTGGCCGCTTGCTACACTATCAAAAACATTATTCTTTTCTTTCCTAAAATAATGCCAGAGCTGCCTGGGCACATCCTCTTTATTTGAATATCCTAAAATCTCAAGCCCTTTCCTATATTTCTCTGTTTGCTTCATTGCCTCTTTTGTTTCCTCCAGCAAATTTTCAGCATAGCCAGATGGCTTAGTTGCGCCTTTTATATCCCTTAATTCCCACATCTCCTCCATCAAGGCTTTTGGTATCTTAACATTATACCCCTCATACTGCAGTTTCTCTATGTACTTTTTCCTTAACTGCGGGTATTTAAATTTGTTAAGCAGGTAGTTTGCATCTAAAAAAATGACAGGCTTCTCATCAGGGTTTCCGCCGCGATTTATTAATTCCCTTCTAAGAATATCTTCTAATGTTCCTGCCGCTGGAAGGGCAGCAACAGCAAACATAACCACTGCAGCAATCATAAAAGCCATGCCGAGAATAAAACTAAGAGAGATGCCCCATGCTGCAGGGGCTCCGACAGCAGCGCCTGCAATTCCTTTTCCAGAATTGGCAAGCAGCAGCGCGCCTGCGGCAAACAGCGCAATGCTTGAACTCCTGTAGATGTAAACTCTTTTTTGCATGCTCTTTTGAATGTGCGATGGTTTAAATTTTTGCCTCTGCTTCAACAAACTCTGTTTTAACCTGCTTCAGCGATGTTACAGAGGTTGTCTTTGCAAACCCATATTTTTTAATTGAATTTTTCACAAATTCATAATATTCATCAATATCCCTTGTCCTCAGCTTGACAAGCATCTCATATTCTCCTGTGCATATATCCACTGACTCAACCCTTTCGTCTTTTGCTATCTCTTTTGCAACCTCTTCAGGATTTGCATATTTTTCAGGAATAAGATTTATAAAAATGTATGTGCAGTGCCCCTCGCCTATCTTCTTGTAGTCAAAAACCGCCTTGTATGCCTTGATTGTTCCTTCTTTTTCAAGCTTTTTTATGTTATAGTGTATTGTTGTAGACGGCTCTTTGAGCTTTATGGCTATCCTTGCTATCTGCGGGGTGCAAAACCCCTGCTTGAACAAGCTTATGAGCTTTGGTGCTATGTCTTTCATTTTTTGGTTTTCTTAAATTTAAGCCACATCTCTTTAAATGTCAGAATTCCGCTCGTTTGTAACGAGTGGTTTGAACCGCTCGTGGAATTCTGAGCATGCTCAAGAACCACACGAAGTGTGGCATTATCATGCCACCCATCTGTGATGGGTGGTTCTTGACAAAAAGAAAGTGTAAGGGTTGACAAAACAAAAGCAATTGCAGGAACAATTGAATTAACAAGCGGATTGGGCAATTGGGCAAAAATGAAGAATATGAGAATAACAATATATGTCAGGATAAAAATAAGGATTTTCCTCTGCCAGCTTGTTTCCCATGCCTTGTCCAACTCTACGCGCTTGTTTCTTTCCTTAATCCTGCCAATCTCCCTTTTCAGCTCTTTAGCCTCTCTTTCAATCATAAATTGAATAATATTCAATTATTTATAAATCTTTCGGTTAATATTTGAATATTCTGCAATTAAGTATATATAGGTTTGAAGCCACAAGAAATTATGGAAAACATACAATTAGGAGAATATGTAAGTGTGCATGAAGATCGTATTGAACACCTAAAAAAACATGGGTTTAACATGAATCTAGATCAGATAGTGGAACTTGCAGATAAATGGACAAAAGGAGAGGAAGGAGTTCATGTTTGTGATAATAATGGAAAATTAATCACAATAGTCATAAGAGGAAAATATGAAGTGGGAGGAAGGACTTACGGAAAAGTTAGGACAATGTGGGATGATGGAGCAGGAAAGAAAACAGAGAGAAATGGACTGCCTATAATACCTCATTTTGAGGCGGTATTGACTTGCGAAAAACATGGTGCAATCCCATATGCTCATGGATGATGTCCCGTTTGTGATTAGGAGAAAATAAAATGAAATTAAATCAACTAACCTTGGAAGGACTAAGAGAACAGATTAACTTAGTAGATACTCTCTTAATAAAGTGCCTTGCAAAAAGGCGGGATATTGCCAAAGAAGTTGCAAGAATAAAGAAAGCAAATAATCTTGCTATATTTTGCCCTGAAATAGAAGCAAGGGTATTAGAGTCAAGAAAAAAAATTGCTGAAAGTTTTAGATTAGATTCAGAGTTTGTTCTTTTTATTTTCAGAAATATCATGGAGAATTCAAAAAAAATTCAGGAGGAACAATGGAAATTGGAATAATTGGATTTGGCAATTTTGGAAGGTTTATGGCAAAGCGGCTAAAAAATAAAGCAAGCATATTTGCCGCAGATATCACTGACAAATCAAAAGAAGCGCAAGAATCAGGAATTAATTTTGCTTCTTTAGATGAAGTTGCTGCAAAAAAGATTGTAATTTTAGCCGTGCCCATGGAAAAGCTTGAGGAAACACTTAATAAAATAAGAAATAGATTGCAAGCAGGAGCCTTAGTCTTGGATGTTTGTTCATTAAAAATGTTTGCGTGCGATGCTATGAATAGAATTCTTCCTTCAAATGTAGAGATTATAGGAACACATCCTCTTTTTGGCCCTCAATCTGCTCCAAACTCTATTGCGGGAATGAGAATTGCTTTATGCAAGGTAAGATGCAGCAATAAAACTTTTAGTAAAGTAGAAGAATTTTGCAAAAGTTTTGGCTTAAAAGTAATTATAGCAACCCCTGAAGAGCATGACAGGCAGATGGCTGTTTCCCAGGCTTTAACTCATTTTATAGGGCAGGTTGCAAAGCAAATGAACCTGAAGAGAGTGAATTTAAGCACAAAAACTTTTGATGATTTGATGAATATTGTTGATATAATCAAAAATGACACTCCAGCTTTGTTTGAAAATATGCAGACAATGAACCCTTTTGCAAAGGAAGCAAGAGAAAGTTTTATTTCTGAAGGAATAAAACTGGATAATATTCTTAAAAAACTTAAGGGGGGCAAATGAAAATGGTGGAAGAAAATATTTCCAATATTGTTCTAATTCAAGATATAAAAGGTAAAATCCAATCAGCTTATGCAAAAGCGCCCTTTGATAAAGGGAAAGAAATATTAGAAACTGCGGGATACAAAATACTCTCTTTGGAAGAAATGGCTAAATTGAGAATGCAGGAAGGAAAAGATGCATATATTTCTCAAAGTGGAAATTGGACTCGGGAAGGGATTTTATATGTGCCCAAAAAAGGAGTTTTTTTAACAAAAAATTCTCCAATAATAAATTTTGCTAAAAGGGCTACTGAATGTGAAAAAGATCATAGATTTTTTACCTTATTCCAGCCAGAAGAATTTTTATCCGATTCAATAGAGCTAAAACGTGAAGAAATACCTACAACTGAATTTGGAAACAATCCTGTAACATCCTATGCCTTTGGCAATTCGGCAAAAGATTATGGCTTATTTCTGAAAGATGCAGGGATAAGCAATATGCCTATAGAGGTTTATAGTTTAGACCAGTTTGATGAACATGAACCATTTTCCAGGCAAGTTTGGTTTCGTCAACTTGGGCATGAAAAGAAAGATCTCGATGATCTCCTGAGATTACTATGTTGGGATCGCAGCAGCATTGAAGGAGTCGGTAATGGACTTGCAGATAATTGGAATGTTAGAGGGATGCAATACAAGGAGTAAATGAAAAATGACATTAGAAAAATATGAAATAGAAATTACAGAAGAAAAGATTTTAGAAGCAGTTATAATTAATGAAAAGAATCTATCTATCTTCAAAGCTAACTTCAAATGGTTAGGATTGCAATCTGAAAAAGAAACAAAGCAATTTCGAAAAGATTGCACAAAATACAATAAAGCAATAAACAATGCAAGAAAATATTTAGAAAATTACATTCTCTTAGAAAATCCCATGCCTTCTGAAAAAAGTAAGGCTTTTTGGAAAATGCAGGATGAATCAGATAATTTTAGAAATAAATATAGTGATCGTATTCGCTGGATGTGGGAGAGTTGAAAATGGAACCAGAAAAAGAAAAAACAGGAGCTTCTTTATTCTTAAAATTAAGAGAAGTGCCGGACCTGAGCGGAGATCTTAGTGAAAAAAAGATAATTGAAGCAATAGCAATCCATGAAAGAACTATAGATTCTTATCAAATGGGATTTAACCCTACTGGATCATGCCCTAAAGAAATAATAAAGCAATTCTGGGAAGATTGTTTCAAATACAGTAAGATAATAAAAAATGTAAGAGAATATCTCCTCTTAGAGAATCCTGCACCTGCAGAAAAGATTAAAGTTCTTCAGGATATGCTGGATGAATCAAAGAACTTTAGACGTAAATACACCGATCATGTTAAATGGTACTTTGGAGAGCTACCAAAATGGAAGGATTATTAGTTATTTATAAGTAGTTACAAAATAGAAAGATTTAAATATATACTAAATATAGCAGATAATAAGGAGATAAATTAAAATGGCAAAAAAATTAACAAAGTTTATCCTAGATATTGCAGAATCAGAAAAAGAATATTTTGATAGAGTTCTGGCTAGAGAGAATCCTGTTAAAGTTAAGAGTAATATACTTAAAATGCTTGAAGAGAAAGGCACGGGTTTATATGAAATAAGGGAATTTGAGCAAAATATTTGTGATGCAATTGAAAAAGCTAATTATACTATTAATAAAGCTGCAGAAAGATATAAAGGGGCAGGGCAGGGCTATAGAGCAGATTTAGGCAGAATAAGTTATAGTGGAAAAAATGGCACACCAATTATTTTAAAAGAAAGTAGTTTTTTAAGAGCAATTTTTCCAAAAGGAATTTGTATTAATGATAAAGAGAATGCATTCGTCTATCCTCAAAAAATTAAGTTATATCCCTTTGCTGTTGGTTTTTTTATTTCACCTCACACAAAAGAAGAAATAAAACTCTTTGAAGGAAAAAATGGCTTTGTGAATTCAATGCCAGAATATTTCGAAATTCTTTATGATAAGCAGCGAAAGGAAGTTCATAAAAAAATTAATTTGTTTATGAAGGGGAAAGGTTCATTTCCTCATGAAGAATCAGGAGAATACTTAAAATCAGATCTAGAAAAATGTTTGGGCAAGGTGGACAAAAATCTAGATTCAGGAGTGAAATCACCGCGTCTAATGGGTTTGCAACCACTTACCTTTTTTGTAAACACCAACTCTGAAGACAGATTATTACAAGCTCTCTTTGGGGATGAGGGTAATCAATTGCGTGTTGATAGAACAGAAAATCATGAATTGAAACATATTATAGACAAATTTTTACAATGTCCGCAATTTAGGATTGAACAAGAATTTGAAAAAGACCCTGAATTTGATTTATATGATCTTTCTGGATGGGGGAAATTTGATTGCGCAGAATTATCTGCTAGATTATATTCAGGACAAGCCCTCAAGGTTTCATCGGATACTAGCAAATATGAAGAAAGAATAAAGCATATTGAAGGACTTTCTAATCCTTCTAATCCAAACACTGGAAAGATTATACTGCTTGAGAATAAAATAAAAGATATTAAAGAAGCTTATGACAGAGCGATTGAACTAAAAAATAGATTAGACCCTAGAATATTATCATATATTGTTGGATTTTCAAGAACAGCAGAAAAAGTTAATCAGAATCTTAGATTGTTAGAGGAGATATAAGATGAAAGAAAAATTAGAATCAGTAAATGGCACTTTTATTGGCTATAATGAGCGATATTGCCTCAATATAGGCTTAAAGAACGGCAGTTATACATCTGTTCAAAGAACTGCAAATCCTAACCTGCTTATCAGAGCAGACAAACAAACAAAGGAATTAACAAAGAAAATTGGAGATGAAGATGTTGAGTATATTGATTATCAGCTGCGCCCAATTCTCTTACTATTAAACTTTGACTTAAAAAATAAAGTTATTCTTGATTTGGGTTGCGGTTCAATACTAAGTTGTGATAATCGCCCTTCTGCTGATAGCAAAGCAAAAGGACGTTGGGAGCCTGAATTATGCCGTGCCTTGTATAAGCTAGGCGCTCACCCCATAGGAATTGATGTTCGCGGTCTTGAGAGAGAAGAATTTGAGCATTATGAGATGGACTTATTGCATGATTCTTTAAGTTTTATAAAGGATCACTCTGTTGACTTAGCTAATGCTTGTGCATTTTTTGATTCTCCAGCATTATACGCTAATGCTTATGATTCGCTTGATGAGAAATTAAGAGAGAAACTATTTCCCGAACTAAAAAGAATTATTAAACCAGAAGGATTTTTGGCATACAGCCATTATATATAAAATCTCACCAAAAGCTTTATAAACATCCCGCGCATTGGGATTTTAGAGGTTCTGAAGGATTATCATTCTATAGGCAACTAAAAATGGATGAAGAAATAAAGCAGTATGTCCGCAAGACAGGAACAAGCATATTAGGCATAGTGTGCAAAGACGGGATTGTCATGGCTGGCGACAGGCAGATTACAGGCGGCCAGTCAATAATAATTGGCAAGAACTACCAGAAATTATTCCAGATTAATAATTACATTGTTGCGAGCTATACTGGGGGTGTTTCAGACGCCCAGCTTTTAAACAAGATTGTAGCAGCAGAATTAAGGCTTAAGCACCTGAGAAGCAAGTCAAGGCCAAGCATAAAAGAAGCGGCAAACCTTTTTGCAATGCTTACATTCAGGAACATAAGGCAGTTCTCAACCATTGTAAGCATAGTCGGGACGCTTATCGGCGGAGTGGACGAGAATGGCGAGACAAGGCTCTTTTCAATAGACCCTGCCGGTGGAATTTGTGAAGTCAAGGATTATGATGCAAACTTCGGAAGCGGCATGCCATACATACTCGGCTTGCTGGAGAGGCAGTATAAAAAAGACATGTCAGTAAAGGACGGAATAGAGCTTGCAGTTGAGTGCATCAAGTCATCCTCTCAAAGAGATACAGGAAGCGGGTTTGGAATAGATGTTTTCACAATAACAAAAGAAGGCATAA
>CAYMCA010000029.1:0-12996 GCA_964388875.1 Candidatus Woesearchaeota archaeon
GAATTATTGAAGCGAAGAAAAAAGGAAAAGTTTCCCAAGAGATGGCTCTTTATGCCATGTTTAGGCCATTCAGTAAAGAACAGATGGTGAAAAGAGGATTGTCTCTACGTCAATATTCTACATTAAAAGAAGCAGGATTTACAAGAATCGCTTTTGGAGTTGAAAGTCCGAGCGACGAAGTTTTAAGATCTATGGGAAGAAGTAATACCCTATTAGATTTAGAAGAGCATCTATCCGCGATACACAATGTTGGAATGTTCACCAGAGGATTTATGATGTATGGCCATGAAGGCGAAACAATAGAATCTTTATCAAAATATGCCGAAATAATGAAAAATCTTCATGTTGATGAATGGAGGCTTGCCCCTATGACTCCTTTTGTAGGGACTTCAACAGGCGACGCTTATTTGGCTAGACAGACAAGTATTGATTTCAGCAAACATGACGCCAACTATCCTGTCGTCATTCCAGAAGCTATAAGAGCTTGTTACGAACATGAAGGATCTGAAGCAGAAGATGAAGCAAAAGCGTTCTTGATGAACTGGAAAAATGTAACATTAAGATCTATTTATTGCAGTGATAAATGGAAAAGGAGAATGAACGAAAAGCACAGAAGATTTCCAGAACTGAGAGAAGGAATTGACTTTTATTATAAATATCTTCAAGAAAATCTTGGCGAAAGATTTTGAAACTAACAAGACTTTTCTTTTTCCAAAAAACTCTCAGCCGCGCCCCCTAAACTAATTCTATCCTTTCCTCTCCCTCAGCTTCATCCTTATAATCTTGCCTGAATTGGTTTTTGGCAGCTCTTTTATGAACTCTATCTGCCGAGGGTAGGCGTGCCCTGCATAATTTTTCTTTACAAAAAGCGAGAGCTCCTCTTTCAGCTTCTCGCTTTTTGCAGGATTTGAAAAACCTTGGTTTTTCTTAAGCACAACAAATGCCTTTAAGATGCTGCCTCTTGTTTTGTCAGGAACACCTACAACAGCAGCCTCTTTTACTGCCTTGTGGCTCATAAGGAAGGATTCAATCTCAATGGGAGAGACTCTCTCGCCAGAGGTTTTTATTATGTCATCCTTCCTTCCTATGAAGAAGAAATATTTATCCTTGTCAATTCTTGCAGAGTCATTTGTCTTAAACCAGCCGTGCTTAAAATAACTCTTGTACATCTCTTTATGCCTGTAGATGCCGGTCATCATTGCAGGCCAGCCCGGCTTTAGCGCGATTGCTTCATCCTTTATCGCTGCATTTATTCCAGGAATTGCCTTTCCCATGCTGCCTTTCTTTTTTTTAAGCCCTTTCCATGTTGCTATTACAATTGCGCCTGTTTCTGTCTGCCAATAGCTGTCATAAATATCAATTCCAAGCTTTTTGTAAAAGCTGTAAATATCTTGTGTCAGCGCCTCTCCAGCAGAGCATAACACCCTCAGGCTTTTCATGTGCGGCTTTTTTGCCTCTGCCTTAAGCATCCTTAAGGCAGTGGGCGCTGTGTAAACAACAGAAATCCTGTTTCTGGCAAGAAAAGAGAGCCATTTTTTTGCATCAAAATGCCCTTCATAAACATAGCTTGTGCATCCAATTGACAAAGGAGCAAGAATGCCATAAACAGCCCCTAAAACCCAGCCAGGATGCGCTGTGCACCAATATCTGTCATTCTCGTGCAAATCCAGGACAAGCCTTGCTGCGTAATCCTGCTGGACAATTCCATAATGCGGCAGCTCTATTCCTGCAACAGGCGTTCCTGCTGTTGATGAGGTGAAAATCATTAATGCAGTGTCTTTTTTATTCTTCATTACAGCATCAAACTTATCAGGCATCTTTTTTATTTCTTTCTTGAATTTTTCAGAGTCAATAACAATTGTCTTCATACCCCTTGGCTTGTGTTTCAGCCTCTTTAGCAATTCCTTGTTTGTTACAAGGGCATTTGCCTCACCTCTTTTCAGCCTTAGCTCAAGCCCCTGTGCCTGGAATGCCTCAAATAAGGGGGCGGCTATTGAGCCGTGCTTGATTGTTCCAAGAAATGCTATAAACATCTCATGGATTTTTGGCAGGAAGAGAAATATTCTTGAACTTTTTCTAACATCTAGCCTATTCAGCAGGTTTGCAAACCTGTTCACTTCCTGCTGCAACTGCTTGTAGGTATATTTCTTTATTCTGCCGTTTTCATCCTCAAAGATAAATGCAAGCTTGCCTGGCTGCCCTGCAGCATGCCTGCCAATGCAGCTCTCAACAGCATTCATCATGCTTCCATGCATCACAATGTTTTTTTCAGCTCTTTTCCAAAAACTATCCATTTTGAATCATTACCTGCCTTATTGTGCCAATAAACTCTTCTGCAGTATTGATTGCCTGCCTTGCATGATAGCCTTCTACATTAGGCGTGACATTATAGGTAAATATTTCCCTTGCACTTCTGCTTTTATCATATTGCTCAGCATACCTGTAAGCTTTTTCTTGAAAGTCATCTAAGCCCAACTTTTGAATTTGAGCAGCAGTCTCAAAAGTTTTTAGGTATTCATCGTAAAGATGTTCTGCTAATTTCTTTGTTTTAACAAGATAATAAAGTATAACATACTCAGTTATTGCATGAACCCCCCTCAGCCCCTCTCTCAGCTTTGTTTTGTATTTTAACGCTAAAAATGCATGAACAATATAATACATTGAATAGTAAGCTGCAGATACAACTTCTGCATAATCTTTATATCCCCCGCTATTTTCATCAGAATTTTTTGAAGCATCATAAATAATCTTTGCTGTTTCCAGCCTATTCCTGCTCTTTTCCTCGTAAAATTTGCTTATTTGGTATTTTTCTGCATCTGGCAGATTTTTCAAGTCGCCTGCTTTAATAAGCTCTAAGATTCTTCTTTCAGCAATTTCAATTTTCTTTTTTATTATGTCCTGCACTTTCATCTTTTATAAATTCTTTTCAGCAATTGATAGTATTCTTCTGCCCCGTACAGAATAAGATGATGCTTTTTTGCCTCATTTCCAATATTCAATTCATCTGTATTTTTTATCATCTCTTTAAAGTCATGCACATCAACAAAATTCAATCCCTTCTTGACTTTTGTGTACGCTTTATTTATAGCATTCTCTACATCTTTTATATCTTTTTTGTCCTGCATAATAACCAATAAGTCAATATCAGACTTTTTTGTTTGCATTGCTCTAGCATAAGACCCAAAAACAAGCAGGATAAAAAAAAGATTTTTGGCAGATGACAAAATATCCTTAAGCATTAGGCTTACCCAAGGATACTCTTTTAAAAATTCCTTTTTTCTTTTTAGCTCAATCTCAACAAAAATCTCTGCAGGCGCAAATTCATTTAATTTAACAACCTTTGCTGGCGGGACGCTTTCCTTTACAATAACATTATCCTTTTCTAAGCCCCGAATGTTATTATAGACTAATGTATAAGATTTATTCAGCCTTTTTGAAATGCCCCTGATAGTTAACTTTCCACAGGGGTTGCTTAGCAAAAAAGCTAATATTTTCTCTTGTGTTTGGGTTAACATCTTATTATATCAGTAATAGTATCAATTGATACTAACAAAAGGTTATATTTAAAGCTTTTGATTTGTCTACATTTGGCTGCATAAAAAATCATTTCTCAACCTCGTTTGTTCTCTTGTATTTAAGATTTAACCTGCTTAATAAATCTATAACCTTTTTTCTCTCCTCGCTTTTGCCTAATCCTTTCCAGTCCAGCAGGACAATATCAACCGGCTCAATTGTTTTTGAGATTGCCTCTTTGAGCATTTCCTCTGTCAGGGGCAGGGCATATTCAGGAATTATATGACTTATTGCATACTCGCTGTTTAGCTGGATTTTGTTGAAGTTAGGGCAGTAGTGCGGGCCGCCTATGGCAATAGTATTTTGATATTTAGCGTGTTTAGAATTGCCTTGAAGGAGTTTAACTGCATTTTTTATTGTTATAGCAATTGCCTTTGCTGCTTCTTTATCTTTCCAGTTTTCTTCATTGCTTCCAATCTCAATAAACAGGCAGGGCTTTTTTATGAAAGGGCCATGGTGGGTGCATTCAAGAGTTGCCTGCCATCCCTCTGGAATATTTTTGTTTAATTCCTGAAAAAATACTTTTAAAATTGTTCCCGATGTCTTGCAAACTTTTCCTTCTCTGCCGCCAAACTCTGCCTTTTTCCAGTTTCCAGGCGCATGCAAGCTTAAAATTTTCTCATGCGCGCCTTTATGCCTGCTTGCAAAAACAATAAAATCCTCATTAACCTGCTTGCAGATTTCCTCTGCACGAATAATATCCTTGTCTGTAATGTATTTAGACAAACCTTTAACAAAGCTGGCTATATTCATTCCTGCAATGTCCTGCTTGCTGGCTACAACTGCGAAGTTCATAAACCTTAAAAATAGGCATATTTTAAATATGTTATGCTATCAACATTTCAAATCATAATTTCAATTGCAGTGCTCTTGTCATCAGTGCCTCTTGGCTACCTGCTTGCGTGGCTGACAAGAGAGGAGCTTATCCAGGGCAGGCTGGCTTTTGCACTGCTGATTCCCGCCTCTGCTGTTATGGCGGCTGCATTTTTATTTATGGACATTGAGCCAAAACTGCCTTTAATATTCTCATTTTTGTTCACCCTCATAGTATCTCTGGTTTGCATGCTGAAGAGTTATGATAAGAAATTTGTAAAGACATAACTGGACAAAAAGAATGATTGGGACAGAATTAAGCCCTTTTTTTGAGCTTAACTAATTTTTCATATAAAGTATCTGCTGTGCCGACATAAAGAACAGATTTCTGAATAACTTTCAATCCTTTCCGCACAGCTTTGGCTATATAATAATATTTCTTATTGCCTTTCTTAAAAAATCTCAAATACATAACAAATAAGTATACGCTACACTATATAAGCTTTTCGGTGTTATATTGAATATAATGCAACACCGAAAAGTAGAAGTAGCGTATACTCTACCTCTATTCAAAAGAGGTGCAAAATGCGGCTTAGAAACAAGCAGATAAGAAGAAAACTCTGGGAATTGGATAAGTTTATCCTCGCTGATTACAGAAAGCGTTCTGAAGAGCAAAAAGAAAAGCCAGACACTGCGGAATATGAAAGAGAATTCAAGAAGCGTATAAAAAAAGCAATAAAAATCCTGAAGCCAATAACAGATGAAGCAACAAAAGGCTTGAGGATTTATAGCGGAAAAGGAAATAAATCTTGCCTTAAGCCTGATGAAAAATTAAGGTTGATTCTAATTCATCAGCTATTCGGAAAAAGCAATAGGATGATGTCAAACGCCTTATTGCTTTTTTCCTTAATGACTGGAGTAGATGTAAGCTACAAAACTATTGAGGGGCTTTATTCCGACGAAGAAGTAGAAATTGCTTTATTCAATTTGCTTGTTATTATGCTAAAGAAAAAAGAGATTGGTAAAATTAATGCTTGCGGAGATGCAACAGGTTACAGCTTGATAATCAGCAAGCATTATGCTTCTGAAGTTCAGAAGCTAAAAGATAAGGCAAAAGAACAAGAGCAGAAAAAGAAAAAAGCATTTGTCTACAAGTTTGCATTAATGGATATTTCTACAAGAATGTATATTTGCTTTGGAACAAGCTTAATTAGCGAGGCAAAAGCATTTGCAAAAGCCATGCAAATGCTTGATGAATTAGAAATAAAAGTTGACTCTATAAGGCTTGATAGGTATTACAGCTTTCCTTGCTATGTCAGCTTATTTAAGGAAGCTAAAGTTTACATAATCCCCCGAAAGAATTCCAAGCTGGGGCATGGTGATGAATGGCTTGAAACTATGAAAAGTTTTGTTTTAGACACTATGAATTATTTAAAAGAATATTTTCAGAGAGTAAACTCTGAAAATGGTTTTGCCCAGGACAAAAAATTATTTGGCTGGAGAGTCAGCCAGAAAATTGAAGAGAGAATTGATACAGCTTTATTTTGCAGAGTCATATGGCATGATTTAATTAACCTTTTCAGAAGTTAATTCTGTCCCAATCATACAAAAAGAAATATGTTTATATATGATAATCTCTCTATTTATTGAATGAAAAAAGAGGGGTTGGAGAATAGTGCCCAAAGTTCTGAACAGAAAACCATCGAGTCAGATTTGGAGCATGAAACTGATAATCTTGGCAAGTGGCTTTCAAACTGCATCTGGGCTGGCTGTATTACAGGCATCCCTGTTTTTTTGGCTTTGTATAACCAATTTTATATTCTAAATAATCGCAATGACTTAAACTCGTCACAGCTTGTATCTGCAATTCTTGGCTCATTCATGCTCAGCGGGCTGGTATCTGGCTCGTTGTATTATGTTATTAGAGGAAGAAAAATTCCTGATTATTAAACCATCTTCTTCGTCATGCAAGCCAGCAATAAAAAAACTATAAAAAGCCTGTTTTATCCTGATTAAAATGACATTTTATCTGATTGGATTGGGATTGGATGTGAAAGGCATAAGCATAGAAGGATGGGAAATATGCGGAAAATGCGAGAAACTATATTTGGAAAGCTACACAGTTGAGCTTCCTTACAAGATTAAGGAGCTGGAGAAATTTCTTGGAAAAAAGGTTTTTGAGCTGGGCAGGGAGCAGGTTGAAGGCGAGATGTTTGTTGAAGAGGCAAAAAATAAGGATGTTGCCCTTCTTGCATATGGCTCGCCTCTTGCTGCGACAACCCATATCTCCTTAATTTTGAAATGCAGAAAAGATAAAATTCCTTTCAGAATTCTGCATAATGCAAGCATTTTAGATGCAGTTGCTGAAACAGGGCTTCAATTATACAAATTTGGCAGGACAGCAAGCATGCCTGCCTGGAAACAGGGCTATCAGCCAACAAGCTTTATTGATGTTGCAAAAGAAAACCAGAAAATAGGGGCGCACACGCTCTTGCTGGTTGACATAGGAATGGATTTTAGCGAGGCGCTGAACCAGCTGGAAAAAGCAGCAAAAGCCAATAAGCTCGGGCTTGGCAGCATTATTGCATGCTCAAGGCTCGGAGCAAAAGACAGCAGAATATACTATGAAAAATTAGAAGATTTGAGAAAAATAAAAGGCAGCATTATAAAAGCGCCTTTCTGCCTTGTTCTTCCGGGCAGGCTGCATTTTATTGAGGATGAAGCCTTGGGCTTGCTGGCAGGAAAAATTTAAATACAACCTTTTCTCTCAGTTATAATGGCTAAATATAATTGCTTTGCATTTAGAACAATTGTTGCAATTATTACAGCTAGTGCTATTATTTCTATAATTATTTAACTGCAACTCTGGCAAACATGGTTGCAGAAACTAACATGACAATTGATAATGCTGAATATGGGCAGAACAGGCTTGAGGATGAAACTAAGAGTGAGAAGAAGGATGTTTTTTATAGGGGGGCAAGGCTCCTTGGAGGCTTAGTCATGAATAGCGGGGTGTTTTTTTGTTATACTCCCAGAGCAATGCTTGACTGCTTCAGCCATTATGAAAGGCTTTTGAAGCAGGCAAGATATAAAGAGGCAAGGGAGTTTGAAACAGGCAACAATCTGCCTTGTGAGTGGCTTAATCTTGCAATCTCTGGCGTTGCCAGGGAAAGCGAGAGCGGGCTGGCAGAAAAGCTTATTGATGAGTTCAAAGATAGGGGGTACAGCAAGGTGTGGCTGAAAAATAGAAAAATAGATTTATAAATCAAAATCCTGTTAAATGAACATGTATGATTTTAAAAAAACAGAGGAAGATATTTTGAACTTCTGGAAAGATAAAAAGATATTTGACAAGCTGAGAAAAAAGAATAAAGGCAAAAAAAGATGGAGCTTTCTTGATGGGCCGATAACTGCAAACAATCCAATGGGTGTGCATCATGCATGGGGCAGGGCATACAAGGATATGTTTCAGAGGTTTAAGGCAATGCAGGGCTATGAGCAGAGATTTCAGAATGGGTTTGACTGCCAGGGGCTTTGGATTGAAAGAGAAGAGGAAAAGGATTTGGGGCTGAAAAACAAGGCAGACATTGAGAGATTTGGAATCTTAAATTTTGTTGAGGCATGCAAGAAAAGGGCAGAAAAATTCTCTAAAATTCAAACAGAACAATCTATAAAGCTCGGGCAGTGGATGGACTGGGAAAATTCTTATTATACCATGTCAGACGCAAATAACCTGCATAACTGGCTTTTGATTAAGAAATATTCTGAAAATGGCTGGCTTTACAAAGGCGAGGATGTTGTTCCGTGGTGCTGGAGGTGCGGAACAGCCTCTTCAAAGCATGACATAGCAACAGAGGGCTACAAAGAGGTAACACATAAAGCAGTATTTATGAGGTTTCCGCTAAAAGGGAGAAAAAATGAATACTTTCTGATTTTCACAACAACGCCCTGGACAGTTCCGGCTAATGTAGTTATAGCTGTTAATGGAAATGTTGATTATGTAAAGGCAAAGCAGGGTAATGAGCACTATTGGCTGGCTGAAAAGAGGCTGCAGGAGCTAAAGGGAAGCTATGAAATAACTGAAAGAAAAAAAGGCGGGCAGCTGGAAGGAATTGAATATGAAATGCCTTATTATAACCTGCCTGAGCAGCTAAAAGCAAAATCACCGCACAGGGTTGTTTTGTGGGATTTTGCTTCTGAGGAGGAAGGCACAGGGATTGTCCATTGCGCCCCTGGCTGCGGGGCAGAAGACTATGATTTAGGTAAAAGGCTGAAATTGCCTTCAATCTCGCCGCTTAATGATGCAGGTGTTTACAAACAGAATTACAATGAATTTAGCAATAAAAAATATTCTGATGTTAATGCCAAGGTTCTGGAAGAGCTGCAGAAGAGGGGATTTATCTATAAAATAGAGCCGTACAAGCACAGGTATCCTCATTGCTGGAGATGCGGAGAAGAGCTTGTTTTTAGATTAGTTGATGAGTGGTATATTAAGTGCAAAGAGATTAGGGAAAAACTGATTGCAGAAAACAAAAAAATAAAATGGTTTCCTGAATACGGAAGCGCCAGGCAGGAGGACTGGCTTGAGAATATGGGAGACTGGCTTATCTCCAGAAAAAGATACTGGGGGCTGCCGCTTCCCATATGGGAGTGTTCCTGCGGCGAGGTTGAGGTTATAGGCAGCCTGAAGGAATTAAGGGAAAAAGCAGCAGACAAGAAAAAGGTTGACAGCCTGCCTGAAATCCACAGGCCATGGATAGATGAAATAAAAATAAAATGCAAAAGATGCGGAAAAGAAGCCAAGAGAATTGAGGATGTCGGAGATGCCTGGCTTGATGCAGGAATTGTGCCTTTCTCCACAATAGGGCCTTACCTAGAAAACAAAAAAGAGTGGGAAAAATGGTTTCCAGCTGACTTTATATGCGAGAATATGCCCGGGCAGTACAGGGGATGGTTTAATGCATTATTCTGGGCTTCTGTCACGATAGCAGGGAAAGCCCCATTCAAGTCTATTTTAGGATATGAAACATTAAAAGATGAGAAAGGGGAGGAGATGCATAAGAGCAAGGGCAATGCAATATGGTTTGATGAGGCAGTTGATAAAATAGGTGCAGACGCCATGAGATTGTTATACTGCCTTCAGGACCCTGCGCAGGAATTAAGGTTTGGCTTTAATGTTGCCAAGGAGCCAAGGAATAACCTGAATATTCTTTATAATATAGGCAGGCTTATTGAAGCTTCAGAAAAAAACAAAATAGCCAAGATAGAGGATAAATGGGCTTTAAGCAGGCTGAACAATTTAGCCAGAAAGGTTACAGATGAGCTGGAAAATCTCCACCCTCACCTTGCGGCAAGGGCTTTGCAGGATTTTTGGCTGAATGATTTAAGCAGGGGTTATATACAGGTTATAAGAGAGAGGATATCATCAGGCGACAAATCTGCTAAATTTGCCTTAAAAGAGATTTATACAGGGTTGCTGAAGCTTCTTGCGCCCATCTCCCCTTTTATTACAGAGAGCATCTGGCAGGACTTGCGAAACAGAAAGATAGTGAAAGAGGAAAGCATTCATCTCTGCTCGTGGCCAGGGTGCAATGAAAAAATGATTGACAAAAGGCTTGAAGAGGATTTTTCACATCTTCTGAAGATTATAGAGGCGGGCATGGCAGAGAGGGACAGCGCAAAAATCGGGTTAAAATGGCCTTTGGCAAAAGCCATTGTTGAAACAGATAAAAAACTAGGCAAGGAGCTTCAGGATATTATAGCAAGGCAGCTGAATGTAAAGAAAATTGAAATGAATATTGATGAGAAAAATAAAAACATCAAAGTGCAGCTTGACACAAAGCTGACAGCAGAGCTTGAGGCAGAGGGCTATGCTCGCGAAATCTCAAGGGCGGTTCAGGCAGAAAGAAAAAAAGCAGGATTAGTAAAGACAGATATCATAGAGCTTTTGATTGTTGTTGATAACACCTTGGCAAGCATGCTAAAGCCGCAGGAGAAATTCATAAAAGAAAGGACAAATGCAAAAGCCCTGCAGATAACAACAGATGCAGGCAGCAAAAAGAAATACTCCGCCGAGAGTGAGTTTAGCGTAAAGGACAAGAGGATAAAGGTAATGTTTAGCAAGGCTTAGAGATAGGCATTCTAAATACCGAAAGGTATTTAAATATACGGTATTATAAATACTTATGGACAAAGGCATACTTTTAGGAAAAAACCCATGGTGGAGGGGAAAGGAGCATTTTAAGGAAGATGAAGATTATAAGAATTGGGAGGAAAAAAAGGTTAGGTGGATTCCTAAAACTCTGGAAGAAATAGAATTAATGCCTTTTTCACTGCATTTTATATTTGGCCCAAGACAGGTTGGGAAAACTACCTTGATTAAGTTAATGATACAAAAATTATTAGAGTCAGATAAAATTGCTCCCCAGCAGGTTTTTTATTTCAGGTGTGATGAGTTAAAGGATTACAGGGAGCTTAACGAGTTACTGGCATCTTATTTTACATTAAGAGAAGAACTCGGGGTTAATTCTTCATACATTTTTCTGGACGAGATTACTTTTGCTGAAGAATGGTTCAGAAGCATAAAGAGCTGGATTGATGATGGAAAATTCAAAAAAGATGTGGTGGTTATAAGCGGCTCGGCAAGCTTTGAAATCATGAAGCATGCAGAATATTTTCCCGGAAGAAGGGGCAATGGTAAAGACTCTCTTATCTTGCCTTTGTCTTTCAGGGAGTTTATAAAAGTGATGAAACCAGATATACATCAAAAATTACCGCAGCTTGTATCCTTAGAGGAAAAAGAAATTAGAACAAAAACATCTCAGGCTTTTGTTTACTTCAAAGAGCTGAGCTCTCTTTTGGATTTGTATTTAAAAATTGGCGGATTTCCTCTGGCAATCAATTCATATGCCCAAGAAAAAAAGGTTACCACCCCTGTTCAAGAGGTTTATTTAAGCTGGATAAAAAGTGATATTGCAAAAGTTAATAGGAATATAAATACAGCAAGAGAGATTTTAAAATCAGTGATCAATAAAATCCCAACTCCCATAAGCTGGGAAAATATTTCCAAAGAAACTTCTATAAAGTCTCCAAAAACAATAAACGCTTATCTTCATATGTTTAAAGAGTTATTTCTGATTAATATCAGCTATTATCTCAACCTTAATAACCTCACAATAGAATTTGGCAAAAACAAAAAAATACATTTGATAGACCCTTTATTTTATGAGCTGTTTGAAGAATGGTGCCTTGTTGAAGTCAAAGATAAAGAAAATAAAAAGGCTGAAGATTTGCTTGCTTCTCACCTCTTCAGGCTCGGGAAAAATTCTAAGCTCTTCTCCGATGAAATTTTCTATTGGCAGAACAGCATTGAAATTGACTCTGTTATTACAACAAAAAACAAGGCAATTGGATTTGAGGTAAAATGGGGCGAGAAAACCAAGCCAATAAAAGCGGTTATTGGAAAAATGAAAGAAATATACCTGATTTCTAAGAATGCTTTTGAGCCTTCTGAAAGAATTATCCCCCTGTCAGTTTTTCTTTCTTTGCTGAATGTTTAAATGTCAGTTTTGTTCAGCAAGGTTTAAACTAAGAATTAACAAGAAAAAATAAAAAGGGGAAAAAATAAAAAATTAAAAAAGGTTTAATTCAGTTCCCCAGATTATCTCGTTTGGTTCTTCTTCTGTGATTTTGTATAATGTTTTCTCTAAATCCCCTTCAGCACATCGTAAAACTTCATATGTTGGTACATGGTTATACTCACCTGCATAATCATGAGAGCCATATTTATATTTAAAGTGCAAAGCCACAATATATGGTTTTTCAGGATTTTTTGGTTTTGCCTCTGGAAACTTGGAAGGGCATACAGCAGATAGAATTGCTCCGCTATAAATATTCGATTGAGCAAATTGTCTTGCCTTGCTCAAATCCCGAAATCCTTTGTAAGAGTCATACATCTGCCTTCCCTTGCACATTTTTCTTAAGTGTTTCTCATTATTTCTGTCTCGGTCATACAAAACAAAAACTGCATTTTGTGTATTTTTCATTTTCTTTTACCTCCTTACATTTGTTTTTGAATTTATTTTCCTTTCCTCTTTAGAGCTTTATAAGCAATGTTAACCAATGCACTAGCCCCTAAAGAGAAATATATAGCAAGCATTAGCCCATCAAGTGGCGGATGAACTTTAACATTCGCTCCTTCTTTCTTAAGAATTGCCTCTAATTCCTCCGCCCCTTTCTTAGATTGAAGACTTTTCTGGATTGCAGTGTAAAGATTGTCTATCTCTTGTGAAGTCTTTTTAGAATGCCCTTCTGTAAGTGGCTTAATCGAATTATAAATATCCTCTCTTTCTTTTACAGTTAGCATTCCATCAACAAGATATTGGTTAAACTTATTCTTTGCATCCCCGCTTGCTTTACTTACAAATTCATTTGTTATCCTCTCAGATTCATCTTGATTTTGCTTGAGGGTTATTTTTGTTTGTTCAGTAATAGGTAGACTTTGAGCGTAAGCATTCCCACTCAAAAAATAAAGTGATGCAGCTAATGCTACTGGCACGGCGTATCTGCTTGCTATTTTTTTCATGATGTTTTTCATTTTCTTCTTCCTCC
>CAYMCA010000030.1:0-10420 GCA_964388875.1 Candidatus Woesearchaeota archaeon
CAATATTCAATGAGCATTTTTGAAGTCTAAAGAATGTGGTTTTAATTTCGTACATAACCAATTGTCCGGTGCTGTGCCATGTTGCCCGCAGCCAAGGATATTAATCCGCTTATATCCCCCAGGTGGCTTTTTGCTTTCTCTTTAATTCCGATATCTCCTGAAGGCAGGAGATTTCATCGCCTGTCAAAAGCTCTCTGTTCTTCTTAAACTCCCTGAACTGGGCTTCAGTTATGTCAGAATAAAGAAGCCTCTCGTCTTTGAGCTGCCTGTCAAATGTCACGCCAGGAATGCTTATTGCGGCTTCCATGTTTCTTTCTGCCTCATGAACAGGCTCATTCTGCACCTGTATTGCCTTTACCTTTCCTATCTGCTCATTATTTTCTGTTATCAGGCTCACATGCGGGTTTAGCCTGCCGTGCAATACCTTTATGCCGAAGATTGCCGGCTTTGTGTTTCTGAAAACATAGTTGTGCAGGATTTCAAGCTTGCAGATTCTTGCCAGGCCGAGCATCTTCTCCCTTTCAGCCTCTTTCCTCCTCTTCTCCCTGAACTCCTTCAGCCTGTCTATCAAGCCATAAACAATATCGCCTGTGAGGATGCCTACTCTTTTGTCTATCTTTATCCCTTTTTCTTTTATTTCATCATCAAGCTCAACATTAAAGCCAATAATAACAGCATCTAATGGATTTAGCTCAAGATTTGCCGTTGCTGCGCTGATGTCATTCTTACTTATGTTTCCGATTCCTGCCTTGCCAACGCTTATGTTTTCCTGTTTGAGAAGTTTTAGTATTGCCTCCACGCTTCCAAGAGACTCTGCCTTTACTATAACCCCTTCCTTGTCTGTTTTTATGTTTTCTGCAATCTCTTTCTTGAATTCCTTCTTGATTTGTTCTATGTTTCCATTGTACGCGCAAAAGGGCATGCCTGGCAGTATTTCTGCCCTGCCTGTCAGCTGCAGCCTAAGCCCTGTTGCAGCTTTTGCTTCCTTGGCATTCCTGAACTGGCTTGATAATGGCAAAACCTCCTGCATCGCCCTAATCTTTGAGATTATCGGCTCCTGGAATGTTGCTATTGCAACCTCGCTCCCTTCCTTCAGCCTGCCGTCATAAAGAACAACCTCAATATTTTGCATTGTTTTTTCTTTCTTTATCTCAAGGACAACGCCTTTGGCATCCTCGCCCAGGCTTAATTTGTCGCTGAGAAACCTTTGAGAGAGCCCGCATAATACCATCAGCAGCTCTGGAATGCCTTCTCCAGTCTTTGCAGAGCATGGAATCAGGGCAAGCTTTTTTGTGAAATCAGGAATATTGAAAAACAGGTCAGCATTAAAGCCATGCGCGTCCAAAGCGCCTACGATAGTGTAAAACTTTTCCTCAAAATCCTGCTTTGTTCTTGATGCCTGCCTGTCAATGCTCTCTTTCAGCTCTTCATCCTGCTTTCTCCAGCCAGATACTGCATCAATCTTGTTTAATGCAACAATAAAGGGTGTTTTGTTTGCCTTTAATATTGAAATGACTTCAGCTGTCTGCGGCATTATCCCCTCATTAATATCAATTACAAGTATTGCCAAATCAGCAAGGCTTCCGCCCCTTTTTCTCAGGTTTGTGAAGGCAGCATGCCCTGGCGTGTCTATAAATAGAAAGCCGGGAATCTTCAGGGGAATGCTGTACTTGTCTATGAGCCAGCAGCCCTTTTTTATGCTCTCTGCAGGAAACAATGTAAAAGATATTTTCTGCGTAATCCTGCCCGCCTCTGTTTCTGCGACAGAGCTGCCTCTAATTTTATCCAAAATTGTTGTCTTTCCGTGATCAACATGCCCTGCAACTGTGACGATTGGCTGCCTGATTGCCATGGAAAGATTTAATTAACCTTAACTTTTAAAGATTGTGATGCGGGTGCAAGAAACGAATATGCAACCTAAAACAATCAGGGAGATAGGGAATGAATACGAGCTTGAGCTTGGCAGGATTTTAAAAGAGATTAAAAAACAAAAAGCCAGGATTGTCCTGCTGCAGTTTCCTGACGGCATGAAGCCAGATGCAACAACAATTGTGGAAGAGCTTGAAAAAATGGCTCCCAAGGCAGAGTTTTTAATATGGCTTGGCTCATGCTTTGGCGCATGCGATATTCCACAAACTCAGGGAATTAATCCGGAGATTGACTTGATTGTACAGTTTGGGCACTCTGCATGGAATTACAGCAGGAAAAGCAAGATAAAGGTTTTGAAGTAAAGGCATTTGTTGCTTTTGCCAGTGCCTTTCTGTTTTCTATACTAAAGGACTTTAATATTTGAGCATTTTTAGTCATTTAGTAGATAGGAAAAGACAAAAATCTTGCTCAATTTATGGACAATTTTATGGCTTATAGCCTATTGTTTTAAAATTGTACAGATAGATAATTTCATAAAAAAAGGGCTATAAGTTATGAGATTATCTATATTTTGTCTTTTGCTATATTTTACTTAAAATACATCCTCTTCCAGCCTTCTTTTTGCGTCTTGCCGTCAGCTTCATAAGCTATTTTTTCCCTTATTTCCCCGCCATCCCTTGCTATAAAATTCACTGCATCTTCATATTCAAAAATTAAATCAAGCTTGTCAAACAGCATTCTGCCAGGAAGTTTTTGCGCTCCTTCTAATAGCGGCGCATTCCTTGCAAATTCAGAAAAAATTCTTGCTTCTATTTTGTGCCCCTTGTAAACATTCTCAATATCCTGGATGGAGGATGCTTTCTTTAATTTACCTAAAAATTCCTCAAAACTATCAAAAAATTTCTTTATTACTTTTTCGTCTTTGCTTTTGTCCCTTAATAGCTCAAGTGATTCATGCTCCTCTTTTGCAAATTTTGGATACTCATAATCTTTGTCAATACAAAATCCTTGCTGCCTCATTTCCTCGTCTTGTTCTTCTGAAGGTGTTGGCATTTTCTCTTTTTCTTGATGGCTTTATTGTGAAGGGCCCCTGTTCTTTTTGCTTCCCAAGAACTGCCTGATTGAATGGCTTGCTTTGCTGTCTGTGTATATGGAGCCTTTTGGGTGGATAAGGACAGGGCTTGCCTCTCTCAGGACAATCTCGCTGAGCTCGTTTTCTTCAACATATTCTTTTATGCATGCATTATTGATGCAGATAAAGTTTCCGCTGGGCGTGTTTATCCTTGCCCTGACAAACATCTTTTCAGGCTTTAGAATGAGAATCTCCCTGAAACACTCGCCTTCACGCAGCCCCTCTATATGCAGCAGCCCGTCTTTTATGTGCATTTCTTCAAAGCAGTCAAGGCTCATGTTTTCATTAAAGTCTACAGCAAGCTCTGCTTTCCTCCCCATTTCCTTTAAGCTGTTAAGAACACGCCACATCTCCCCATAATGGGATGTTTCATAATACGGGGTGAAATGATAAAGCTCAAACTGCTCAAGGCTGTCAGAAAAACTTTTCAGGCATTTTTCGTAAAACTTCCCAATATTCATGCTATATTAATAGCACGCTGATTTTATAAAGTTTTATGCACTGCATTATATGCTAAATGGCATTGATTTTTCTCAATCCTTATCTCTCAACCCTTTTAAATCCTGAATTCTCCAGATTATTGGTTACTGAGCTTATATAACCCTTAAAAGCCTTCTCGTGCTCTGCCCCCGTAATCTCTTTTATTTTTCTTTCGTACTCTTTCTCGCCTATAAAACTATTGCAAAACCACTCCCAGAAAAATAAGATGTCCCTGTTTCCGTCACCTTCATAGTGAAGATATTGCTCAAATCTGTCATTATCTTCTTTTTTATCTGCTTCAGCCATGCCGAATTTTACTCTAAGCTTATTTGCAACTATGCGGTCTTTTTCAGGCACATATCTTCTATAAAATTCATTAAATTGGCGCAATATTACTTTATGGTTTTTTGTTGAAGACAAATCAGATTTTGCCTTTTCTATTGTTTTTATGTATTTGCTATGCCCGCCGCAGCCATAATGTCCCAGAAAGATTCCATCATACAGCTTAAAATGCTCTTTTCCAAAATAAGCCTTCCAGTGGGGATGATTGTCCCTGTCAAAATGCACCTTATCTGCTATCTCATAATCATAGAACCCAAATGTTTCCTCTGAATTATAAATTACCTGGCTAACATCAAGAACCGCGCTTATTGAAATATCTCCCCTGTCTGTTAAGCCCCCACCCTTTCCGATTATATAAGCCTTCTTTCCCCTGAGCCTTTTTGCCAGCTCAGCTATCTCTTCCAATGGGGCATTTATTACCTTTGTCATGCCAGTTTTAAGTTCTTTTCCATATATAAGTTTTATGAAATCAGAAACTATACTAAAGGACGCAGATAATCTACCAAAAAGCGCCTTTAGTAGACTTCAAAAATGCTCTTGCGAAAGCATTTTTGATAGCTTCAGAAATCAAGGATTTCTGATAGTGCTCAAAATTCATAGAATTTTGACATGCTCAAGATTTAGCAATCTTGACATAGGAAATGATATAAAAATTTGTAGAAAATTAATGTCATGTCAGAAATTAAACTGCATTATTTATAATGCAGATGTAACACATCAAAAATGCTCTTTGAAATTTTGGCATTTTTGGGGTGCTCAAAAACTCAAACATTCTCTGCAGTTTTAGCTTAGAGTTTTTGACATTTCCACTTTAATTTCTGAGCATCCTAAAAACAAGGGGCTTTACAAACCACATACTTTAGTGTGTGGTGCCCCATTGTTTTTTTGATTTCCTAATGTTATGTTCTAAATACAAATTTTAGCCTTTACCCATTTAATTTCTAACTCCTAAATAGTAACAACCAAAAAGCTTAAAAAACACCTTATCCTTGCAAATGCATGAAAAAATCAATTCAGCATTACAAGCATCTAATGAACACCCATTATGATAATCCATCAAGGAATTATCAGCCCTTTTCAAGAAATGATGCATATAGCTTGGCAAATGCGCCGAGAGTGCCAAATAGCCAGCTAAGCCTGCCTGGTGGCATGCGGGCAGACAGCGATGCACAAGAATTTGCTAAGGAATGTTATGCCAAGGGCATGAGCGATAGCGAAATCAAAAAGCTTGGAAAAAGCCGGGGCTTTACGCTGATTGAGCTACTGGTTGTAATATCTATAATAGGCATCTTAGCAGGGGTATTACTGCCTGCTCTGGGAAAAGCAAGAGAAAAAGGAAGGAGGGCTGTGTGCATGAGCAATCTGCATCAGATTGGCGTTGCCACCAACCTTTATGCAGGGGATTATGATGGGTGGTTGCCTAATAATGATGCAGTTGATAGTACAATTGCTTTATGGAATGGTACACAATATTGGCAATATGGCAAATTATTTGAAGGGGGGTATACTAAAGATGGCAAGATATCTTATTGTCCAAGTGCAAATTACTATAAAGTTGACGATGCAACTTATGGGGCACAAAATCTTGGAATTTCAGGTCAAACTGCATCTTCAAGTTATTATCAAAGAGGGTCTAGTCAAGGTGCACCAACAAAAATCGAAAATGAAATAAAGGCACTGCTTTCTGATTATGAAACAAAAAATCCTATGAACACGGGCTCAAAAATAAGATGGTGCCATAAAGATGGTGTTAATGTTGCATATTCTGATAGCCATGTCAAATTTGTTCCAGGAGACTGGGACTCAAGAAATTCTAGTTATGGTGATGTTACCTGGCCAGAGATGGATGCGAAACAGTGAAATTTGAAAAGTAAGTGTAGATTTGTGGATGGCAGGGTACCATTAAATCCCAATAAATAAAGAGAGTTTACCTTCTTTTTTCTAAACTTCAGAATTCCACAAGTCTTTGACAGGTAGTTCTTGACAAAAGAAGATGGTACACGTTATTTTGTTTTTAAATATTTTACACAATTTTCTAAAAGTTTTTCAAAATCTTTTTGTTTTTTCCATTTATCTATAATAAAATTTCTTAGTTCCTCGTGAGGTTTGTAACCTTTATCTTCTACAAACCATAAGTCCTTAAATTCTAAATTAAGCAAAACAGTTAATGCCTCCTTTAAATCTTCTGTTTTTTCTTTTCCAATTTCAGTTTCAATTTTAGTCCAATAAAATTTATGGAGATATAGATGCATTATTTCATGACCACAGGTTTGTAATTGGTGAGGCAAGGAATAAAACAAAGAAAACATAAAAGATGGTTCATCTGGGTTATAGGGACAGATTCCAGCAGTAGTAAGATAAGCAAAAATATCTTTATCAAATTTTTTCTTCATTAAATTATCCATTCTCTTAAAAAATTCTTCTTCAATAGTTTTCCAGTATTCTTTCAAAGAATTAATGCTAATGACGATAATCTCTGAATTTTGTATTTTTAATAAGTAATTAGATAAATCCTTTTTACATTCTTCAAATTCTTTTCCTTCACAAATTTTTTTTATTTCTGGATGAATTTTAAAATTTGTCCATGAAGAATTCCAATTAGATTTATGCCAATGATTCCATAAATCTTTTTCTTTGTCAAATTTAAATAAAATTTTAACCATTTGAATTCAAACCCTTTATTTCCTTTTCTGGATTATATTTTAACCAAAAAACCGAGCACCCTCCAGTGCAAGGATCCCAACAATCTCCTTCGCTACATTTTTGAGAAGGATATTTCCTTAAAATTTTTCTAAATTTTTGATTTGTTTCTTCGGAATTTTCCCAAAGCTGTCTGAATCTTTCAGAGGAGATAATCTCTTCCCCTTGATAAACATTAAAAATAGGATAATTTGAAAAATGGACACAAGGTAGAATATCTCCATTTGCATCTAAAACAAAATTGGTTCCAAATAAAATATGACATCCATGAGAAATTGCCTTATTTTGTTTCATCTCTAGGTATAACTCTTGATTAAAATTGCATATAGGCACTGGTGTGACTAATCTAACATTTTTATTTTTAGCAGACTGATAAACTCTTTCAAACATCTTAGCCCCTTCAGAAAGAGGGATTGTGTAAGTAGAATCTTCTAAATTACTTATACATGGTCCGCAGATATTAAATAATCTATGAGACAAATCTTTTCCTTCTAGAAGTCCAACAATATTTTCTAAATCTTTCTCATTCTCCTTGCATATTGTAGTTTCTGTGCAAGTTGGAAAGCCATATTTTATAGAGTTGTCTATTCCATTTAATGTTTGATAAAAACTTCCCTTGATATTTGTTATAGAATCATGAATTTGGGAATTACTTCCCCCTATAGAAACTGTTAAAGAAGTTAAACCAGAATCTCCTATTCTTTGAACAAAAGAATAATCTGACAATCTTCTCCCATTTGTAACCATTGAAGCCCTAATTCCTTTACTAGAAATTTTTTTTATTACTCTTTCAATATTAGGATAAATAGAAGGTTCTCCTCCAATTAAAATTATCTTTTTTGTATTTAATCCATGAACTAAATCTATAAATTCATCTTCTTTTCTATCGTCAAATCTTTTTTCTTTTGAAGAAGTTATCTCAGAAGGAGCATAACACCAGCTACAACTATTATTGCATTCGTATTGGAGTGGAAACCAAACAGTATTAAATTCTGTCATTTAATCATCTATGCAATAACCGCCACAGTCACAGTCTCCACAATCCGCACCGTAACAACAGTCAGAGGCATACGATTTAACTTTAGCTTGATATTTGCCAAAGTCAGAGTCCCTAATAGACCCACCTCTCAACTGGATTCCACTCACTTTATCTAAAAGTGTTTCTACCATAAAGATTAAGGATTATCAAACTATTTAAATTTTATTGTTCTAAACTATACGAATTTCTTTCGGAAGAATTAATAAAAGAAAACTGTTGTTTTCTTTCCTAGTAAAGAACAATTTTTAAGTATAAAAGTCACTTTAAATTAACACCACAACAAATCTTATAAACTTTCTTTTTCTTAAGTTTCTATGAAAAAAGAGTATGTGAAGCATTATGTTTTAGCATTTGCTTTCCTTGGCTTGGTAATTATATCTATCTTGCTGCTGTTTTCTCAGATGAGGCTTGCAGGGTTTGCAGTTTATGGTGGAGATGCTGCATGTGGAGCATCTGTAATAGATAATTCTGAATTTAGTGCTGCTCAATCATGTGGTGACCCAAATCCAGTTAATGGTCCAACAATTACAACAAACAATGTTGCTTTGGATTGTAAATCTATATACAGTTTAACTGGCGATACTGCCAATGGCTTTGGCATAAAAACAACAGCAACCAACAGTATAATTAAAAATTGTAGAATAAAGAGCTTTAAATGGGATTTAAACATATCTGGAGAAAATGCAACAATCATTGATACAAATTTATCTGGTTCTGCGACAAGCGACGCCAACATCTCCGGAATTGGAAGCGGCATAAATGTCACATTCTTGAATGTGACATTCACCAACTCAAAGGCAACAATTGGAAATAATGCCAGGCTTTTTGTCCAGTATTATCTCACGATTAATGTCACATGGGCAAATGGCACTGGCGCAAGCGGCGCTGCAGTCAGCATTTATAATGAATCTGCCAATGCAACGCAGGCAAGCGGCACGACAGACAGCAGGGGCATAGTGGTGTTTAATGCAACAGATTATATAAAAACATCTGCCCAGCAGGAGGAATATAGCTATAATATCACTGCAATATCAGGAGGCTCAAATGCCTCAAACTACAGCAATGATATGACAGGCAATACCCTTGTTTTATTAAACCTCTCTGTATCTTCAGACTCCCTCTCTCCTAATCTCACAATCGCCTCTCCTGTAAACATAACCTACAGCACAAGCACAATTCACTTTAATGCCTCTTTAAGCGAAAATATCTCAATCTGCCTGTTTACCCTAAACAGCTGGCAGAATAATGTGAGCATGACAAGATATAATGATACATATTTCAATTATACAAATGCTTCTATAGCAGATGGCGGCTATCTGGCAAGGTTTTGGTGCAATGATACAAGCAACAATGCGAACAATTCTGAACAGGTAAGCTTTTCAATTGACACAATCAAGCCAAACATCTCAATAGCCTATCCTGCAAACAATACAAATCATTCAACTGCAAATGTAAATGTAAACTATAGTGTTTCAGATGCCAATCTTCAGGCATGCTGGTACACAAATACATCCGGGGCAGTGAATTATACAATAACATGCGGCAGCAATTTGACAACGCAAGTATGGCTTGAAAGAGTTAATAATGTGACAATATACACAAATGACTCCTCAGGAAACTTAAATTCCTCATCTGTAAGGTTTGTTGTTGACACAAAACCGCCGTCTGTCATAATTGCTTATCCAACAAATAACAGCAATTTTTCATACAATATAGCCGTAAATTACACTGTTTCAGACAATGGCGGGGCTGGAGTGCAGGCATGCCTGTGGAGCAATAATTCCGGGGCAGTCAATAAAACAATAGCCTGCGGGACAAACATCACAGGGCAGGGCTGGCTGGAAGGGGTGAATAATATAACTGTCTTTGCAAACGACAGTGTTGGGAATTTGAACAGGACAGGCATTACATTTTTTATTGATACAAGCAAGCCTTCTATCAATTTAACATACCCCCTCAATACCTCTTATGCTGTTAATGTTTCATGGCTGAATTATACTGTCTCTGATGCCAATCTTCAGGCATGCCAATGGAGCAGCAATAATGGGGTAAATAATGTAACAATTGTATGCGGCACAAACATCACAGGAGCAAACTCATCTGATGGGAATAATACCTGGCTTGTGAGTGTGAATGACTCTGCAGGAAATGTGAATTTTTCAAGGGTGACTTTTGTCAAGGACACGACGGCGCCTGTAATTACACTGATTTCTCCGGCAAATGCCACTACTACTACAACAGACAGCCAAACATTCTCATACAATGTTTCTGACACAAGTAGTATTGCAAACTGCTCACTTATTGTGAATAATGCTGTTGACCAGGCAAGCAGCTCTGTGGCAAAAAACTCGCAGCAAAACTTTTCCAAAACACTTGCTATTACAACTCACACATGGGGCGTGAACTGCACAGACACATTAAACAACATGGGAAATTCAACATTGAGGGTATTAACAATACAAAACCCCAATAGTGGTGGCGGGGGCGGTGGTGGAGGAAGCAGCTGCACATCAAAATGGCAGTGCAATGAATGGGGTGAATGCATTAACAGCACGCAGAATAGAACATGCAAAGACTCAAATAAATGCTCTCCAAGAAAAACAGAGAAAAGAAGCTGTGTTGTTAACAATTCTAGCCAAATTGTTAGCCAGATAATTCCTGAGCAGAACAGCGGCAGCAGTACATGCATAGAAAACTGGACATGCGAGTGGAAGGCATGCAAAAATGAAGTGCAGCATGCTTACGACTGCACTGATAAAAATAACTGCGGCACAGAGGCTGACAAGCCAAAAGATAGAATCTGCACAGAAGTTGAATTTCCCCTGCCTAATATCCCTATTGCGCCTGCTGTTGCAGTA
>CAYMCA010000030.1:10430-12805 GCA_964388875.1 Candidatus Woesearchaeota archaeon
GGGGAATTGTTGTTGCAGTTTCATTTTTATGGCTATTGTGGCTTCTGCTGCTTGCGCCTGTGCCTTTCTTTTTGATAAGGCTGAGGCATTATTGCCTTTCATTGATTGATTTTGATAATTTGTTAAAGCTTGACAAAAAGATAAACAGGGGGATGTTTATCTCATTGCTAAGGCAGCATGCCCGCTTAAGCTATGCCGGCGCAAGAGAAAACACAGAAAGATTCCTGCTTGACAGGGGCTTTGTTGAGCTGCAGTTTTCCCAGCCATGCATAATAAATGCGCACTTTTCATCCTTGAAAGAGGCAGATATATTTAAGCAGGCATTGATCAAATCAATAAACGAGTTCAGCAGCTCTATGGGCATTTATGCAGTGCATAGGGCAGAGATTATCAGGGACATAATGCTTAAGGTTGAAAGGCAGAGTATGTTCTCTGCCCTGCGTGCATGGAAAAGGCAGAAAAGAAGCGAGAGGGCTATAAGGATGGCGATAAAGAGATGAAAGGTGAAGGAGAGGCATCCAAGTCACAACAAAAATAAGCCAGCCAAAAAGCTTTTAAATACTATCATTATAATGATACCATGAGAATTGAAGCATTTAACCCGTATGTAATGAAAATATTAATGTCTGCAAGAAAGCATGATTCTATAATTGGAATTTCAAAAAGAATAGGGTTGTCATATGGCTGGGCATACAAGTGGATTTCTGAATTAATCAAAGAAGGAATTTTCAAGGAAAAATGGAGGGGCTTAATCTTGCAGGAAAAAAATAGAAGTTATAAAAATATCATTAAATTTTTAAAAGAAAATTCCAGCAGCGCTAATTTTTACTATTCAGTTTTAAATTTATTTGGCATAAAATATTGCTTTACAAAAACAGATGCTGTATTTTTTTGGGTGAAAGGCGGCTATAATGTCGCAAGATACAGGGATTTTTACCCGATTTTTGTCAAAATAAAAGAATCAGATTATGATACCTTTTTATATTACTGCAAAAAATTGGGCTTGAAAATAAATGCCAAAACTGGAGTATTTTATTCCCCGGAAATTTCAAAAGATTTTAAATGCCGAGTTATAAATAATTTGCCTGTTGACAGCTTGGAGGAAACAATAAAATTTATGAAAAAAAATATTTACAATTTCCAGCCAGCTTTGGAAATGATTGAGGAAATGTATAATAAAAAATTAAGAATAACTTATAAAGAATTGAAAACAATATAAATAGAATAAAAAATGGAAGAATTCATAAAAAGGGAAAATGAGGTTTTTGAAATTCTAAACAAGTTTATAGATGCAGATTTAGATTTCATAGTTGTTGGAGGATATGCGGTATCGGCATTTAAGCATAGATTCTCCGTTGACGCAGACATTATCGTAAATTCTGAAAACCTCAATAAATTTGTTCTTATTTTGGAGAAAAATGGCTTTCAAAAGTCTATTGAAAAAAATTTAGAGAATATTTATTCTTCAAGATTTGTAAGGTATGAAAAGCCATCGTTAAAAGTTTATGCAGACTTATTAATAGACGGATTAGCATCAAGGCAAACAAATGCCTCTTTTAGTTATGATTTAATTATGAAAAATTCAGAAAAACAAAAAATTATTGGAATCGAAAAAGAGGTTATTGCAAAGGTTCCGGCAAAAGAGCTGTTGATAGCAATGAAAATACATTCCGGCAGGCTGACAGATTTTAGGGACATTGCTGCTTTAGCCAAAAATACAAATTTAGAAAAAATAGGGCATTTCCTTTTTCGGGGTGATATCGACAAGCTAATTGAAAAATTAGAAGAATTAAATAAAACAGCAAGAAACATCAATTTTATAAACTCATTTAAAGGAGTTTTCCTTGAAAAAGAATTTGATGTTGACTTAAATCAGGTTAAAAAAATAAGCAGTTTAAGGCTGAAAAGAATAAAATAAAAATGGATAAAGCACAATACACAAAAGAAGGCACAGCAGCAAAGAATGCAAATGCAGCTTCAAATGCATTTGTCTTTTCAGTTGAGAAAGGGCTGCCATTTCAGGCAAAGAAGGAATGGAGAGGTGGCTTGTCTGCATTTAAAGATATTGAGGGCGCAAACGCTGCCCTGCAGAAGCTTGTAAGAAGGATTGAAAAAAGGTTCCATGATGTTGTTTGGTATATAGGAACAGACATTTTTGCAGATGGCATCTACGAGAGGTTTGTCTTCAACAAAGGCGGCTTTATGGAGATAAGGATAGGCAGCAATGCAGGCATCTATGCATATTTTAATGCAGAGAAAAGGGCGGGGGAATTTAAAATGGCATTGGAAAGGGCGATAAGGGACTTGAGGTGATATGTGCAAACAATGGAAATAATATTTGTCAGGCATGCTGAAAAAGAAAGTTTAGGAGAAAA
>CAYMCA010000031.1:0-12595 GCA_964388875.1 Candidatus Woesearchaeota archaeon
AGGGGCTTTACAAACCACACACTTTAGTGTGTGGTGCCCCATTGTTTTTTTGATACAGCATCTTTAACGATTTAATTGCATCTGCATGCCTTTTTCCTGATTCACTTGAACCATGGCAACCGCAACCATTAATCCACGTATAGTTTGGATATTCTATTGGTATTCTTCCTTTATAACCTCTAATAAATGTATCACCCCCTTCATTAGTAGTAATGGTTGTGATTACTTGCACATTCTTATAATTTACATTGGTGCTAAACCTGATTTTGTTTGGGAAATATATTTTAGTTTTAATATGAGAAATAAAAATATCTTTTGTTACAGGCCCCCTAATGGTTGGATAAGTCTCTTTAGTTTCAAGCCCTGTGACAGCTGTTTTCTGGACTATTTCAGACAATCCTTTTTTCTTAGCCATTTTCAGCCTAGCTCTCAGAGCTTTTAAATCATTATTGTATAGAAAAATATACTTCTAAATCTCTATTATTCTGCCTTTTCTGCCGACATTTATTACCCTTGTCTTGCCTACCCTGTCTTCTATTCCCTCAAGCTCATGGATATGCCCTGAGATGAACAAGTCAGGCTGGAGCTTTTCTATGGCTTTTCTTATTCCGCTGCTTCCGGGAAAGCCTGAAAGCTCTGATTTTGTGCCTGCTGCATGAAGGTGGCTTACCATTATTTTTTTCTCAAGGTTTTTGACTTTCTCAAAATTCTTTTTAAGCTTGTCAAACGCGTCCTTTTCATTGAGGAACATCACGCCAGCGCTTCCAAGCCCGAAGACTCCGACATTTTTATGCGCAAAATAATAATCGTCGAGGTTTTTTATCCCGTAAAGCTTTGAAAGGACAGCGGCTGTGTCTGGCGAATCCCAGTTTCCCGGGACAAAAACAACCTTTTCGTTCCTGTCAGTAAAAGGCTTGATAATATTTTCTGTCTCTATCATCCCTACAATGTCGCCTGTCAGAATAACCAGGTCTACTTTTTCTTTTTTTGCCTTTTCAGCCAGCTCTTTGGCAAGCTTTGTGTCTCCATGGATGTCGCCTGCTGCAAGGATTCTGAGCTTTTTCTCTTTTTTCATTGCTGTAATAATTATTCTTGATTAATAAACTTTATTAATCTCCGGTTCATCTTAGCATAATGGATGTTGATGAGGTAATTGGAAATGCAAAGCCAGAAATGCAGGCAATGCTGAGAAGTGTGTATTCTTATAATTTGCAATTTATAAAAACAGCAGATGAGAAAAGATTGCTTTTGAGAATTCTGGAGACAATGTCTGCCGTGGACAGGGTATTTTTTGTCGGTGCTAATGCTGCTTATGCTGCGTATGAGGACACAGCGCTTTCTATAGGCAAGGGGCAGACAATCTCACAGCCAAGCACTGTTGCAAGGATGCTTATTCTTGCCCAGCTGAAAAAAGGCGATGATGTTTTGGAGATAGGCACCGGAAGCGGGTGGAATGCCTCGCTTATTGCATTTCTTGCCTATTCCGGCAGTGTAACAAGTGTTGAAAGGATAGGCTCTC
Organism: Candidatus Woesearchaeota archaeon; assembly: GCA_964388875.1. Taxonomy (GTDB): domain Archaea; phylum Nanobdellota; class Nanobdellia; order Pacearchaeales; family GW2011-AR1; genus JACOYM01. The sequence continues at coordinate 1,520 of CAYMCA010000031.1, forward strand.
TGCTTAAAAATGCCAATAAAAATATTGGGGCACTAAAGAAAAACCTGAAGAAGAATAAGGAGAGATTTTCAAGAATAAAATTGGTTGCAAAAGACATATTCAGTGTTAAGGAATGGAATGAAAAATATGACAAAATTATTTTTACAGCAGGCATTTCAAACAGCAGCGTGGAGAAAGATGTTTTAAATGTTTCAAGGAAATTATTAAAGAAAAATGGAATTCTCGTGTGCCCTTATTCTGCCGGGCCTGTTCTTGTTGCTAAAAAGGGCGGAAATGGAAGGATTGAGATAATGAAAACGCAGGAAGAGTATGCTTTCGTGCCTTTGATTAGGGGAACAGCGTAGGCAATAATGCGGGAAACAACAAAAAAGCTGGCTTATAGTGAATTGCGTAGCTTATAGCCACCCTATTGACTGCAGTTCTCTATCTGTGCAACTGCAAAGAATAGAGCTATAAATAATGCAGTTATCCATAATGGAAAAATCCGGCAGAAGTATATATTCTAAAATAACCTAACGAAAGGTTTAAAAGTATTATATCTCTTTAGAAATATACTTTTCGAAGTATATTTTAAACTAAGGGAATTTAAGGAAAGATGAAAGACAATTTCGACATCTTTTTTAGAAGAAAGCCGGCTCTTATGCTGGTTGCTTTGAAGAAGGTTTCGCGAGCAAGATATGGAAGCATGCTGGCGAAAGAGGTAGATTGCACATACAGCCATGCAGTTAAAATCTTGCAGATGCTTGAGAAGCTTAACCTTGTTGTCTTTGAGAAGCAGGGAAGAATTAAGCTGATTAAGCTGACGAAGAAAGGCGAGGAAATCGCCGACCATATAGACAGCATAAGAAAACTTCTATAGAACTTTATAAGTTATAGAACTGCCCCTTTCTTGGAACATGAGGTGAGCTAATTGGAAATATACTTAATGGTCCCGATGGGATTTGAACCCACGACACCTAGCTTGCTTGGCAACTTAAGGCTTTCTTGGGTAGTCTTCACTTAAGATGCATAAAAGGCTAGTGCTCTAACCAGGCTGAGCTACGGAACCTTGGATTAGAAAGATATTTTGTGTTTAAAAAGGTTGTGAGAAATGGGAAATGGAGAATAAAAATACAGCCAGATTACCCAACAATCTTCCTTATTCTCTCCTCAAGGGCATCTGCCTGCAGGCTGCCTATTACCCTGCCAGCTTCCTCACCTTTTTTGAATATTACAAGAGTGGGAATTGACATAACCTTGAATTTTTGGGAGAGTTTTTGGTTGTCATCAACATTGACTTTAGCAAAAGAAATCTTGCCCTTAAATTTTTCAGACAGCTCTTCAATAACAGGAGCCATCATAACGCAGGGCATGCACCATTCTGCAAAGAAATCTATGACTGCGACAGGCTTCTGGATAAAGTCGCTAAACTGCTTTTCTGATAACTCATCAATTCCATTGTGAACCATTTTTCAATTCTCCATGCACCTCTGCGATAAAACATGTTAAAGATAAAAGCAGGGCATTTATAAGGTTTTCTGAGGTGTTTTTTGTATGCTGCAATTATTATTTCTAAGCATACAAATCTATTTATACGCCAGAATTAAGCCTGAATTATGGTTTATACAAGAGAGGAGATTAAAAAAGAGGATGGCATAGAGAAAGAGATGAGCTACAATGGCGGAAATGTGCCTGTTCTTTTCATCTCAAGAAGAACACTGCCAGAGGCATGGCAGGGAGCAATGATTGAGCTTTGGGAGAAAGGAATTGATGTTCCAACATCATTTGACAGGCCAGGCGACCCAAAAAGCAAGGATGCAACATTCCTTATAGAGGTAAAAGAGCCGTTTGCTGAGCCGAGGATACATAAAATCTTTCCAGGCGGCATTGAATCGCTTGAGCATTACAGGCTTGAGGTAACACATGGTGTGCATAATCACTGGGTTAACCGCTTTGGAGATGAGTGGAATTACACATACAATGAAAGGCTGAGAGCATATGATTCAGGAGATGGAAAAAGGATAGACCAGCTTGAGAATATGATAGAAATCATAGAGGAAAAGGCAAGAAAAGGGCAGGACATAACAAACAGGCGCTTCCAGGTTATTACATGGGTGCCGTCTGTTGACCCATTTATCAAGGACCCTCCATGCCTGCAGAGGCTTCATTTCAGGATTGCCCCCGATGGAAACGGCAGCTACAAGCTTAATATGAACACAGATTGGAGAAGCAGGGATGGGTATAAGGCATGGTTTATGAATGTCTATGCAATGACAGAGCTGCAGAGGCTGATAGCAGATGAATTATCAGAGAGAAGCGGGATTGACATAGGGGTTGGGAGATATTCTGACAAGTCTGATTCATTGCACATCTATGGAAAGGATTTTCACGGCAATGGCGGCTTTGAAGGATTTTTGGAAAGGGCAAAAAGAGAGCCTATTGAAAAGCTTGTATATGACACAAGTTCTGTAAAAGAAATACAGATTGAGGCAAGGCACCTGCTTGCAGCGCAGCTTGACTGGGAGAAAAAAACAGGCGAAAAAGGCAAGACAGACCCGGATATGGGCAGTGCCGCAAAAGAAAATTATCCTTACCCAGAAGAGTGGGATAAATAAGGGAGGAGATTGTGGTATGGTAAAAGAGATAGATGGTTTTCAAGAAAGAAAAGAGCAAGAAAAAGAGTTTGACCCGCATTATGAAATTGCCTCGAATATATTTAAAAGACCGCCATATTCATTAAACAGGTATTCTTGGGGAATAGACATATTTATAGATGAACACCCTGAATTAAATACACATAAATCATTACCCCGCGCAGTTGAGATTCGTTCTAATAACATTGAGGTTATTCATCCTCAAGCTTATCAAGACTCAAGGAGAATGGCTAAGGAACTGGAGAAGAAAATAGGAAAAGAAGTTACTCTTAAAACAACTTATTGCAGAGATAAAAACATTTAATATCAATGCATTATCTGCTTATATTCGGCCAGGCATACTAAGCACTTTCTTTATCCGCATCCAGGAGCCTCTCCGCAGTTTGGGCACTTATAGCAGTTTGCCCCGCTTAATTCTGTCTTGTGCCCGCATTTCTGGCAGAAGGGAGTTCCAGACTTTATCATTCCGATAGGGGCATCGTCCTCAAAAAGGGGCATTACAGGAATAACCTTTCCATTATTCATAACAGAATCTATCAGCTCTATTCTTGAGCTATAATAATTTACCCGGTTTGCCCTTGTAAGAACATTGCACCTAAAGCTTTTCATCTGCTCTGATGTTGGCTTAACCTGGCAGTGTTCTGTCTGCCCTAAATATTCTAATTTAAGCAGTTTTGCAAGAAAATCCTCAATTGACGAGCAGGATTTTATGAATGGATGGCTTGTGAACCCCTCAATTACCCCGTTTGCCCCAAGATTATGCCTTATTATGTTATCAAGCACCCCCCCTATCTGCCTGTTTCTTGAGAGCTCCTTAGCCCAGCTTGTATAAGCTGCGCTGTATGGCGAGCCAGAGCTGCCAAATTCAATAAAAAAATCAGCAGGGGCATCTGACGGCTTTCTGTTTGCATACTCTCCTACGATTATATGAACTCCTGTCCCCCCGATGTCAACATTCCAGCCAACTCTTTCTATAGGATTTTCAGGCCTGAGCCTTTCCCCCCATTTAAGCTGCTTGGAGTTATCCTCTGATGTAATAAGATTAACAGGCTGCACCCCTTTGGCGCCGTCAACATAAATACTGACTGATTTTAAGCCATTCACCCATCCTTTCCTAAAAGTCTCTTTGACATCATCTATTGCAGAGTCCTTTGGGAGATTGACTGTTTTTGATATTGCTCCTGACAAAAATGGCTGAACCGCTGCCATCATTTTCAAATGCCCGTCAACACTTATTGTATTATCACCAAAAGAGGTTGCAAAAACAGGATAATGCTCCTTGCTTAATCCAGGGGCATCTATTACACTTCCCCTTTCAATTATATGTTTTAGAATGCTCTCAAGATTTTCTGCCCCATATCCTAAAAATATCAATCCTTGTTTGACACACCCCCCAAGCTTCAAGTCCATTTTTCCGCCGCCAGCCAGCCCCTTCGTGGTTCCTAGCCCCATCATAGGCTCAATCCCTGTGCAATCAACACCCATCATAAAACCAATAGTGCCTGTAGGAGCAAGCAGGCTGACTTGGGAATTTCTATATCCATGCTCTGCCCCTAATTTTTCAACACCCGCCCAGATATCTTTTGCAGATTCAAGAATATTTTCAAGTTTTGCTGGCAGGTGCTTTTGATTTATATCATTGAGATATCTTCTATGCAGCCCTATAACCTCTAACATAGGCTTTTTATTCTTTTCAAACTCCTGGAATGGGCCCCTCTCTTTTGCAAGTTCTATGGAAGTTTGGTATGCTGTTCCAGTCATCAGCGCAGTAATTGCTGCAGCAGTTGCTCTTCCCTGCTCAGAGTCATATGGGATTCCAAGAGACATTAAAACAGCAGCCATGTTTGTATAACCCAATCCCAATGGCCTGAACTTATGCGAGCTTTCAGTTATCTCTGCAGAAGGATAAGAGCCATAATCAACCAAGGCGTCTTGTGCTATGACTGTTGTTCTTACAGCATGCTTGAATAAAGGAATGTCAAAACTTCCGTCATCCTTCAGAAACTTCGCTAGGTTTAGCGAGGCAAGATTGCAGGCAGAATTATCAAGAAACATAAACTCGGAGCATGGGTTGGATGCATTAATCTCACCTGAATTTTTGCATGTATTCCATTTGTTTATAGTTGACTTATACTGGATTGCCGGGTCGCCGACAATATACGCTGCTCTGGCTATCTGGTCCCATAAATCTCTTGCTTTAGTAATCTTCTTTTTGCTGGTTACTCTCAAAAGAAATCGTTTGTCAGGAAGATACCTGTCATCTTTATACTGCTCAAGAGGTATCTCAGTTTCTTTTTCCTGCCTGTTTGCTGTCCTGAAATTAAGAGTCCATTCATCATTATTTAGGACAGCATTCATGAATTCGTCGCTGACCCTGACAGAGTTATTTCCATTCTGCCCGTCAACTGTTTTATATGCCTCGCTTTCCAAGTCACTTGCATCTCTCGGAGCCCACTCAGGATTTGCACAAAGCCACAATGCTTTCTTCTCCTCATTTGCCTTCCAGTTAACAAATCTGTAGATGTCAGGATGGTCGATGTCAGATATAACCATCTTTGCAGCCCTTCTTGTTTTTCCGCCGGACTGTATTCTTCCTGCTATAATATCATACACCCTCATAAATGATATCTGCCCGGAAGCAACTCCTCCCCCGCTTAGCGGCTCATTGATGCCTCTTAAGGTGGAGAAATTGGTGCCGGTTCCAGAGCCGTATTTAAACAACATGCCCTCTCTTTGCGCATGCTTCAGAATATCTTCCATATTATCCTCAATTGACTGTATAAAGCAGGCAGATGCCTGCGGCCTCTCATATGCATCAATCTCGTTTGTTGCCCTGCCATCTACAATTGCAAAATGCGATGACTGGGCTGATTTTTTATTCTCATTTACGCCATATTTTCTAAAAAGGCCAACATTAAACCATACAGGCGAGTTGAATGCCATTATCTGCATTATGTTCAATGCGCAAAGCTCATCTAAAAAGTTTTTATGGTACTTTTCGCCTATCAGGCCCTGATAAACAGCTTCTTCTGCTATTGTCTCATCTACCCTTGAGACAAGGTCCTGCACGCTTTTTTCATCTGTTCCGTCTTTTCCACCTTTGTACAGGTACTTGCTCGCAACAATTTTTACTGCATCACCAGGCCAGAAATCAGGAGCCATAACTTCCTTCTCAAAGATTATTTTTCCTGTTGAATCCTTTATTGAAGGTTTTCTAAGCTGCCAGCTTATTCCATTATACGCGCCATTTCCTTTTGTGATATAAGGCTCGATAGCTAATCCTGTTGATTCTGCATTTTCAGCACTAATTCCATAAACTCCGCCTTTTTTGCCAGTTTTATCCATTTTCTCTCTTTTGATTTATCTTTCTTTTCACTTCTTTATGTCCGAAATTAAAACCACATTCTTTATAATGGGGTCTTAGCTTACTGCTTTTAATTTCGGAGCATCCTAAAAACAAGTGCCCTTGCAAACCACACCTTAAAAGGTGTGGTGGCACATTGTTTTTTTGATTTCTTTTGTAATATTTCTGAAGTCATTAACATCCTTAAAATCCCTATACACAGATGCAAACCTGATATAGGCAACCTTATCCATCTTTTTAAGCGCCTTCATAACCAATTCGCCTATCATCATGCTTTTAACCTCTTTTCCTTTTTTTCTTATATCCTCTTCAATCTCATTTACTGCTTTTTCAATCCGGTCATGCGGCAAAGCCCTTTTCTCGCATGCCTTGACAATGCCAAGCAAGAGCTTGTCGCGGTTGTAAGGCTCTCTTCTGCCGTCCTTCTTCACAACAAAAATCTCCGGAGCCTCTGTTTTTTCATATGTTGTGAACCTTTTTCTGCATTTCAGGCACTCACGCCTTCTTCTTGTAAGATTTTCAGCGTCCCTTTTGTTGGTTACCTTCGTTTCCTTATGCGAGCAGAACGGGCAGAGCATATTTTAAGCCTCTTTTATTTTTTTATCTGATACAACAGGTTGTATGTATACTATTACCTAAACACAACTTATTGTATAAGCGAGGAAATAAGAAAAAATGCCTGTATTTAAATATTTCTATACTGCAAGAGATATATTTAAAAATACATCCTGCGTATATCTCCTATGCCAATCATTCAGCTTGTAGACATAACGCCTCTGGTTGCAGTCATTCTCAGCATTGCTATTATATGGAGCATGGCATGGAAAGGCATTGCCTTGTGGATTGCAGCAAGAAAAAGCCATCTTGCATGGTTTATAGTGCTGTTCATTGTAAGCACAATAGGCATTCTTGATATCTTGTACATATATGTATTCTCAAAATCTCAAGATAAAGTAAAAAAGCAGGGAAAAAGAAGCGCGAGAAAAACAGCGCGAAGAAGGGGAAGAAGATAAATCCTATAACAGACATGGTTAACAGAAGAACGAAAGGATTATAAGGTATAAAACTTAATAATTAAATAGGCAAGATATAAATTAGACAAACAATTTAAATAATAAAATGGAATTAATATCTTTAAAGAATATTTCTGTAGAATCAAAAATCCAGCTTTTAAAAGAGATTGGGTATGATTCAGATGGGGAATTTGTTCTCGATTCTGAAGGAAATAAAGTTTTAGACGTATATTTAGAAATTCCTATCAAGATTGAAAGAATGGTAATTCTGCCAGGAAGCACTATCATTTTAGATGATAATGAATTAAGTCTCTCCAGATATATGGAGGAGCATGAGGATGTCTTCTGAAGAATTAAAAGATGTTGCAGAAGGTATTACGACAGGTTTTCTTAGCTGGTCATCAGAACAAATTAAATCTTTTGTCAGTAGGTTAAAAGATAAAAAATTAGCTTTTATTCAGGATGAAAAGACTATACAAACAGTTAAAGAATTATACAGCTCCGGAGAACTTTCTATTTACAAAGAGTATATTGAAGATAAGGAAATACTTTTTTTGTTAAAGATGGGGCTAACACTAAGAAAGTTAGAGCAAGAAGGTGAAATTGAGAGAAGACAGAATTTAAGAACAAAAATCTTTAATAAATATGCAGTTAAGGGGTTGCATATTGCACAATTTGTTGAGAATGGAATCTTAAATAGATATATTGGAATTTTGATAGATAATATTATTTCTCTTGACAAATTTAGAAATGACATTATGAATGTTTTAAAAAATATTGAAAAGCATGTTTTATTTGTAAAAAATGATGATAAAGAAAGAGAGATAATTAAATCAGCATTATCAATAGTTACAAGTAACATCCCTTTTATATTTATTATTTCAGGAATTTCTTCTGCAGCAGGTATAGTAAAAAGTTGTGAAGCAAGATTGACTGAGTTGTTGAAAGACTATGAATTAGAAAAAATAAGCTCTGGCCAAAAAGAAAATTTATTTTTTAAGAGAGTATTAAGAAAGTAATTTATATTTCTGCATTGCATGAGTTCTTACTTTCTATAAATTTGCTGTCATCTGGCATCTCTTGCATATCTCATTTCTTGAGGGCTCGCCGCAGCTCTGGCAGTATTTTACTGCCAGGCCTGATTTTGCTTTTTTTCTCAATAAAGGAAGCATGCCTGCAAAATTATCAACGATTCTTCTATTAGCGCTGTTATCAAACTTGTTAAGAAACCTTCTTATAACAATGCGGTAGCTGTCAATAGCGCACGGGCATTTTTCATATACAACAGGCAGTTTCATCAGCATTGAGTATTTTCTGATTTCATCCTCTGGCATGAAATAAAGCGGCTTTATCCTCTGCACGAACTTTTTATCTTCAATAATTCCTGTTGCGGGCCCGGAGTTTACATTAAGCATAAGGTTTCCCTTGAAAAAATTCATCAGGACTGTCTGCGCCTCATCATCAAGATTATGCCCTGTTGCAATCCTGCCCGCCTTCAGCCTGCGGGCTTCCCTGTTAAAAATCCATTTTTTCACAACGCCGCATACTGCGCAGTTTTTCAGCTTAAGCCTTTGCTGCACTCCTGAGCGGATATAGCAGATTGAGCATCCTGCCTCTTTTTTAATGTCATAGACATTCAGCTTGATTTTATTTGCTGAGCAGAATTTCTCTACAGCCTGAAGGCACCTTTCACTGTATCCTTCCCTGTTTCCAATATGCAGGTTTATGTGCAGGGCAGCAATCTTACAGCCAAGCTTTTTTGCAAACTTGTTCAGCAGATACGCTGTTGCTGCCGAGTCCTTTCCGCCAGACATGGCAATAACAATTCTGTCGCCTTTCTTTGCGAGCCTGTATTCTTTTATAGTTTTTAAAACGCGGGCTTCAAAATTCTGAATAAATTTATTTGAACTGTCCATTAAAACCAATAAACATGCAGAATTAAAAACCTATTGATTGGTGATTTTTTGCTTGCAGTATTACTCGCCGCCAAATATCCCCTTAAACCAATCAAGAAATTTCTTAATTAAACCGGGGCTGATGCATTTTCTGTCTATGCAGACATTGCTTTTGCACTCAAAATTATTCTCGCAGCTCTCGTTTGCTGCTGCAGCCTGTGTTTTCATGCCATTGCTTACAGAGCAGTACAATCCACTAATCCTCAAGCCATATGGCAGGCATTTGTCCTGGTAGAAACAGCCAAACTTGCAGTCTGTTGTAATATCTGTTATCTCGCATTTATCCCTGCATATTCCGTCAGGGCACAGCTTTTGTTTGTCAGGGCACTCGCCTATTTTACTGCATTCTTTAATGCTTCCGGAAATATCACAGATGCATCCTTCAGGGCATGTAAAGTTGCTCCCGCTTGCCAGAGAAACAACAAAATATCCAACCCTGCTTTCCTTGTCATAATCCAAAAAGCTCACTGCCAAGTCAAAAACCTGCTTTCTCTCCCCTAATTGTATCTTTATCACCTCTGTTTTCTCATTATTGCCATAAATCTTTAGCTGCAATACTGCATAAGGCTCCCTGCCAGCGCATGCTGAAACAGCTGCAGATGATTGCGGGGCAGCTGTCATAAATTCTGACAATAGAGAAGAGACAGCTTTTCCTGTTAATGTGCTGTACTTTTCTATAATCGCTGTTTTTTCAGATGTTTCGTTTGCCTTAGTTGTTTGTGCTGGTGCGGCCGCGGCGCATTCTGGAACAAACAAGTCATTGAATTTGATTACTAAATTCTGATAATTCTCAACCTTTGCCTCCTGGCTCATCTGCAATTTAAACTGCTCATCTAATTTTGCATACACCCCTTCTATGCCTTTTGGGCAGTCTTTGGCGCATGGCACATAACATTTTGCAACAGATGCTTTGCATGTCTCATTTTCTTTGCAGGTTGCTGCTGTAATCTCGCAAACCTGCCACTCACCGCTTTCGCATATTCCATTGCCGCAGACAGGCTGAACAATAATGCCTCCTAAAGAGCACTCATTGTATACGGCAAAAGAGTTTGCCCCGCATTTTGTATATCCTTCGCAATACTCCTTCTGCCCTGCAAGGCATTTTTCTTTGTCTGGCTGGGCTGTTATGCATCGCTTGTTGCAGGCTTCTTGTGCATATTTCTGCCAGGTTTCACTTGGCTTGCATGATGCCTCTCCCCCTTGTTTCTCTTCTGTTCCGTCATAACACTGCCAGTATGCATTTCTAAATCCTATTGCAGTTTCTTGAGGCGGAACAGGTATAGGAGTTGCAACCAGGGCACACTCAAAATTTGCATATTCATTATTACCATCTAGGATTGTGTATGCATAGCCTCCGCATGTGCTTTTCCATACCATTTTATCTCCCTTCTGCCCAAAAACATCCATTGCGCAGGTTTCAACCCCTGAACATTTAAATCTGTCATTATACTCTGAGAGGTAGCATTTTTGCTCTGTTTTGGAATTTGCAAAGATGCATTTTACCTGCTCTTTTGAAGTTTCTCCTTTTATGCATGCGCCATTCTGGCAGCTGCTTGGGCACCAATAATTGTAAGTGAGAAAATTATTATTTTCACAGCCATATTCTATAATTGTATTGCCTACGCAATAGTCTGCCTGGCAACTGCTGTCTATGCAGGTTTTTCCCTGGCTGTAGTAATCTATTCCATCAGAATCAGTGCATTGTGCATTCTCATTTGTCCCTGAGATGCACTCCCCTTCCTTGCAACCATACTGGCAGGGATTGCATGACTCTCCAAATGAGCATTGGCATACTGCATCATATGTTCCTGGGTTCTGGCAATAGCAGCTGCTTTCTGACTTGCATGCATAAGAGCTGTCAAATTGCGGCTGTCCAGATTTGACAACAGGCATTATTTTTGAGCCGCAGGATTTTGTTGTTGTTGTTTGCCCGCATTCAGAGTTTTGAGAGCATTTTATAAGGCTTTTGCAATCCTGGGTGCAGCTTGTTTTTTCTGCTTCATTGTCACAGATTCCATTTCCGCAGACTGGTGTTGGCGCAGGCAGGCATACTCCGTCACTGCATCCATAAGGGCAGTCAACCGCGCCGATAGTCCACATAGCCAGCTTTC
>CAYMCA010000032.1:0-12341 GCA_964388875.1 Candidatus Woesearchaeota archaeon
TATCACATCTCAACAAGTTACTGGAAATGATGGGATAAAGTATTTGCACAGGATTGGTTAATAGCCTATTGTCTTTGCGCAATTCGGCAAAATGCACAAAGGAGGTGATTTCAATTGGGCATCTTGAAAAGATTTAGCTCAGGATTGTTCTGGGGCTTGCTGATTTTTGTAATCCTTGATGAATTACTGCCGTTCGTTCCATTGGGCTCTGCCCTCATCCTGTTTGGCTTGTTCTCAACAGCTTTTATGAGGGGCTTTGCAAACCTGCTGCTGAGGTATTGCGACTCTGTAAGCAGCGAAGAGTATCGCCTGTCAGTTACTTTTGAAGGAGATACCAAGGAGGAGTATTACTGCCCAATGTTTATTCAGCGCAAGAATAAAAGAGAGCTCATAATCCCGCAGGCTTATGGCGAGCCGCCTGAGAAAAGAATCCGCAGGGCACGCAGCAAAAGGGTTGAAGGCACATACACGCACCTTGAGATTTCAAAAGTTGTCAAAAGGAAAGATTAAAGAAATTAAAATGAAGGAGGGTGCAAGGAGGGAACATGAAAAACAAGAAAGGAGATACTCTTCTTGAGTTTTTGGTTGTCATTGCAATAATATCAATTATTGCCATACTGATGATTCCAGTAGTGCAGGGTGTAAGAAAAGCAGTTAAGAAAGAAAAGGCGGAAAGGGCAAAATCAAGCCAGGATGGACGATACTATCAGCCGCGAAGGAATGCAGCGCAGGAAACACAGGAGGGCGCAGCAGCTAAAGGATATACGCTTGTAATCAAAAAAACAGGCGAGAGCGATGAAATAAGGGAAAATGTTAAGAGTGTGACAATCGAAGGCAGCACAATAACCATTGAATTAGAGAAGTAAAGAGCATGCTAAGTTAAGAGGGGATGCTTGATAGAAAGGTATTTGTGTTTGGTTGGTAAAAGTAAGTATTAACCGGTACAATAAGAAAAGGAGGGTGAGAGATGAAGATATTATCCGCTGTTAGAGTAGGTCTTGGGATTTTATTGCTATTCTACATAGTAGGATGGGTATGTATCTTAACAGGGATTGCTCAAATAGCACATGCTGCTACCCCTGAAAAATTTCTATATAACAACTTGGTAATTGGAATTGCTCGCATTTTATCCTCTGTTCTGTTTTTTTGGATTATAATGCGAATAATAATCGCGCCAGGAATGAGAAAGATTATTGATTAACGATTTAGCAGAATGATTGGCAAAGAAGATGACGCCTTTACTTGAGGAAACTAAAAGAAAGAATAATAATAGGAGGAATAGCAGCTGAAGCCAAAGAAGAAGTTCAATAAACAATAAACAAAGCAAGAGAAGATTATTTCTCAAAAAGGAGGTGAAAAAATGAAACTGACTAATGAACAGGCGAGGGAACTTGTAGAGTGGAGAATTCGCGGGTTAGGACATGTCGTCAAAAAGGTTGTTAGTATAAGCACAGGCAGTGATGCAACAGGTGATATATATGCAGTACTCACGAGCATGCCTAAAGGAAAAAAGCTTACATCATCAGGCTGCAAACCAGCTTATAATAGCTTCATCTACCTCATCTACCCGGACAGGAAAAGAGGGATTCCGGCGTGCAAACTTTTTACAGAATTTAGAAAAAGGGAAGATTGCATAAGCATTACTGGCATAAGAGTTGATGAAGGAAAGATAAGGGTTACAATAATCAAGGAGCTTAGAGTAAGCAGAAAGGATTTGGGATTAGAGTAGGTATCTGCAAGGCATAAGAAAGGAAAAGGTGATGCGCGACAAAAGAATTATGCTTCATGATAGATGAAAGGAGGTGAGCATAAATGATAGGAAAGCAGGTGAAGATAACACTAAGAAAGGTTGTTGGAAACACTGAAGAAAATAGAGTATACTCTGGGGAGGTTACAGCGATACAAGGAAATTTAATTCAGATAACAAATTGTAAGCTGATTGAACTAAGAGCCATTGGTGACACCTACGTAAAAAAAGAGGAATTTGGAATAAGATGGTTTAACTCATATGCATCAGGATTTCTCTATATGGATGAATGTTAAAAAGGCAAAAAACTTGAGATTTACTGGTGGATTGAGAAATAAAGGGAATCTCATCTGAAGCCAGATGGCTCTCAACTAGCATCACCAAGAAAACTTGAATGCTGACTAGCCCTCTGGCTTTTTCAAAGAAAGGAAAAGGTGATGCTTGGCATTAAAAAAGAAAAAAATATTTCTGGCAATTTGTTAATTTCCTCAAGAAAAGGAGGTGAAACATGAAAACCCTGCAAGAGATTAGAAAAGTGATGGAAGAGCAGTTTTATGAGGATGTTATGAATTTTCATATTGCGGCTCTCCGGGATAATTTTAAAATCAGTGATTTTCTTAAGAGAAGGAGGGCAATAATCAGAAATGCTGTTTCTTCTATTACAGAAGAGAAGAAAAACAGAAGAGCGATTAGCTATATATTAGAAGAGCCTTACGGAAATATTCGCGACTTGCACATGGTTGCTCTTCAAGAAGCTATTAGTTTAAACGCTTTTCACAAGAGAAAGAAAGATGTAATATCTGATGCTGCCAGTGTAATACACAACTTTCTGTGTAACAATTAGCTCTGTTCTTTCTCCTAATGTTTAGTTTTTCAAAACCAACAGAGTTAAAAAAGGAGGTGATGCGCGGCAGAAGGCAGAATATATTTTTCTGGCAGTTTGCAGTTAGCAGTTTGGTTCTTGTGCTTGTGCTTGGAAGTTGCAGCAGTTTGCAGTTGTAAGCAGTTGCACTAAAGGAAAGCAGGGAGAAACAAGCAAATGAAAAGGAGGAATGGGATATGTTAGAGAGTTTGGAGGAGTTTGGGGTAGGAAAGGGAATCATAAGGGCGATAATCATATTGTTTGTGCTTTTCGTTCTTGCAATGATTGGCCTTACCATGTGCTCAAAGTATGTGCATCCTTGGGAGATAGGAGTAAAGCAGGTTAGCTGGAGCTTGGGAAATAATGATAGCAAAGGGTATCATGAAGGCTATCCGGGAGGCAAGAGGTATTTCTATATGCCTATGAGAGACACAATGCATATAGTGCCAACCCATCCCAATTTTATAGACATCCTCTGCGAATTCACTCCTGATGGAAAGATTGTTCCTGGAACCGGCGTTGATGTCCCTACAACAGACGGAAGCACTGTTGTAAGCGACATAACTATTGTGTGGATGGCTTTCCCAAGAGCATCTGCGCCTGGCGATAAAATACAGCATGGCGGCCCGCTCCAGCTTTTTGGCAAATATGGGACAAACCCTGAATACTGGGAAACACTTTTAAGGGGGGACGGGGAAAACTGCTCTAAAAAAGCACTCGGCTCTCTCGAGACAGATGACTATTACAATAGCCCGCTTAGGCAGGAAAAAGTAAACCTCTCAACAAAGATGCTGAATGAGGGATGGACAGATGAAAAGGGGGTTCATGAGGGCTATCACAAGAATGGCATCCATATTATTGCTGTGTTGGACAGGGCGTATTACTATACGCCTGAAATAGACGGTGGAATATTCAACAAGAATATACAGGTGCAGAACGACCTTTTAAACAAAGCCAAAGAGCTTGTTGGCGTGTATACTGCTGAGGTAACCAAGGCTGAAGCAGAAGGCGATGCAGCAATAAAAACAAAGCACGTAGAAGGCCAATCAAAAGTAAAGGTTATTACGTCTGAGGCTGACCTGTACGAAAAAACCAAGGTTTCTGATGGAGACAGGCTTGTTGAAGTCACCAAGGCAGAAGTAACAAAGATGGAGGCAGATGCGCTTGAGCAGGGTGGAGGTATTTATATTGCCCGTCAGCTTGCTAGCCTGGTAACAATGATAAAAGGCGGAATACTTTCAGACCCGGGCCAGCTTGACCAGCTGCTTAACATCTTTATTACAGGCAAGAACAAGAAGGAGGTTGCAAAATGAATAAGGCAAAGTTAATTCTCGCAGTTCCATTGCTGCTTCTCATGGCTTTTTCAGCAGGATGCGGAATGAAAAAGCTGTCCAGCACAGAGATAGGCGCAGTCTACAAGAAACTGCCTGGCAAGCTCGGCGGGTTCAAGAAAGTAGTTGAGCCAGGCGACTTTATCATGTGGTTTCCCCTCACAACAGAGATATACATCATTGACACCCTGCAGATGTCAAGCAAGTATGCTGGCAGCCCTCAAAACCCAAAAGCAGATGCAGATGATTATGCCCTTAATACGCGGGCTTTTGATGGAAATGAGGTTGACTTGGAGACCACTACCCGCTATCATATCATGGGCGAGATAATTCGCAAGGACCCTGAAGCCTTTCTTTCCATTGTTAAGCCGGATAAGAAATTTATCAAAGAGCTTACAAAAGCATTCAGCAGAAGCAAAATCCGCATGTCATTTGGAGAGATAAAGACAAATGAGTTTTATGACAATGACAAGCGGTATGGAAAGGTAGCTCAGTCGCAAGAAGTACTGGACAAGTCACTAAACCCTTACGCCATAAAGGTTGATGATGTAATACTTGACGCGCATAGCTTTCAGGGCGAATATCAAAATGTAATTAATCAAGCCCGAACCATGGAGCAAAAGGCTCAAGAGCAGAAGAATGCCATTGAAACCATTAAAAGCAAGAAGAAACAAGAGCTTCAGGATGAGGTTGGAAGGGTAAATAAGGCTATTGCCGATGTCGATGGAGAGCTGGAGCAGGCAAGGC
Organism: Candidatus Woesearchaeota archaeon; assembly: GCA_964388875.1. Lineage (GTDB taxonomy): Archaea > Nanobdellota > Nanobdellia > Pacearchaeales > GW2011-AR1 > JACOYM01. Next base: position 4,688 of record CAYMCA010000032.1, read on the forward strand.
TTCGGGGGGATGCATACTACACAGCAAAAGAGAATGAGGCAGAGAGAATTATGGTTGAAGGAAAGAACAGGGTAGCTGCCATTCAGAAGAATATTGAGGCCTTGCAGAAACAGGGTGGTGAGGACCTTGTCCGCTTGAAGGTTGCTGAAGCCTTGAAGGAATCCGGAGCAAGGTTCTATCTTATACAGGGGCAGGGCGCTGGGCTGAGCTCACTAAATGTATCAAAGATGGACTACAACCAGCTTCTTGAGCAGCTTGGAAAATTAGGCATCGCCGGAGAAACGCCTGCCCAGCATGATGCAAAATAGGCAGGGTTGCAAAAGAATAGGCGTATAGTTTTTGCAATTATTAAATCAGCCCGGGCAAAACCCTCTAAAATAAGCTTGCAGTGTCAAGAAACCTGCGTTAAATTTAGGTTCTTGAGCACATTCAAAAATCCCAAAAATCAAGAGAGGATTTTTGATGTCTTACAAAGGCTTGAGCAGGCAGGAAGGGCAAGCCCCGGGCTGATTCTTTTAACAAGCAAAGAGCAATAAGCAGAAACCAATGTTGAAAGGAGAAAAATATGAATCCAGTATGGGCAGAGATAGCAAGATATGCATTTTATGCTGTGGCAGCATGGGCTGTATGCAAGTATATCCTACAGCCTATTGGAAATAGTTTTATTAATGATGATATTTCACAGCCAAAAGCAGATGCCCTTAAAGAGATGGCAATAGCATACAAAGAAGCATACTCAAAGACAATTGAAGAGCGGGCAAAGGTTGTAATTGAAATGTCAAAAGAAGGAGAATCCAAGGAAGACATTTCTGAAATTCTGGATGAAACACTCCCGCTGCCAGATGCCCCGGAAATATAGGTTAGAAAAGGAGGAAATTAACATGAAAAACAAAAAAGGAGATACTCTTCTTGAGTTTTTGGTTGTCATTGCAATAATATCAATTATTGCCATACTGATGATTCCAGTAGTGCAGGGTGTAAGAAAAGCAGTTAAGAAAGAAAAGGCGGAAAGGGCAAAATCAAGCCAGGATGGACGATACTATCAGCCGCGAAGGAATGCAGCGCAGGAAACACAGGAGGGCGCAGCAGCTAAAGGATATACGCTTGTAATCAAAAAAACAGGCGAGAGCGATGAAATAAGGGAAAATGTTAAGAGTGTGACAATCGAAGGCAGCACAATAACCATTGAATTAGAGAAGTAAAGAGCATGCTAAGTTAAGAGGGGATGCTTGATAGAAAGGTATTTGTGTTTGGTTGGTAAAAGTAAGTATTAACCGGTACAATAAGAAAAGGAGGGTGAGAGATGAAGATATTATCCGCTGTTAGAGTAGGTCTTGGGATTTTATTGCTATTCTACATAGTAGGATGGGTATGTATCTTAACAGGGATTGCTCAAATAGCACATGCTGCTACCCCTGAAAAATTTCTATATAACAACTTGGTAATTGGAATTGCTCGCATTTTATCCTCTGTTCTGTTTTTTTGGATTATAATGCGAATAATAATCGCGCCAGGAATGAGAAAGATTATTGATTAACGATTTAGCAGAATGATTGGCAAAGAAGATGACGCCTTTACTTGAGGAAACTAAAAGAAAGAATAATAATAGGAGGAATAGCAGCTGAAGCCAAAGAAGAAGTTCAATAAACAATAAACAAAGCAAGAGAAGATTATTTCTCAAAAAGGAGGTGAAAAAATGAAACTGACTAATGAACAGGCGAGGGAACTTGTAGAGTGGAGAATTCGCGGGTTAGGACATGTCGTCAAAAAGGTTGTTAGTATAAGCACAGGCAGTGATGCAACAGGTGATATATATGCAGTACTCACGAGCATGCCTAAAGGAAAAAAGCTTACATCATCAGGCTGCAAACCAGCTTATAATAGCTTCATCTACCTCATCTACCCGGACAGGAAAAGAGGGATTCCGGCGTGCAAACTTTTTACAGAATTTAGAAAAAGGGAAGATTGCATAAGCATTACTGGCATAAGAGTTGATGAAGGAAAGATAAGGGTTACAATAATCAAGGAGCTTAGAGTAAGCAGAAAGGATTTGGGATTAGAGTAGGTATCTGCAAGGCATAAGAAAGGAAAAGGTGATGCGCGACAAAAGAATTATGCTTCATGATAGATGAAAGGAGGTGAGCATAAATGATAGGAAAGCAGGTGAAGATAACACTAAGAAAGGTTGTTGGAAACACTGAAGAAAATAGAGTATACTCTGGGGAGGTTACAGCGATACAAGGAAATTTAATTCAGATAACAAATTGTAAGCTGATTGAACTAAGAGCCATTGGTGACACCTACGTAAAAAAAGAGGAATTTGGAATAAGATGGTTTAACTCATATGCATCAGGATTTCTCTATATGGATGAATGTTAAAAAGGCAAAAAACTTGAGATTTACTGGTGGATTGAGAAATAAAGGGAATCTCATCTGAAGCCAGATGGCTCTCAACTAGCATCACCAAGAAAACTTGAATGCTGACTAGCCCTCTGGCTTTTTCAAAGAAAGGAAAAGGTGATGCTTGGCATTAAAAAAGAAAAAAATATTTCTGGCAATTTGTTAATTTCCTCAAGAAAAGGAGGTGAAACATGAAAACCCTGCAAGAGATTAGAAAAGTGATGGAAGAGCAGTTTTATGAGGATGTTATGAATTTTCATATTGCGGCTCTCCGGGATAATTTTAAAATCAGTGATTTTCTTAAGAGAAGGAGGGCAATAATCAGAAATGCTGTTTCTTCTATTACAGAAGAGAAGAAAAACAGAAGAGCGATTAGCTATATATTAGAAGAGCCTTACGGAAATATTCGCGACTTGCACATGGTTGCTCTTCAAGAAGCTATTAGTTTAAACGCTTTTCACAAGAGAAAGAAAGATGTAATATCTGATGCTGCCAGTGTAATACACAACTTTCTGTGTAACAATTAGCTCTGTTCTTTCTCCTAATGTTTAGTTTTTCAAAACCAACAGAGTTAAAAAAGGAGGTGATGCGCGGCAGAAGGCAGAATATATTTTTCTGGCAGTTTGCAGTTAGCAGTTTGGTTCTTGTGCTTGTGCTTGGAAGTTGCAGCAGTTTGCAGTTGTAAGCAGTTGCACTAAAGGAAAGCAGGGAGAAACAAGCAAATGAAAAGGAGGAATGGGATATGTTAGAGAGTTTGGAGGAGTTTGGGGTAGGAAAGGGAATCATAAGGGCGATAATCATATTGTTTGTGCTTTTCGTTCTTGCAATGATTGGCCTTACCATGTGCTCAAAGTATGTGCATCCTTGGGAGATAGGAGTAAAGCAGGTTAGCTGGAGCTTGGGAAATAATGATAGCAAAGGGTATCATGAAGGCTATCCGGGAGGCAAGAGGTATTTCTATATGCCTATGAGAGACACAATGCATATAGTGCCAACCCATCCCAATTTTATAGACATCCTCTGCGAATTCACTCCTGATGGAAAGATTGTTCCTGGAACCGGCGTTGATGTCCCTACAACAGACGGAAGCACTGTTGTAAGCGACATAACTATTGTGTGGATGGCTTTCCCAAGAGCATCTGCGCCTGGCGATAAAATACAGCATGGCGGCCCGCTCCAGCTTTTTGGCAAATATGGGACAAACCCTGAATACTGGGAAACACTTTTAAGGGGGGACGGGGAAAACTGCTCTAAAAAAGCACTCGGCTCTCTCGAGACAGATGACTATTACAATAGCCCGCTTAGGCAGGAAAAAGTAAACCTCTCAACAAAGATGCTGAATGAGGGATGGACAGATGAAAAGGGGGTTCATGAGGGCTATCACAAGAATGGCATCCATATTATTGCTGTGTTGGACAGGGCGTATTACTATACGCCTGAAATAGACGGTGGAATATTCAACAAGAATATACAGGTGCAGAACGACCTTTTAAACAAAGCCAAAGAGCTTGTTGGCGTGTATACTGCTGAGGTAACCAAGGCTGAAGCAGAAGGCGATGCAGCAATAAAAACAAAGCACGTAGAAGGCCAATCAAAAGTAAAGGTTATTACGTCTGAGGCTGACCTGTACGAAAAAACCAAGGTTTCTGATGGAGACAGGCTTGTTGAAGTCACCAAGGCAGAAGTAACAAAGATGGAGGCAGATGCGCTTGAGCAGGGTGGAGGTATTTATATTGCCCGTCAGCTTGCTAGCCTGGTAACAATGATAAAAGGCGGAATACTTTCAGACCCGGGCCAGCTTGACCAGCTGCTTAACATCTTTATTACAGGCAAGAACAAGAAGGAGGTTGCAAAATGAATAAGGCAAAGTTAATTCTCGCAGTTCCATTGCTGCTTCTCATGGCTTTTTCAGCAGGATGCGGAATGAAAAAGCTGTCCAGCACAGAGATAGGCGCAGTCTACAAGAAACTGCCTGGCAAGCTCGGCGGGTTCAAGAAAGTAGTTGAGCCAGGCGACTTTATCATGTGGTTTCCCCTCACAACAGAGATATACATCATTGACACCCTGCAGATGTCAAGCAAGTATGCTGGCAGCCCTCAAAACCCAAAAGCAGATGCAGATGATTATGCCCTTAATACGCGGGCTTTTGATGGAAATGAGGTTGACTTGGAGACCACTACCCGCTATCATATCATGGGCGAGATAATTCGCAAGGACCCTGAAGCCTTTCTTTCCATTGTTAAGCCGGATAAGAAATTTATCAAAGAGCTTACAAAAGCATTCAGCAGAAGCAAAATCCGCATGTCATTTGGAGAGATAAAGACAAATGAGTTTTATGACAATGACAAGCGGTATGGAAAGGTAGCTCAGTCGCAAGAAGTACTGGACAAGTCACTAAACCCTTACGCCATAAAGGTTGATGATGTAATACTTGACGCGCATAGCTTTCAGGGCGAATATCAAAATGTAATTAATCAAGCCCGAACCATGGAGCAAAAGGCTCAAGAGCAGAAGAATGCCATTGAAACCATTAAAAGCAAGAAGAAACAAGAGCTTCAGGATGAGGTTGGAAGGGTAAATAAGGCTATTGCCGATGTCGATGGAGAGCTGGAGCAGGCAAGGCTTCGGGGGGATGCATACTACACAGCAAAAGAGAATGAGGCAGAGAGAATTATGGTTGAAGGAAAGAACAGGGTAGCTGCCATTCAGAAGAATATTGAGGCCTTGCAGAAACAGGGTGGTGAGGACCTTGTCCGCTTGAAGGTTGCTGAAGCCTTGAAGGAATCCGGAGCAAGGTTCTATCTTATACAGGGGCAGGGCGCTGGGCTGAGCTCACTAAATGTATCAAAGATGGACTACAACCAGCTTCTTGAGCAGCTTGGAAAATTAGGCATCGCCGGAGAAACGCCTGCCCAGCATGATGCAAAATAGGCAGGGTTGCAAAAGAATAGGCGTATAGTTTTTGCAATTATTAAATCAGCCCGGGCAAAACCCTCTAAAATAAGCTTGCAGTGTCAAGAAACCTGCGTTAAATTTAGGTTCTTGAGCACATTCAAAAATCCCAAAAATCAAGAGAGGATTTTTGATGTCTTACAAAGGCTTGAGCAGGCAGGAAGGGCAAGCCCCGGGCTGATTCTTTTAACAAGCAAAGAGCAATAAGCAGAAACCAATGTTGAAAGGAGAAAAATATGAATCCAGTATGGGCAGAGATAGCAAGATATGCATTTTATGCTGTGGCAGCATGGGCTGTATGCAAGTATATCCTACAGCCTATTGGAAATAGTTTTATTAATGATGATATTTCACAGCCAAAAGCAGATGCCCTTAAAGAGATGGCAATAGCATACAAAGAAGCATACTCAAAGACAATTGAAGAGCGGGCAAAGGTTGTAATTGAAATGTCAAAAGAAGGAGAATCCAAGGAAGACATTTCTGAAATTCTGGATGAAACACTCCCGCTGCCAGATGCCCCGGAAATATAGGTTAGAAAAGGAGGAAATTAACATGAAAAACAAAAAAGGTTTGAAGGTTGATATAAAGAAAAGATTTAAGCCAGGGTTGTCAGAAAGGTTTAATCTCCGAAATGCAAGAAAAGAAGCACGCCTGTATTTTATTAAGGGATTGTATCTTTACAGCATTAATGTCAAATGCTCGCTTTGTCGTAGTTATACTATGAAATGCAACTCTAAAACCTCTGAATGCCCTCTCAAGAGATTTGAGAATTCTAAGGTCCAAGGATGTTTTGTATGGGTTAAAGAGGTTTTAGGTACAAAAAAAGTAAAATTTAGGATTCATAATGCAGAAAGAATATTTTGGAGTTCTGAAGACAACAGAGAAGCCCGCGTCCAAATAAGGCTTCTTAGGGAAAGGGCAAAGACATTGATAAATTGGGTGTAGTCATAATCAAAAGGAAAACAGAAGCAGAAAGATTAAAAAAGGAGGAAACATGGGAAAGATTCTTGGAATGATTGTTGTTGTGCTCGGGTGTTTTTCTCTCGGGTTGTGGGCAGCCACGATAATAAGCAAATTTCTGCAAAAGCCAGGCCCGCCCCAGATTGATGAATGCAAAAACTCACTGAGAGCTAACCTAGTGCTTGGCTGGGTGTTTCTTGCCCTGTCGATTTTCGCCTTTTCTCCTGTGCAATACGACCCTATCCCACTGAGAGGATTTTCAACAATTGTTGCAGGGTTTATACTTCTTGGAATTTCCGGCTTCTTTCTGTCGTACAGAAGTTTCAGGCTTCAGGGTATGGCTGTCATGGCGCTTGCGCGGGAGTATGGAAACAAGCTGACAAAGGCGCAGATAATGGAGCACCTCAAGGTTGGAGAGGAAAGGGCAAATGCCTTGATTAAATACCTGCGCAGAAATAACCTTGTCATGGTAACAAGCGAGGAAGGGAGTATAGGCGAGGAATTGGATGAAGCGGCAAAAGAAAAGAAGCTGGGCAGGCTTCATGAAAAGCTTGGAAAAATACCTGGCGACAGGGAATGGAAATCCTTAAGAGAGCTTAGGGCGCTAAGAAATACCTTCATGGAAAAGGGAGCATGGGCATCAGGAATAAACGACTATTCTGTTTCAGAGATACTATCAAAGGTTGAGGTGTTGTTTAATAGTTGCGTCTATTCCCTTGAGAGGGCGTATGAGTTATGGAGCGCTGCTGATGCAATACAGGCAGATGCAACCAAACAAGCCATGCAAAGGAAAAGGGATGAAATCATCAGCGATGTGCAGAAGAGCATAGAGCAGCTTGGAAAAAACCTTATTGATATCCAGGATACCCGGGCAGAGGATGAGCATGGCACAAAGCTAACTCAAATCGGGGAGCAGATGACGCGGCAAATTGAGATTGCAAAAAAAGTCCGCGAGAGAGTTGAAGGAATGATGATTGGCGAGGAGTACAGCATCAAGGAAAGCTGAAGTCAAAGAAACAAGCAGGCAATATTAACAGGCAGTTTGGTAAAAGGAGGAAGATATGTGTGAGAGGCTGTTTGATTTGAAGATTTATAGTTGTTCTGGCACACATGTTGTTGATAAGACCTTTAGTATGAAATTGCCTTTTGTGCCAACAAATGGGATGTTCATAAAGCCCCCCAAGGATGTGCCTTGTACTGGAGGTAAGATACTTGTTGAAAAAGTTGTAATTTCAGAAGAAGGCCCTATTGAGGTATATTGTCATAATGGATATTCGGGCTGCTTTTAGCATCCGATATATGAGGGGGGAACGATAAAAAAGGCAGTTGTCTCTCATAGGAG